>NZ_JBHSRM010000002.1:0-387027 GCF_042658975.1 Sporosarcina thermotolerans | reverse complement strand
AGTATTGCCAAATATATTTATGTCTTAAAAAGAGATGAACGAAAACATTGAAAAGGGAATTTACACAAGAATAAGGACTTGACTTAAGAATACGCCTCCCGCGCTCAAGAAAGCCGTGCCGCGCTCAAGAATATGCCTTCTGCGCCCAAGAAAGCCGTGCCGCGCTCAAGAATACGCCTCCCGCGCTCAAGAAAGCCGTGCCGCGCTCAAGAATACGCCTTCCGCGCTCAAGAAAGCTGCCTCGCGCTCAAGCCTTCTATAGATTGATAGGTTTAGTCCTCTACGTTAATAGGAATAGAGATTAATAAATTACCTATTGAATGGAGGACGCGGAATGTACAGAGATATGTATTTTACGAATATGCTAAGCTATCTGCCTGAGTTGATTCTTGGACTCATCGTATTGCTCATCGGCTTCTTCATTGCAAAAGCGGTCGAGAACGCAGTTAGCAAACGTTTGAAGAAATCGAGAGTCAATGAAAGATTGAACGTTAAAGAAGGAAAATGGAATGTCGAGAAGATCATCAGTAAAGTAGTCTTCTTCGGTATTCTTTTACTGGCATTCCTTCTCTTCTTTAACATCATGAATGCATCCATGATCGCTTCTCCGTTCATGACGATGTATTCGGGAATTGGTGGGGCGGTTCTTAGCATCTTGAAAGCCGGACTGATTTTGCTCTTAGCGTGGGTCTTTGCATTGATTGGCAAAAAGGTGGTTTTGGCAATCGGTGGGAAGATGAAGTTGAATAAGTATGTAGTGAAAGTTGGGGCATCGCCGGATGAGATTGACAAGTCGAAATGGGTCGAAACTGCAGCGAATATTGCGTTTTACGTAGTATTGTTGCTGTTTGTACCAGCTGTACTGCACGCCCTCGGACTAAGCGGTATTAGTGGCCCATTTGAGGGAATGCTTTCAAGCTTCATGAGTTTCTTTCCGAAACTTGTTGGCGCAGCGTTGATATTCGCAGTTGGCTGGGTTGTTGCGAAAATCATTAGGACGATTGTTACGAAGCTGCTTGAGTCGGTTGGAGTCGATCGATTCTCTCATAAGTTGAAGCTTTCTTCTGGACAAGGGAAAGTAACAAGCATTTCGGACATTGTCGGCACAATCGTTTTTGTCCTAATCATGCTGCCAGTAACGATTTCTGCTCTGGAAGTATTGGATTTGGAAGGTATTTCACAACCGGCAATCGCCATGTTGAACGATATTATGACAATGCTGCCAAAAATTGCTGTCGCCATTGTACTCGTGCTTGTTGGAATTTATTTGGCGAAATGGGTAAAGGGCATCGTCGTTTCGCTACTCAATAATTTAGGGATTAACTCGATTTTCGGGAAGATGGGTGTACGCTCGGGAGCATCCACACCTTCATTCTCTCAAATCATCGGAACGATTGTCCAAGTGATTGTCATCCTACTATTTGTTGTTGAAGCACTACAGCTACTGAACTTGACGTTCATGGTGACATTAGCAACAGGCATTTTCGCATACTTGCCGATGGTTGTGGCGGCAGTCGTCATCTTGGCGATCGGATTTTGGCTTGCACACCTTGCTGAGAAATTTGTCGGAAGCATCCTTACGACGAAATCAGGATCCCCACATGTTTTGCGATATGTAGCGAAATATGCGATTTTGGCTTTCGCGTTCTTCATGGCACTCAGCCAGCTTGGCATCGCACCAGCGATCATCAATGCGGCATTCATCCTCATCCTTGGTGGTGTGGCACTCGCATTTGGACTTGCATTCGGTTTGGGCGGTCGTGAACACGCTTCCCGTTATTTGACGAAAATGGAAGGCAGCCTGCAAGAGGCGGATGTGTCGAAAGAGAAGTGGGAGCAGGAGAAGAGTGAGATGAAGCGGGAGGTAAAGCGATCGACGGATAAAGCTCAGCGTGCCGTGGATCGAACGGCGAAAGAGGACCATGTTCCATCAGTCGGGGACAAAGGATATCCGACTGAACAAGACTATGAACCGCGTACTGGTCAAACATTCTCAGATGAACTACCACTGTCCGATCCGGCCGATTCAAACACATCCGACGCATTTGAAGAAAATGATCCAACTCGATTCAATCAAACGAACAAAGACGGATACAATACGACGGATCCTGGTGAAGAATATCCGTATGATCCGAACCGTGGAAATAAATAAACTTGAAACTGCCCATCCATCGGAAAAACCGGTGAATGGGCAGTTTTTTTATTTACAAGAATGAAGTTATGCTCGAGTTCAGCCCCATTTTGCTCGTCTTGTTACTTTATACCTGCCCCCTGACGCCCCCTTAATTCACACAAAAAAAGCCGCATGCCCATTTCCAGGCAAGCGGCCATCTTTTCATTCCACTAAATCATTCTTAAACGCATAAATGACCGCCTGTGTCCGATCCTGCACTTCAAGTTTCGACAATAAATTACTCACATGCGTCTTCACTGTCTTAAGCGCAATGAACAGCTCATCAGCAATCTCCTGATTCGTTTTGCCTTTTGAGAGTAAGAGAAGGATCTCCAGCTCTCGCTCTGTCAAATCATCATGGAGTCGATGCGAATTGCCGGTCCTCATTTTCTGCATCATTTTCGATGTCACTTCGGGCTCCAAAACGGTCTGCCCCTTCAATGTGTCGCGAATGGCTTCGGCAATCCTCTTCGCATTCGATGTCTTCAATATGTAGCTGATTGCCCCGGCTTCAAGTGCGGGGTATACTTTATCGTCATCTAAAAAACTGGTGACAATGACAATTTTTGCTTCCGGCCATTGCTTAATAATCGCCGCAGTCGCCTCCGCGCCGTTCATTTCCGGCATCACCATATCCATTAAAATGATATCTGGCCGTAAAGCAAGCGCTTTTTCCACGGCTTCTTTTCCGTTGACCGCCTCGTCGACGACTTCCATATCTGGTTGTGTCTGCAAATAAGCGGAAACACCGATTCGCACCATCTCATGATCATCCACTAATAGAATCCGAATCACCCAACTCATCCCCCTTTTTCGTAGGCAATTTCACTTCGACTATTGTACCTTGCGAAGGAACTGAAACAATTTTACACGAACCGCCGATTTCAATCGCACGTTCCTTCACGTTTTGCAATCCGTAAGAACCGCCTTTGCTATCGGTTTCTTGGAATCCGACGCCATTATCCTGAACTCGGAAAATAGCTAACCCATCCCGTTCAACGAAAAGGACGTCGACTTCTGTCGCCTGTGCGTGACGCAATGTATTCGACAAAGTCTCCTGTGCAATGCGGAATAAATGATCCTCCGCTCCTTTAGACAACGACACCTCTTCCAACCTGAACCGGATATCAAACGAAACCTTCTCTTTTAATTCGACTAATAATTCCTCAAGTCCTTCAGCGAGCGATTTATCATTCAAGGCGGCTGGACGCAAATGAAGCAATAAAGCACGCATCTCAAGTTGTGCCTGTTGCACCATGCGTTCCACTTGTAAAAGCGGTTTTTCTACCGACTTTTCATGCTCCCGCTCATTAATCGCAGACATAAGCATCGACGCCGCGAAAAGCTGCTGCGAAACGGAATCATGCAGTTCCCGGGCAAGACGTTGACGTTCCTGAACAATACGTTCTTGTATCAACTTATCCTGTGCTTCAGCTCGTTCATCGGTTATGCGCTGCAAGCTTTTACGCTGGGTCGTCAAAATATTGGAGACGTCCTCAAGCGTTCTATCAATCTTCGGCGAAAACTTTTTATTGATCTTTACCGGTTCTTCATTCTGAATCAATCCCGTCAGTTGCTGCTCAAACGCTTTTTCCTTCGAACGACCGATGCTGCCCATCCAAATGGCAATCCAATTAGCTAACGCGATGCATGTGAAAATAATCCAGGCACCTAAAGGGACATTCGCATATTGGATTTCAAAAAAGAGAAATCCTACCTCACTTAACGGAAGGTCGATGATTAAATAGAAATAAAGTGCTGTAATAGTGATGAAAATTAAGGTTAGTGAGAGGCTGCGCCCGAATAAATTTTTCATTTCCGCACCACCTCGATATCACCAATCCACGTCGCAAGAGAAATGATCAGCTCCGAGCGGTAACCAATTTCTCCTTCATAGCCATCCTTGAAAT
The DNA here is from genome assembly GCF_042658975.1 of Sporosarcina thermotolerans. Classification (NCBI taxonomy): domain Bacteria; kingdom Bacillati; phylum Bacillota; class Bacilli; order Caryophanales; family Caryophanaceae; genus Sporosarcina; species Sporosarcina thermotolerans. The sequence continues at coordinate 382,944 of NZ_JBHSRM010000002.1, read as the reverse complement.
GAAGTGTTTCATTTAGCATGCGTTTCGGACTGAGATCAAGGATACGGGCCTCTCCAAACAATGTGTTGTAATGGATGCGCACTGGAATTTCATAAGGCAAGTCTATCTTAATCCTCCCGAAACCTTGTCGGATAGAAATAAAAGATGTCCCTTTTGGCAGAACGGTGTCCGTTACGTCTACATGAATATCCCCGAAAAAACCTTGAATCTGGATATCCTCCCATTCATAAGATGAGAAAGGAGAAGTCTGTGTTGAAAACCATTTGTTCTTCCATATGCCATTGGGCGTCGGCTTTTGGAATTCTTTCAACGGGCGCATCATTTGCTCCGCCGGAACGCCTTTCCATAGGTGGAATAAAACATAGACGAATGCCGTGAACAACAGCATACGTAAACTCCATAACGTCATCAAAGCCATTATTATGAAAAAGATGCCTAAAAAAGTCATCCATTTCGAACGCTTTTTAAAGCCGTAATAAATAAATCCGGCACCAAGAAGGAGGAAGATGAAATTACCGTTTGAAAGAAATGTAGTCTCTACAAAAATAAGAAATAGAAATGCGGCAATCCAAAATATCACCTTGTTCGTTTCAAGTTTCTTCACATTTATTCCCCCTTCTTGATGTCAGATGAAAGAGGGAAGGTGGTACCTTCCCTTTGATAATTGAATGTTTCGTTTAAGGTCAAAGAGTGGACTTCTGTCAAGAAACGTACACTATAAAATGAGAGAATTTGCTTCAAAAACACTACCGCGCTTCGCTTGCTCGGACTTTGAAGGAAAAAGATTCCTTCGGAATAATTTTCCTCCAAAGTCTAAATGGTCAAGAAACGAGCGCTTGCTTTTGCTTTGCTCCTTGTTCCTCAAACTGAATCGGTGATAAATAGTCTAATCTTGAATGTCGCCTGGTTGGATTGTAAAAGCCGTCAATATATTTCCTGATTTCCTTTATTGCTTGTTTTCGCGTAATCTGGCCCCAACGATAAATCAACTCTTTCTTAATGGTGGCATGGAAAGATTCGATACAAGCGTTGTCATAAGGATCTCCCTTGCGACTCATGCTAATTTGGACATTTCGCTCTTCTAAGAGTTGTATGTATTCGTTTGAACAATACTGGCTTCCTCTATCGGAATGATGAAGGAAACCATCTGGTGGCTGACGAAGTATCAACGCTTTCTTTAAGGCGGTCAGAACCAATTCCACCTCCATTGACACTCCAATCGTATAGCCGACAATCCGGCGGGAATATAAATCCATAACACTGGCCAAATAGAGCCACCCATCACTTGTTCTTATATAGGTGATATCCGTTACCCATACCTTATTTATCTCTTTTACATCAAATTGTCGGTTTAACAAGTTTGGATAAATAAATTTGTCATGATCGGAATCCGTGGTCGTGACAAACATTTTGTGGAATTCTGCGGAAAGCCCCATTTCTCGCATGAGTGCAGCGACGTGGCTTTCACTCACTTGATGGCCGATCTCCAAAAGATCTTTGTGAATTCTGGGGCTACCATAGACACCGTAATTTTGGTGGTAGAGTACAGAAATATCCTGCTTTAATGCATCTCTTGCCTCTTGCCGCTTCTGCCATTCGTCAGTTAACGGACGTTGTTTCCAATCGTAAAAGCCACTTCGTGATACTTCCAGCACCTTGCACATCTTCGCCACGCTGTACTCATCCATGTGTTCATCTATGAATTGGTACCTTACGGCCGGTTTTTCGCGAAGACATGCATAGCCTTTTTTAAGATTTCATTCTCCTCACGCAAATCTTCTAACTCTTTTTCGACTGTGCGCAACTTCTTTTCCAAGTCAGACGGAGTCGCGATTCCTTCTTCAACTTTCCCCGCTGCTAACTTATTACGGTAATCCCCCACCCAACGCCTAATGGTGCCAATAGGCACATTTGTTTCGTAGGAAAGCTGAGTAACCTTTCTTCCTTCCTCAACAACTAACCTGCAGATATACTCCTTAAATTCCTGTGTTTGATGTTTACCCAATATATACACGTCCTTTTCATTGATATTTAGAATATAACAACAATGAGTAGTGTTGTGTACGTTTTTTATGATAGATCAAAGAGTTCTCGTTCTCACGTGAAGAGTTCTCATTCAAGGGCGAAGAGTTCTCGTTCTCGCATGAAGAGTTCTCATTTAAGGCCAAAGAGTTCTCGTTTCACCCTAAAGAGTTCTCATTCTCTACTATAGTTTACACAATCTCGGCATTCTTTGTAGCTTTTTTCTCAAGTAATTCCAATCTCCGCTCCATTGAGGAGGATTCGTACTCGCGGTTGATCTCTCCGCCAAGGTTTTCGATATAAGAATTCATTTCCTCCACGCTGGAAACTTGTTTATCGCCATTTTCCGGTGAGATGAATTTATCCATGCGGCGATGGGCGCGTGTGACGTTTTCTTTCCCCATCAATTGGAGCTGGCGTACTTTCATGTCCTTCACTTTATGTTTCATTTCCTCGAATTTCCGCTCTAATGCAACCAATTCCTTCGCGGATTCCGTTATGCTATTCGCCAGTTCAACTGCGCGTGTTTCGTAGGCTTGAACTTCATCTTGTGCAAACGCAACAAGATCCTCCTCGCCAGTTGACTCAGCCAGCGCCAATTGTTTGCTGCGCTTATCCAACATCGCTTTCGCTTCTGCATATTCCTTTTCAAGCGCAACCTTCAATTTCCCTTGACGTTCCAAAAGTTTTCCAACCGCATCCGTTTGTTTCTCTGCTTCTTTTACGTATTGATTCAACATTGCGATTGGGTTTTTCGATTCCTTCTTGTCGAGCACTGTATGCAAATCAGCTTGCACCGTGTATTTAATTCTGTTCCATAATGTGTTCATAATAGCTTCCTCCTTATTTTGTAATTTCATCCCATTGGCGTTCGAAATTAACGAATGGATCATCGGAATACTTAGCTTCGATTACATTGTCGTTTTTATTTTCATTCCACTTGCGCCACACATAATAGACACCAAGCAAAGCGATGATGCCGATGAAGGCAGGTACGTTTGTAACAGCTGTCACCAAGCCGATAACAAGCACCGTTCCCCAAAATAATTTAAGAAACGTGGAATCGCTCTTCTTGTAATAATGAATCCCTGCAAAAGCGATCAATGCGGAAATTGCCAACCCTAAAATCGACCCTAAGTTTGCAAGAACAACGATAGCTGCCACAATGCCAATTATCGTTAGACCAAATTTTTTCATATTGTTGTTCCTCCTTTCGTTGTATCTACATCATACAATCGATTCCGCCTCGTCCAAACGGGCGTAATGCGGATATTCGTCTACGACCTGAGACTGATTCTCTATACAGACCAACAAATTACGCGGTGGAAATTGATAATGCTTTCCTGTAAGCTATAACTATACGAACTATCAATCAATTCAGAGAATGGGGTGTAGATTTGAGAGAAGTTGTCATTGTTGAGGGTGTTAGAACTGCAGTCGCCAGAAGGAAAGGTGGTTTTTCGGAGTATCGACCAGACGAACTTGCTGCAGTCGTCCTTGAAGAATTAATTAATAGAGCTAAAATCGATAAAAACGAAGTGGAAGACGTCATTTTAGGGTGCGTTACTCAATTGGGCGAACAGGGAGGAAATATTGCGAGAACTGCAGCATTGATCGCAGGATTCCCGGTCCATGTCCCGGGCATAACTATCGACCGTCAATGCGGTTCAAGCCAACAAGCGGTACATTTCGCTTCACAGGCAATTGCTGCAGGGGATATGGATATCGTAATTGCTGGCGGGGTTGAAAGCATGACAAGGGTGCCGATGTTTTCAAATATCGGTGAAGTAAAGCCAAGCCCGAAGCTTACCGAAAAACATGAAATCATCAACCAAGGACTATCCGCCGAACGCATCGCGGAAAAATGGGGACTATCCCGTGAGGAACTTGATCGTTTTGCATACGAAAGCCATCAAAAAGCAATAAAGGCTATAGAAGAAGGCAAATTCAAAACCGAAATCGTGCCGGTTGTTGTGAGGCGCGCCGATGGTGTTGTTGAAACCGTAGTAAAAGATGAAGGCCCGCGTCCAGATTCCTCGCCCGAAGTGCTTGCTGGACTTAAGACAGTATTCGACGAAAATGGAGTCATTACTGCAGGAAACGCCAGTCAAATGAGTGACGGTGCTTCCGCTGTCTTGCTCATGTCGAAGGAGAAGGCGGAAGAACTCGGATTGAAGCCACTTGCACGGATCGTCGCTCGTACGGTTGTCGGATCTGACCCGACGTTGATGCTGACGGGACCAATAGAAGCAACGAAAAGAGTCTTAGAGAAAGCAGATCTTTCTATAGAAGACATCGACGTCTACGAAGTGAATGAAGCATTTGCACCTGTGCCACTTGCATGGTTAAAGGAAACGGGTGCTGATCCGGAAAAACTTAATCCGAACGGCGGCGCGATTGCACTTGGCCATCCGTTAGGCGCAACCGGTACAAAACTGTTTGTATCGATGGTGAATGAACTTCATCGGACGGGCGGGAAATATGGGCTACTTGCGATTTGTGAAGGAATGGGTATGGCGAACGCGACGATTATTGAACGTTTGTAAAAGGGGGAAAAGCCAATGGAAATGAAAGATACCGTAGCAATTGTCACTGGGGGAGCTTCCGGATTAGGAGAGGCGACGACAAGAAGAATCGTATCTAAGGGCGGAAAGGTTGCTATTTTTGATTTGAATGAAGAACGGGGTCACGCTTTGGTCGAGGAGTTGGGGAGTGACCATGTTTTATTCCTCAGAACGAATGTTGCGAGTTCGGAAGAGGTTGAACGGAATGTCACAGAAGTTGTTTCCACGTTCGAAAAAGTGAACGCAGTCGTGAACTGCGCAGGGATTGCGACGCCTGGGAAAGTGGTGTCGAAAGGTGGACCAATGCTGCTCGAACGCTTTGAACAGGTCATTCAAGTGAATTTGGTTGGAACATTCAACGTGATCCGGCTAACGGCGGCAGCCATGATGAAAAACGAACCGAATGAGGATGGAGAGCGCGGAGTCATCGTCAATACGGCTTCCGTTGCGGCGTTCGAAGGACAAATTGGGCAAGCGGCATATAGTGCATCAAAAGGTGGAGTAGTTGGAATGACATTGCCGATAGCACGGGAATTTGCGTCATCCGGGATTCGTGTAATGACAATTGCACCGGGTCTTGTCGAGACGCCTTTATTCGCGGGCCTCCCAGAACCGGCCCAACATGCACTTGTGGATATGACATTATTCCCGAAACGACTCGGACGGCCAGATGAGTATGCAAAATTAGTCGAAAGCATTTTCACGAACCCGCTATTGAACGGTGAAGTGATCAGGCTGGACGGAGCCATTCGGATGCAGGCGAAATAATAGGAGGGGTGTTCAATGGCACGCTATCGATTTGAAACAGATGAACATGTCTTGTTCAGGGAGACGCTTCGAAAATTCCTATTGAAAGAGGCAGCTCCGCATTACGATGAATGGGAAAAGAACCGGCTCATTCCTGTCAGTTTTTGGCGTAAGCTTGGTGAAATGGGCTTCCTTTGTCCGCAAGTGGAGGAGCAATACGGGGGCCTCGGACTCGACTTTAGCTACGGCGTCATCATTGGCGAAGAGATGGAACGTATCGGGGCGGGGTTGACAGGTGTCGGTCTACATAATGATATCGTCGTTCCCTATATTGAATCCTTCGGATCAGAGGAGCAGAAGAAGCGATGGTTACCGGGCTGCATATCTGCAGATTGGATAACCGGTGTAGCCATGACGGAACCGGGGACGGGCTCGGATCTTGCTAATATCCAGACGACCGCCATCAAGGAAGGCGATCATTATATTGTAAATGGTCAAAAGACATTCATTACAAATGGAGTGAATGGGAATCTATTCCTCGTCGTTGTTAAAACGAATCCGCAAGCGGAGCCGAAACACCGGGGCATCAGTCTACTAATGATTGAAGAAGGGACGCCCGGCTTCACAAAGGATAGAAAGTTAGACAAAGTCGGTATGCATTCTCAAGATACAGCCGAATTGTATTTTGAAGATTGCCGGGTGCCTGTTGCCAACTTGATTGGTGATGAGGGGAAGGGTTTTAGATATTTGATGGAGAAGCTTCAGCAAGAAAGATTGGTTGTCGCACTGGCGGCACAGACGGCTTCAGAAGATATGCTTCAAATGACGCTCGATTATGTGAAATCACGTGAGGCATTTGGGAAACCAATTGGTTCATTCCAAAATACACAATTTAAGTTGGCTGAAATTGCTACGAAAGTTGAACTTGGAAAGACATTTCTTGAATCTCTCATTGAGGACCATATAGCCGGTAAGGACGTTGTGACAAAAGTATCCATGGCAAAATACTGGATCACCGAGACGGCACGCGAAATTTCCGCGGAATGTATGCAACTTCATGGGGGTTATGGGTATATGGAAGAATACAAGATTGCAAGAAGGTATCGCGATATTCCAGTCGCATCGATTTACGCTGGGACGAATGAAATCATGAAAATGATCATTGCTAAGAATATGGGATTGTAAAAGGCATAGCCGGACGTTTGGGCACATATGATTATGGGGGACAAAGTGCCTGTCCGGCTGAAAATGGTTGTACAGGCTTCATACAATAAAAGCGCAAAAGGGGAGCGATTTAAATGATGCAAACACCATTATTACTGTCGTCGTTCATCAAAAGAGCGGAGCAATTCTTTCCGAACAAACTCATTATTTCACGCACTTCAGCAGACACAATCCACCGCATACCGTACCGGGAATGGGCGAAGCGGACGAGGAAATTGTCGAATGCATTGACGAAGCTTGGGATGAAGCATGGAACGAAGGTGGGGACTTTCGGTTGGAACCATCACAGGCATCTTGAAGCATATTTTGGTGTGCCGAGTACAGGGGCGATCCTTCATATGGTCAACATCCGCTTGTCACCCGAGCACCTCGTATATGTCATCAACCATGCGGAAGATGAAATCATGCTTGTGGATGATAATCTGTTCCCGCATTTTGAAAAGCTTGCACCCATGCTGAAGACGATAAAGCATATTGTCATCATGGGTGATAGCAAAGATGTTCCGGAAACATCTTTGGAAAATGTTTATTCCTATGAGGCGTTGTTGGCTGAGGCATCAGATGAATACGAATACCCCGAGGATTTGGATGAAAACACGTCGGCTGGGATGTGCTATACATCAGCTACAACGGGGAATCCGAAAGGGGTCGTCTATTCACACCGCGGAATTGTTCTTCATAGTTATGCACTTGGATTAGCGGATGCGATGGGAATGCGAGAAGGCGATGTCATTCTTCCTGTCGTCCCGATGTTCCACGTTAACGCATGGGGCATGCCGTTCGCAGCGGTTTTCTTCGGAACGACACAAGTGTTGCCGGGGCCAGGATTCACTCCGCAGCTCTTATTGGACTTGATTGAACAGGAAAAAGTAACGCTTACGGCGGGAGTACCAACGATTTGGTTGGCGATGTTGAAAGAGCAGGAGCGAAATCCGCGCGATCTCTCTACGCTTCGCGGAATCGTAAGTGGCGGTTCAGCATCTCCGAAAGGGTTGATCCGCGCATTCGAGGAGAAACTTGGAGTTCCGTTTTATGTTGGATACGGGATGACAGAAACTTCACCGCTCGTCAGCTTGTCGGTCTATACATCGGGAATGGAAGACTTGTCGATGGACGAACGGATCGATATTCGCGCGCTGCAAGGGCTGATCATGCCAGGGCTTGAAGTGAAAATTGTCAATGAAGATGGGGAAGTACCTTGGGATGGCAAGACAATGGGTGAGCTTGCGGTTCGCGGGCCTTGGATTGCGAGTGAATATTACAAGGATGACCGGACGGAAGAAGCATTCCGCGACGGCTGGCTCTACACGGGAGACATCGCGGTCATGACGGATATCGGTTATTTGAAGCTGATGGACCGGACAAAAGATTTGATCAAGAGTGGCGGCGAATGGATTTCTTCCGTCGATTTGGAGAACGCCTTGATGACACATCCGGATGTATTCGAAGCTGCGGTCATCGCCGTTCCGCATGAGAAGTGGCAAGAACGACCGCTTGCTTGCGTAGTTTTGAAAGACGGAAAAGTGGCGGATGACTCGAAGAAGGCAGAATTACTTGCTTACCTCGAAAGTCAATTTGCCAAGTGGTGGGTTCCAGACGATGTTGTTTTCTTGAATGAAATTCCTAAGACCTCCGTCGGCAAGTTCTTGAAAACCGCATTGCGCGAACAATTGAAAGGGCATGAGATGGAAGTTTGACGAATGAAGCCACCCGCTGCTGCGGGTGGCTTTTTAAAATGGAATAAAATCGTCTAATTATTGGCTGAGTGGTGATAAACCGGTCGTAAGCGGTGATAAAGTCATCCTAAGCGGTGATAACCAGTTGTTAAGTGGTGATAAAGCCATTATAAGTGGTGATAACACGACTCAAGTCGGGAGAAATTTAGCGAGTCGGTGATAAAGTCGCCCAAGTCGGTGATAAAGTCATCAAAGTCGGTGATAAACCCCCGAGAGTCGGTGATAACATGCAAAGAGTCGGTGATAAGGCCATCTGAGCGGTTGAACATTAGCGAGTCGGTGGTAAACCTCCACACTTTTTTGCTTCGTCAGCTTTAATTCCTTCAGAACAGGGAATAGCGTATATTGAGCGTGCTTATTGGAGAGTTTACTGAAATGAGCATTCAACATAGGAGGTTCAAATATGCCGATTCGAATTCCGAAATCTACTATTACATCCTGTTCCCTGACCGTTTATAGTGATGGCTTTGCGCTTGTGAAAGACACGCGTTCAATTCCCCAGATTCAAACAAATGATTGGGTTCATTTTATTGGTGTGTCGAAAAGGCTCGACAAGGATTCTATCATCGTTGAAGGGGCCGACGTATCGGAGCTTGTCTATGAATATGATTTGATGGATGAATTGCGGATATATGAAAGGTATCTTGGTCGTCAATTAATTATGAAAGATCCTTATTCAAAAGGGGATCGCAAGTACACTCTATTACGTGCAAATGGGCCAGTTGTCATGCAAGATGTTGAAACGAATGAACTCATCATCAATCCGAGAGGGGAAATTCGATTTCCGGAAATCGAGGGTGGGAATCACATAGAGCCGACGCTTGTATGGCAAGTTGAAGAGCAAAGAAGTGAGGAAGTGTGCGTATCCTATTTGACGGGCGGTGTCTCGTGGAAGGCTGATTACGTCATCTCCTTGCATGGCGACCAATTTGACCTATCGGGATGGCTAATGATGAAAAATTATTCCGGTGTCTCATTCAACGATGCAAAACTTCGACTCATTTCAGGAAAGCTTAGCAAGGCTGGCAATGAAACCGAAGAGAAAAGTAAAGAGTTGTCAAAGAATGAAAAAACGTCTGCGGATGCTTTTTCAGACTTTCATACGTATACTTTTCCTAAGCAGATCAACTTGGAGGATCGTCAACAGAAACAGCTGCGCCTACTCTCATCGACAAAATCACAAGCGCGAATGGTATATGAAATAAATCAACAGACTTCGAATCCGGATATTTTCATTGAATTTGATAATACGGTGGAAAATGGTCTTGGATTTCCATTGCCTGCAGGAGTTTTTAAAATGTACCGAACGAGTTCGCAGGATGGGAGCGCGGAATTTATCGGAGAATATAGGATCCAGCATACCGAAGCGGGCGAAAAGGTCCGTCTAAAATCCGGTGAGGCATGTGACATAAAAGTGAATAGTAAAAAGTCCGGTAAGTATAAAGAAGGCGGCTATGAGTACACGGAATATGAATATACAATTTGCAATACAAAAGACTCTCCAGTCGAAGCGATAATTCGTCAACAAGTTCCCGGACACTTGTGGACAGTGGATGAATCAACACATGAGTGGAATAAAAAACGTGACAAAATCTTACTCCCTGTACATGTACCTGTGAATAAAGAGGAAACAGTGAAATTCACCATCCGTCACGATCGATCTGCAAGAAGAACAATTGGTTTCTAATATAATAATTTAACCACATAAGTAGGCTTTTCTTCTATTGTAATAGTACATTACAAAATATTGGTGAACTGCGATAAAACAAGGTATATACAAATATGATCAATGCGCCCGCCATTAAAGTTACTCAAAATGGTAGGGTTTTTTTATTCGAAATTATTAACATGTGGATAGTTTTTGGCTCAAAGTACCAATTTTTCAGAAATTATCAACATATTAACCTTTCTATCCACAAGAAACGGTGAATAACTTGCTGTTTCCCGGGATATCCACAATTACTCATAATCAGTTGTCCAAGGACGTACAATTTATGAAGCGTTTTGAAACTTCGGGAGGCAAGTCGCCGTCCTGATTTTAGGCGTTGCACAATAGACAAAGTTTAATTGAAATAAATTAGCCTGAACAAGGAAGTGTCGTATGGAAAATTGGATAACGGAGTTTATTGGGGAGCATGGTTATTTCGGCGTCTGTTTTTTATTGCTGCTGGAAAATATATTCCCTCCGATTCCATCAGAAATTATATTGACATTCAGTGGTTTTGTCACTGGTTTTACTACAATGACGAAAACGGGCGTCATCATTGCCGCTACTATTGGTTCGGTTGTTGGTGCGATGGTTCTTTATAGTATTGGGATGCTTGTTGATACAAAAAGATTGGAAAGAATAGTGGAACGACGGGGGCGCTGGCTTCGCTTGACGAAAAAAGACTTGCGTCGGGCAGAGGGCTGGTTTGAAAAGCACGGCCCGTGGACAGTTTTTTTCTGTCGTCTCGTTCCTCTTGTGCGCAGTCTTATCTCCATTCCAGCAGGGATGTCGCATATGAACTTTCCCCTTTTTATTTTATTAACAACCATCGGGAGCTTCATTTGGAATGCAATTCTTGTTACAATAGGATTTAAAGTCGGTGAAAATTGGGAATCGATCATCCACTATATGGATGTCTACTCAATGATCGTTTATGTGCTATTAGCAACAAGCGGTTTTGCGGGTATCATCGGATACACTCGCTTCCGCAGAAAGAGGGCTTAGGAACTTATGGAATTATTTGATCTTATTAAAGCGTTAATACTTGGTTTTGTGGAGGGGATGACGGAGTTTGCACCGGTATCCTCGACGGGCCACCTCATCATCGTGGATGATATGTGGCTAAAAACGGAAGAGTTCCTTGGCAAATACCCCGCCAACACATTTAAAATCGTTATTCAACTTGGATCGATTTTAGCCGTTGTCGTCGTGTTTTGGAAGAGATTGCTTAGCCTGGTTGGGCTTTATAAAGTCGATGGGAAGAAGATGATCAAACGGTTTAATCTACTGCATGTCATCGTCGGCATGCTGCCAGCTGTTATTTTAGGTTTTGCGTTCAAAGACTTTATTGACGATCATTTATTTGGCGTCAAAACAGTAATTTTTGCGCTTGTTGCAGGGGCGATCCTCATGATTGTTGCGGACAAATTCGGTCCGAAACGGCCAAAAGTCCAATCATTGGACCAGATTACATATCGTCAGGCATTCACCGTCGGCCTTGTCCAATGCTTGTCGTTATGGCCAGGTTTTTCACGTTCCGGTGCAACGATTTCGGGTGGTGTTCTATTTGGGATGAGCCATAGGACAGCGGCTGACTTCACGTTCATCATGGCAGTTCCAATCATGGCGGGTGCAAGTCTTGTGTCTGTATTGAAAAACTGGGAATACATGTCGATGGACTATATTTCTTTTTACGTCGTCGGCTTTATAAGCGCATTCGTGTTCTCGCTCATTTCAATCCGCTTCTTCTTGAAATTAATTTCGAAAGTGAAGCTCGTTCCATTCGCGTTATACCGAATTGTCTTGGCAATTGTACTTGCAGCAATCGTGTTCCTATAATCATAAAAACGACTCCCATTATGGAGTCGTTTTTATGTGTAAATCAAACCTCATATACCTTACCGACAACCGCCAACTCCGCCGGACCATCATACACTTTAGACGCTGCATATAAAATTTCCGTTGGCTCACCATGCAAAGGCAAATGCGTTAGCAACAAATTTTTCGCGCCAGCCATCTTAGCTAATTTGCCCGCCTCGCTCCCCGCCATATGTCCCGGAGATTTGCCTAAATGCTCTTCGTATAAATTCGCTTCGCTAATCAACAGATCCGTCTCTTTCGCAAATTCAACGAGTTCATCTCGCCACTCAGTATCAGCGGTCAACGTTACGGAACGCTCGTTAACAGTGAATTTCATTGCCAAGCAATAAACCGGATGTGTCGTTTCACAGAAAGAAACTTCGAAAGGCCCAATTTTAACAACATCGTTTTCATGAATAGGAACGCCGATTGTCTGCTCTTTATAAGTCAGCTTGCTGAAATTCTCTTCATCTTGGTCATGACCGTAAATCGGCAGCGGGGGAGAAGGTTTCCCAAGATAGTAGTTGATGATCCGGCTAAACTGCAAGCTACCGATATCCGCAATATGATCCGCATGATAATGGCTGATGACGACCGCATCCAACATCTCAAGTGGGATAGTATTTTGCAATGATGAAAGGACACCGCTTCCACAATCCACAAGGCAATGAAACCCGTCATGCTCGATTAAAAAAGAGGACGTAGCGCTATTCGCCTTCGGATACCCGCCCCAAATACCAATTGGGATTACTTTCACAATAAGCACCTCCAGTAATAATTATTATTTGAGATACCATATCCTTACAAACTTCGGACTATTTTGTTCATTTAGAATGAGGTATACTACATGTTATACATGTAAAAAGGAGGAGATTCAAATGACAAATGTTGCAACGGTATATTCAACAACTACATGCCCTTACTGCACGATGATGAAAAACTATTTGACTGAGCAAAACATCGAATTTGAAGAAGTACTTTTGACTACAGATGAAGAGAAGCAAAAGCTTGTTGAAGAAACAGGCCAGAGGGGCGTTCCTCAAACAAAACTGAACGGCAAATGGATTTTGGGCTTCAACCCTGAAGCGGTTCAAGAGGTATTGAAAGGATAATTTGGTTTGAAAATCTTCTGCAAATCATGCGCTTCCCAAGACCCGTTGGAAGAGTCGAATAAAAATCTATTCCCGAAAATTTGTATCGGACATGTTCTGCTTTTTCTTACGGGTGTGTTTTTAGTTGTTATGGAACAGATCGTTAAATGAAATCCTCGTCGATTGAAGAGATCGACGAGGATTTTTCACTGGAAAAGCGGAAAAAAATTAGTCAAAGCATTGAGTCGGTGATAACATCCCGAGAGTCGATGAAAACATTGCAAACTCCATTATTTACTGAAGTCCACGCAATTATGGATGAAGACTTGTCCATAGAAGAAGCAATCCGAAACGCTATCGATCATTAGCGCGTGAAAACAAAAAAGGTGATGGAATTGTTTATAGAAAAAGAGTTGTAGGATACATTGGTTGCAATGATTTTGTTGAGTGTTGTTTTCATCGTCGTGCTAACGGCGGTAATCAAGGTTCATCCGTTTTTATCTTTGCTAGCGGGTGCGTTTTTCGTTTCGGACTCGCTGGCGGGCGAATGTACATGGCCAAGGCTGTTTGCATTGTTTCATTACGATGTGGTTGAGGTGAATAACATGTTTTCCTGTTTATCCTACTCTGGGGAAAGGTCATTGCTTTCCTGGATTAGATATGCCGTAAGTTCATTGTACGCGTGCACTTCTTCTGTTAATTTTTGGACGTATTCTTCAAGGATGCCGATAAGTTCCTGTTGTTTTGCATTCATGTTTTTAGACGTCTCCAATTCAAGCTGCACTTTGGTAAGTTTGCCTTCAGCGTATGAATGCTCGTTTTTGGGAGGAGTATTTTGAGGGAGAAGTGAATTTATTTTCATTTCAAGTCTCTCAATACTCTTCGGCGTTTCCAATTGCCGGTCACTGCCAATTGAGGCTAATACATCGCATAGTTGTTTATTCGCTGTACGTAAATCCTGTTCCGTACATTGCAAAAGTTCCATGGCAGAAAGCGATTCTTTCCTCTGAAATTCCAAGGAACGTATTCGTTGTTCGTATAGTTGGATCCGCTTTTCGTATTTTTTGTTTTGATGAAGAAGATCCCTATATTTATTTGTCAGTCTTTCATTTTCCATAATAAGTTCATCGAGTAGCGAAGAGGAGGTACGATTGTATTTGGTCTTATATTTATTCAGCTCGGAACGCAAATAAATGATTGTCTGTTGTAATAGTATAGGATCGTTGCTTTTTATCTCCCCTTGACTCAATTGTTCATCTCCTCTTCATTCGGATTTTCAATTATTTCGGGCTTCACTTAAAATCGATTCAAATGATTGCTTATTCTCTTTCATCATCCGTTCAATTTCTTCCACAATTGTCTTTTGAATACTCGAAGGGAGATTCCTATGTGTAAGCCTTGCCAGTTGTAAATCTTTATTCATAAGGATGTATAAAAGCAGAAGATTGATCGTCTTGGCATCCAAGAAGACGAAGCTTTTGGATGGCAGCTCCCTATCCTTTTCGTTCAGGGATTCTGTCAGTTCAGAGATGATTTGATGAAATACGTCATGAATTGAATTTTTTTCCATGTCAAATATCCCCCCCTATTGTCGATGTTCCGTTTACGTTAATTGAATTAAGTGCGGCTACACCATCCGGATGCTGATCGCAAAACAGGGTCCCTATCATGCTGCCGAAGTAGGAACTAGACGGCTTCCAGTTTAGTTGAAAATTGGAAAATGAAAGTGTTTCTCCTGGTAGGATACTTGTTTTACCAATCGGTCGTAAATGGAATTCGAAGCGATTGGCACGGTCATTGATACGTTCCCATCCACCTGTCAAATTTTTTGATAGAGTCAATTTATTGTTCACGAGTTTTCCTTGGAGGGAAAAAGGGGCATCTTGCGATAACGTAATGTGAATGAAAGGGTTTGTGAGTGGTTGATTGCCGATGTTTTGAATATGGAAGGAACCCAGACAGAAGCTTTCCTCTGCCGGATCGTGTGCGAGATGTAAGGAGTATGTAAAATAAGCGATGCAATCAAGGCGATTCCCCCGCGGTAAAAGCGCATCTTTCAACTCGTTCAAATAGAACTGATTCGACTGGTGGTACTCCATTAACTTACTCAATATGTCTGTGGAATCTGAATTCACTTATCCAACCTCCTAA
The DNA here is from genome assembly GCF_042658975.1 of Sporosarcina thermotolerans. Taxonomy (NCBI): domain Bacteria; kingdom Bacillati; phylum Bacillota; class Bacilli; order Caryophanales; family Caryophanaceae; genus Sporosarcina; species Sporosarcina thermotolerans. The sequence goes on along the minus strand of NZ_JBHSRM010000002.1, from coordinate 367,841 downwards.
CAAGTAAATAAAGAGAGGGAAGGTCCCCCTCTTTATCGTATGTGTCCACTAGCACAGTTAGTACGGATTTTTGATAAGCATTAATCCGGATATACTGCTGGACACTGACGCGGCCTTGCTGGATGAGGGCAGGACCCAATTGCCAAGTCAGCACGCGGTTCGCAGAAATCTGCCAGGAATTCAACTGTAACCGGGAATGTGGATTGAATGCTTTGACATGTCATCACGGATACTACAAGACCTGTAAATGTCACTACCCCATCTCCCGGTACGGGTGTACCTGGTGCGCTGATGAAACAATCCAACTCCGTGAATGTCACAGTGACGTCTGTTCCTTCAGGTGCACAAAGAATGACTTGTTCGGACCGTGAGACAGGAATCGGGCTGCTTCGAAAAATAACACCAGTTGGCAAGGTAAGAACAAGCACAACAGAGAATGTCTTCTGGATAGTCAATTGCTGTAAGCAGACACTGTGGCCGTCAACAGTGAATTGCCGATTTTCACGTCTCAAAATGACGACGGGATTAGTTGTAGCAGGCGTCACCTCACATGTTACGGTAGCACCAGTCATGGGAGTTGTCGGAGTCATTCCTGGAAATGCCATTGGAGCTGTCGGGAAGAAATCAAACGAGTTTTCTTTCATCACCCAGTCGTATACTTTGTCGACATTAATACAGATCAATTCTTGATCTGGACATGGTAATCTCTCTTGCATAGTAGCTGTCACCTCCATATTTTAATTGTTCGTGCATTCGTATAATATGTACTTGCGACTGTTTTGCATAGGCAAAGAAAAGGCTTAGAAGCAAAAACTCTTTCATGATTCTAGTGGGTAGGCAAGCTATCCATATGTCACAGACAGATTGTTTATAAAATAGAATAGAAAAGAACGATTGTAAGTTGAAAGAGGTGAAAAAATGGAAAAATCTAACGAGGCTATGGAAATAGAGCAGCTTAAAAATAAAATTGAAAATTACCAGAGAGCTTTGGCTTCATTAAAGACGGAAAATTCCTCGGGAGACATCCATCTGAGAAGAAGGGTGGCGAGCATTGAGAAAAACGTTGAAAAAGTGAACGGGCAGGTACAAGAATTGGCAAAGCTTATTAATGAAGCGATTGTTGCCCTTTCAAATGAGATCAATGAACTAACAGAGAAGTGGAGCGAACAGCAGATTGAGAAAGAGGAAACAAATAATCAACAAATAGAACCAGCCCGAACTGAAAAGACCGAACATACGAACAGCAAATCAAAACAACCGGATACCTACACAACTGGTCAGCAGAACACCTTACCATCCTTTAGACAACTAAAACAGCTCGCGCAGCAGCCAACATTTCAAACAACTGATTCAACAAATTTTAACACCCCTCGGTTTTACACCCCTGCTATACCAATCGAAGCTACAGGATTACGTGAATTAGAACCGATCATATATGAAGAAAAAAAATCTCCAAGCAAAGGGGAAACGGTCGATACATCTGTCAGGCCTTTAAGTGGTCAAACAAGTGGAGCCCAGCAGGAAAGAAACGAGCCTCAATCTATTCAGCCAGTAAACCAATTGCATGGCAGTGATGAAAATCAAACTTCACCTTTTTGGAAAATGTTCAAAAAGAAATGAATAGCCTTATAGACAGAAAACCGATAGTTGCAAGCCCGTCCTTCTCCTTTCTCCGTGAATAGTATAACGGAGAAAGGAGGTGTTACTATGGCTTGTTTTCAAGGAGGCGGATGTGGAGGAGGGGTTGCAGGTTGTTGTGGAAACAACAATGGAATCTTCCAAAACAGATGCCATACATTAGGACCAATTCTTGCGGTTGATCAAAACTGTCTGCCGCCAGCAACTGCGCCAACTGCGCCAGCTGCGCAGGGCTCTATCATTCCGTTTGCATCTGGAGCAGTTCCCGTCGCATTGACAACGGTAGCCGGTGGCGTAGTCGGTGTACCATTCTTTTTAGGTTTCGGTACCGCCGTGCCAGGTACTATCACTGGTGGTGTTATTGTACTGCCGACTGTTGGGGGACTATTGAACGAAGCTTTTACAGTGCCTCGACCTGGTACGATAACATCGATTTCCGCTACATTTACAATAACGGTCGCATTGACTCTTGCCCCAACGGCAACGGTCAGAGCACAGATTTATCAAGCTCCTGCAGGAAGCGATACATTCAGCCCAACAGCTGCATTTGTCGATTTGACCCCTCAGCTCACAACTGGGCTGGCAGTGGGATCAATATTAACCGGATCGGCTGCCGCAGCTGTACCGGTAGCTACAGGTGATCGTCTATTAATGGTCTTCACATTATTAGGAGTAACAGTGATTGCGGCCGTTACGGGTACTGCAAGCGCTGGAATAGCGATAGCGTAAGCATAATAATAATAGGAATGCCCACTTTGACTAGTGGGCATTTTTTATAAGGTGCTAAAGGAGTCAGAGTGAGTGGATGATATTTTGCAAGTCAGTGGTAAAGTATCGAAAGTCGGTCCCCGTAAAAAAAATCCTTAATATAACTCGAAACTTCAACATAAAGTAGAATGTATTTTGATTTTCGAAACATAAAATTAAACACAAGTCTTATATATATTAAATTGGAGGTGCTTCCCATGAAAGTGATTTTGGCACCCGATTCATTCAAAGGAAGTTTGGCAGCGAGTGAAGCTGCCGAAGCAATGGCTAAAGGTGTATGTGACGTGAACTCAGATATAAGGACGGTTCTGCTGCCGGTAGCTGACGGCGGGGAAGGCACGATGAGGAGCTTGGTCGATGCGACAAAGGGGAAATATGTATCCATCAATGTAGAGGATCCGCTCGGCAGGCCCATTCGAGTGTCATATGGCATTCTTGGGGACGGCGAGACGTGCTCGATTGAAATTGCAGAGGCCTCAGGAATTATGAGACTGAAGGAAAACGAAAGAAATCCGCGTTTCGCGTCCTCTTATGGCACCGGTCAATTGATCGTACATGCATTGGACAGCGGCTATCGAAAATTCATTATCGGCCTTGGGGGAAGCGCAACGAATGATGGAGGGGCAGGAATCCTTCAGGCACTTGGTATGCGTTTGTTGGATAAAGAAGGGATCGAATTAGCGAAAGGGGGAGGGGGACTCCAGTATATTTACTCAATTAATAGAGAGAAATGGGATGAACGCATTGCAGATTGTGAGTTTTTAATAGCGAGTGATGTGAAAAACCCATTCATCGGTCATGAAGGTGCGTCGGTTGTTTTCGGTCCGCAGAAAGGGGCAAGCCCGACTGACGTGGACGAACTTGACCGGAATTTACGCAAATTCGCGGACGTAGTTGAAAAAGAAACAGGAATTTCCCTTCATTCGAAGGAAGGAGCAGGGGCTGCTGGGGGATTGGGAGGTGCGTTCCAAGCATTCTTCAATTGTGAAATGCAGCAAGGAATCGATGTTGTGCTCGAAGCAATCGATTTCGAAGAACATGTGAAAGATGCAGATTTAATCATCACTGGGGAAGGGAAAACCGATTTGCAGACACTTTCCGGGAAAGCGCCATTCGGCATTGCGAAAGTGGCGCATCGGTTAGCGTTGCCAATCATTCTTATTTCGGGGGCTGTGGATGAAGAAATCCGTGGTACATTAACGCCGTTGTTTACGGAAGTCCACGCCATCATGGATGAGAATATACCTGCGGAAGATGCAATTACAAACGCTTATGACCATTTGCGTAGGAAAACAAAAAAGGTATTGGAGCTCATTAGAGAAAAAGGGGTGTAGGGAATGTTAGTTGCAATGATTATCTTAAGTGTTGTCTTGATCGTAGTACTAACAGCGGTATTCAAGGTTCATCCGTTTTTATCATTATTGGCTGGAGCATTTTTCGTCGGTATCACGTCCGGCATGCCGCTGTTGACTGTTGTTGAGAATGTGAACGAAGGCTTCGGGGGATTAATGAAGGGGATTGGGCTCGTCATCGTTGCGGGTACGATTATCGGTGTCATTTTAGAAAAATCAGGTGCCGCGTACAGGATGGCGGAAGTTGTGTTGCGCGTGATTGGGGAGAAACGCCCTCAATTGGCGATGTCCATTATCGGATACATCGTATCGATTCCGGTTTTCTGTGATTCGGGCTTCATTATTTTATCCAGTTTAAAGAAAGCATTGGCGAAACGGGCAAAAGTTGCAATTGCATCGATGTCGGTTGCGCTCGCGACGGGACTATATGCAACCCATACATTAGTGCCACCGACACCGGGGCCGATTGCTGCTGCTGGAAATATCGGTGCGGAAAACTTCTTGGGCACTATTATTTTAATTGGTCTTATCGTTGCCATCCCGGCAGTCGTTGTTGGGTATTTATGGGCAGTGAGAGTCGGATCGAAAATTTCCGTGCCGGAAGATGTAGAGGATAATAACGGACTTGATTATGATGAAATCGTTAAGTCATTTGGCCATATGCCTTCGACTTTCAAAGCATTCCTGCCAATCGTTTTGCCAATCGTTCTGATCGGTGTCGGATCAATCGCGAAGTTGACAATGGCAGAAGGCAGCTTTAAAAACTTCCTTCAATTCTTAGGGGCTCCTACAGTTGCCTTGTTATTCGGTGTCTCTGCGGCATTCCTGCTCCTACCAAAATGGAATGAAGAGACATTAACGAAATGGATTGGAGAAGGATTGAAGGAAGCGGCACCAATTTTGCTAATCACAGGTGCGGGTGGCGCATTCGGGAAAGTGATTTCAAATTCTGGTGTAGCTGATTTGATCAGCGGCATGAACTTTGATGCAATAGCGGGCGGCGCCCTCTTCCTTCTTGTTCCGTTCTTCATCGCAGCTGCTTTGAAAACGGCGCAAGGTTCGACTACCGCTGCATTGGTCATCACATCGACATTGATTGCCCCGCTTCTTCCAGCAATGGGAATTGAAGGCGCAATTCCGCTCGCTCTTGTCGTCATGGCAGTTGGTGCCGGCGGAATGATGGTAAGCCACGTGAACGACAGCTTTTTCTGGGTCGTCACTCAGTTCAGTGGAATGACAGTGACAGACGCCTACAAAGCGCAAACAATGGCGACATTGCTACAAGGGGTTACGACAATTGTAGTAACGATGATTCTTTGGATGATATTGGTTTAAGAAAGGCGCTGATTCCTTTTGGGAATCAGCGTTTTTGCTTGCAAAATGGCCGAACGGTGATAAAAGCTGTCTGAGCGGTGATAAAGTGTCGCTGAGCGGTGATAAAGTGCCGCTGAGCGGTGATAAACCCACCTTAAGCGGTGATAACCGATTTCCACACACGCTTAGGTTTCCATTTTTCATTCCACTGCAACTGCCGCATCCCCCGCGTTAGCCTTTTTACCCGAAACCTTCTCAATTCTACGCAGATCTGGGTCAATCAGGAAGAAAAGTGATAGAAGCAGCACCCATATGCCAGCTCCGATGAATAACTGGTTGACGGGGATGCCCCACTCTGCGATAACCCCACCCGCGATGGCGAATCCCGGCATGAGAAAAGTGGCGATTGCGCCATTCAACGTATAGACCCGACCCCTGAATTTATCCTCTACTAATACGATTAGTAAAGAGTTATATAAAACACCATATACAGTCATCAGTGTATTCATCACCACGTATAGCGCAATGCCAACATAAAGGGCCGATGTAACACCCATATACATGAACGCAACCGCTGCAACCGACATGGAAGTGAACATGACAATGGAAGGTTTAGCAAAGGAAGTAACTTTATCCGCAACGAGCCCAATTAATATTCCACCAACAGCGGCGAAAGCACCGAACAAGCCAAATTGAAATGCGTTTCCTTCATAATGATCTGTAATCAATACGACCACCAAAGCCCCTGCTATCGTTGTCGCATTCATTAAAGAGGCTAAGATTGACAACTTTAAGATAGGGCGATTATTCCGCAAAACGGCCCAGCCATCTTTGAATTCGGAGAGCATGGATGGCTTTTTCGTAGGAGCAGCTTCAGATTCTTCTTCATCCCGGGCCAACGAAATATTAATTACGAAGATCAATAAGATGCTCGCGATAATGTACACCCCCGAATGCAACAGCATTACGCCAACAAACCCCATGATGGTAATCAATACACCGCTAATCCCCTGCCCAATTAAGTATGACGTCTCACTTGTGGAAGATATATAACCGTTCACTTTAACAATCCTGTCGACGCCAACAATCCGCGGCAACAGTTTATTTTTTGCCGGGCCAATGAATGTCATGCAAATATTGTGAACGATGAGCGCCACGTAGATTGCAAAAGCAACACCATCCAGCCAAAACAGGTAGGCGAGTGTCAATAGAACCCCGACTGACACCATGATGATATACCCGATTTGCATGGAAGACTTCGGTTCTTTTCGGTCGACAAGAACACCGATGAATGGTGCGATGAAAACGGCCGTCAATGCACTGACAGCGGTCACTAACGCTGAAGAGAGCGGCGACTGCGTAATATCGTACATATACCACATAATAGAAATGGTGAAAATACTGTCTGCAAGCACCGTCAAAAATTGGTTAGTCACAATCAATGACATATTTCTCTTAATCAATTCTCCCAACTCCCTGTGTTTAATATATTGAACATACCATGTTATGGAACCAAATTCAATATATTAAACAAAATTGTTTTAGTTATTGAACAATGCTATGATTAAGGTAATAAAACATGGTAAAGGGTGAAGTCAATTGACCCATGTAGGAGAAAATATTAGACGCATACGGACTGCTAAAAATATGACAATCTCTGACGTTGCAAACGAGCACGTCTCCAGAGGGATGATCAGTTTAATAGAAAATGGGAAAACGCAGCCTTCGATTGAGCGATTGCAGCATATTGCCAGGCAATTAGATGTAGATATTTCCGAACTGGTAGAGGAAGTGCCACGTGAAAAGATGAAGAGTACATTGAAACAGGCGATTGAGCTATGGCAACAACCGGGAATCCAGCCGAAAGTAGATGCAGCCACTTTACTCAGCCCAATCTTAGAGAAGGAACCTTCTGGCTACGAGGCTGCGAGGATGTATGAGATCTACGCAAGAATCCTTTACCACTTGTATGTTTTGGCGATTGACCAATACAACGAAATAGAAGAGAACGATTGGGAGGTTTTCATAGGAGAAGCGATCAATTTATACCGCGATTTGCAGATGGATTGGCGTGTAATCGAATGTCAGGGGTTTTTGGCGGATATCCAGTTTGACAAGGCAAATTACTTTGGAACCGTAGAGATTATTGACCAAGCGCTGGAAGAATTGTCAGTGATGGATAGTCTGGAGACGAAATCAATGTATATCAAGTTGCTGGGGACAAAAGCAATTGCATTGGTATCATTGGGTCAGTACGGAGAAGCGCATAAGCAGTTGGATGACGCAATCCATTTTGCGCGTGAGCAGTTGGTAATGGATCAGTATTACAATTTGCTGAATTTAAGAAGCTTTTTTTATTACGATAGCCAACAGCCAGAGAAAGCGCGAGAGTATGTTGAAGGGTGCTCGTTATTTGTCCAGTTGATCAAACATGAAAGCCTTTCGTTTGATTTTGAATTGAATCAGGTGTTCAGGGAGGAGTTCTATGAAAAGGATTATTTGAAAGCCCTTGCGATTGCTGAACAGCTGATTGGCAAAATTGAAGCCTCAGTCAAGTTCCCGAAAGAAGTCAAGGGTGAATTTATTACAATGCCTAAAAGTTTGCTGGCAAGAGTGCTGACAAGATTGGAACGATATGAGGAGGCACTATCTTTATTTGAAGAAAATCCGATTATCCTTCCTGAACGCATCCAACTAAATCCGATTGATGCTGCGCTGAGGGTTTTATCGAACAGCTATGAAGCACTTTGCCACTATCACTTAGGCAACCCGAAAAAGGCTGAGGAACTTGCAAGATCCACTGTAGAACAGTTACACAATATGCCTCATTCTTCCCTTTATCATTTCGGACGCGAGGTATTATCCAAGGTGATGTCGAAGTAGAATGGTAACGAATGAAGAGGGGGGTACTTGTATGAAAGTTGTCATCCATTTCACGACAGGGAAAGCATGGAAAGAGGGCAAGCCGCATTGGGAACAAGGGCTTGTCCCGCATCGAGAGTATGTGAAGGAAGAAGCATTGGCGAAAGGGATTTTGATTGCGGGCGGGCCGTTCATGGATCACACAGGGGGATTGATCATTCTGGAAGTTGATAGTCCGGAAGAGGCTAAGCACTTTGCTGACAATGATCCCGCGGTGATTGAGGAGAAATTTGAAGCAACAATCTATCCGTGGGAGCCGTTGGAAGGAATTTTTAATTAATAGTCTGATTTTTGTTGACATTCAGATGTGCGATTTGTTATGTTCTATTTATAACCAAATGGTTATATGACATGGAGGCTTTGACATGACGGATATTTATCGGGCAATTGCAGACCCCACACGAAGAAAAATACTAACTTTATTGTCGTTACATGAATATACGCAGTCCCAATTGGTTGATCGATTTACCATTTCGCAGCCCGCCTTGAAGAAGCATCTTGCGATTTTAGTGGAAGAGGATTTGGTAGCGGAGAGGAAAGAGGGGAGGTATCGTGTTTATAGTTTAAAAAGGGACAATTTCAAGGATCAGTACGAAAAGCTTCAACAGGAAATCGGAAGCGTATTGGACGGCAAGTTGATGAAATTGAAAGCATATTTGGAGGGAGAAAGCGATGGAGAAAGTCATTGATTCGGTAAAACGGGAGATTTTTGTGAAAGCATCGCCAGAAAAGGTGTGGAATGCGCTCACTGTACCTGAAGAACGAAATCGGTGGGAAACGCGGAACTGCGAACTTGATATCCGTGTTGGGGGGACAGTTAGCCTCGATTATGGCTGGGGTGTCAGCTATGTCTGCGCAGTTGTTGAGATTGAGGAAAATCGGAAGCTTGTTCTTAAAGGAGAAGATGAGGGGCTGACCACTTGGACAATTACACCGCAAGATGGGGGATCTGTTGTGGCGATTGAATATACAGGTATCTGGTCAGGCGATTTCGAAATGATGCAAGCGGATAATATGGCGTTTGGCACGTATCAATTCATGAGAAACTTGAAAAGTGTATATGAAGGGAAAGATGATTTGCGCTCCCGTTTTTGGAGAAGTTGGATTGGCGTTTTGCATCGGACGAATCCAAGCGGCATTCCTGGGGTGAAAGTGGTCAAAGTTCAACCGAATACGCCAGCAGACGGGCTAATTAATGATGGTGACATTATAACGAATGTCAATGGTATCCAAACTGACTCATATGATGAATTGGAAATCATCGTTTCGGAAACGGAGCCTGATAAACCAATTACGCTTACTGTAATGAGGGATGGCCAACAACTTGAGGTGGAGCTGATGACCGTTCCTTATGGGCAGACGGTACAGTGAGTAATGGAAATCACAGGGAGTAGATAAAATGGATAATTTACAAGCAGTCTTTATCGACCGTGATGGAACAATCGGGGGTACCGGACATTTCATTCATCCAAGAGATTTCACTCCCTATCCCTTCACCGAAGAAGCCCTAAAGCTCTTGAAGGCATATGGCATCAGGACATTCGCCTGTACAAACCAGCATAGGATCAGCAAAGGGGAGGCGGGTCTTGAAGATTTCGTTAATGAATTCAAGATATTTGGTTTTGAAGATGCATTCATATGCCCCCACGGCTCCTCGGAAGGATGCGAGTGCCGTAAACCAAGTCCAGGATTGCTTCGTGAGGCTGCCGAAAAGCATAGGTTAGATTTAACAAAAACAGCTTTCATCGGCGATGTCGGGTCAACTGATATGTTAGCTGCTGACGCAGTCGGCGCGAAGAAAATCCTCGTTCTGACTGGGTGGGGTGAGGGGTCATTAACCCAATATCGGCATAAATGGGCTGACATAGAGCCGGATTATATCGCTGAAAATCTGTTGGATGCTGTGAAATGGCTGCTTCATAAATGAAGAAAGTTAATGGATCCGAATAAGCAAAAACAGGTGCAAATCCATGTCATGGAAATGCACCTGTTATTTTATTTACCAATTATCAACTTCATTCTTCCAGCTTAATTCGTCAATTCAAAGGACAAGAAATCAGGAAGTTGTCGTTCACGCTTATCGAGCATAATCTGTTCCGGCTTAATGCCCTGCTCGCGCAGTACTGCAATGTTCTGTACGAGGAATTCATCGCTGCCGACAATATAGAAGAGTCCATCTTTATCTGCAGTAAGATTTTTAACTTCATCATAATAGTCTTTACGGTTATCGACGAACTGGGATGTGAACTTCTTGTCAGGTGCAGACTCAAAAATATCAGGGAATAGGAAATCCTTCGATGAATCGATGTTCAATGAATGGATTTGATTGACGTTGTCTGCACGTTCGAAATAGTCAAGTACAAGCGGTCTGAATGTAGCCAGGCCGACACCTGACGACAATAGGTAAACATTATTATCTTCTCTTTTAAGCGGTACATTCGAATGAGTTTTAAATAATGCAACCTCATCACCGACTTTATGATTTCTTAAAGTCATTTTAAACTCAGAACCTATCTTTCTGATTCGTGTTGTGATCCCAATCGAATTTTCATTCGGTAAAGTAGAAATTGACATATGGCGAATCAGGCCACGATTTGGCTTCTCTCCTGCATTAAAACCTTTCAGCGCGAAGTGAGTGTGAGAACCTTCTTCCCAGGTAAAGCCTTCCGGACAGTCAAGCAGGTACGTTTTCACCTCAGACGTTTCATCAATGATCTTATTTATTTTAGTCCAATATATTTGCACTATAATCCCCCTCACATCATTAAATGCATCAATACTATACAATATACCACGAATGATTATCATTCTCAATTAAGGGAGTTTTTACTTTCGGATAATTTATGTGAATTGAATTTTGGACAAATAAAAAAAGGGTATTCGATTACCCTTTCTTTACACATTTTATAATTAAAGTAGTCGGTATCATCTTCGCCTTCTCAAACGAGTACCACCGGTTTACATGCCTTTCCCGATCCTCCTCCGTCAATGATACGTCCTCGATGATCTTCTCGATTTCAAATCCACACTCAATCAATGTATTTATATATGTACTCACCCTGTACTGCTGCATGATCGCAGGCGCATGCCAAGCTTCATGATCATATGCCCCTTCTTCGTGATAGGATTTATTGAAATGAAGTTCTTCACCCTCCCAGCTTGCTCGGCTGTGCAATGGATGCTCCCAGCTGAAAACGAAAATGCCACCCGGTTTCAAATAGTCATGGACATTAGTGAGTGTTTGACGCAAATCGCTCGTCCAACCTAACGCATAAATGGAATAGACGATATCAAAATACGTAAAAGGAATTCCGGGGTTTTCCTCCATTGGCGATTCAAATAAATGGACAGGCGCCTTGCTGTCCTTAAGCAATTCCTTCGCCGTTTCAATTTGTGTCTTTGAAAGATCGACTCCCCATAACTCCGCGGTACTTCGTCGATCCATATATTGCAAAGAATGCCCGCTACCGCATCCGATATCCAATACCTTCATGCCAGACACATCACCAAGTAAATTCAATTCATCTTCCCGCGGCGCAAGCGGCCCATATTCAGGCAAAGGATTTCGCCCGAAAAACCGCGGTGCCACCTCATCCCAACTTTTTTTATTCAATACTAGTGATTCATTTCTCAAAATCATCCCTCCATGGGAATGTATATTCGACATTGAAATCTTATTCTCCTTTATTTGAAATAAAGGACATTGCTTCGTGCAAGGAGAATTCATATTAAGAATGGGGGAGATATGGTGAATACGATTGCTGAATTACGAATCAAAGGATTTATTGGAAGCGAAGCAGAAATCAAACAATTGACGAGCGGAACAACTGATGGACAGGTTTATGCAGTTTTAGAAAACGGCAGTCCTTCTTGCATTATAAAATACGATCACCCGACTAATATCGGGATTGTCGCACGATTTCTTGAATCGTATAAGGGTATTGGGATGTTACCTAATCTTTATGATGTCGATTCGGATAAGAAATATTTTCTCTATGAATATATTGAAGGGACAACGCATTTCAATCGTGGAAAGAAAGCGGATTGGATGAAGCTTCTCGTTGAAGGGATGTTCAACCATTATGAAAAATGCAATCCACAAGCACCGTGGGGCAGGGTAGGTGGGACGCCTCGGCAATCCTGGTTCGAGTTCAACAGAATAAGCTTGGAATATGCGTATGAAAATGTCGGGAATCTGCTGCCCGGTGATGATTATTTGCGAATGAAAGAATTAGCAGAGCGACTTGCAACGAATGAAATTAAGGAAGAAAAATATTACCTACATGGGGACACGGGTGTCCATAACTTTGTGTTTCATCAAAATCAACTGGTCGGCGTGATTGATCCTGACCCATTGATTGGTCCCTTAATTTATGATTTTACATACGCATTTTGTTCTTCTCCGGATGATTTAGATATGGAGACGTTGCTTGCTTCATTTGCTTTATTGAAAAACGTGCGGATGGATACGCAACGATTAATCGAAGAAGTTGTTTTTCAGCTTTATACGCGGATCGGAATTTGTAAAAAAGCGCATCCTCATGATTTAGAGGAGTATTTGCAGGCGTGGGAGTATTGGAAACGGAAATTGAAAGAGAATAATTAAATTTTGAAAAATCCATTTACTATTATCTGAATGTAGAGTAGAATGCAAGTAGTTGGGAAATTCTTGTAAAAGGAAGGTGATATCATGAGTCGGTTTTTAAATTCATACGAGAACAATAAGATTCACGATGTCCAATTATGTAACTTCCTTTGGCGATGAGATATGACTTTCATTCATCCAAGACTATCGTAGATCGATAGTCTTTTTTTCATCCGTAAAAGACTGGATAATTGGCTCGTTATCCTGACATCTTTGTTCTCACAATCATAGGAGGAAGAGAATAGATGATGAAATTGTCCATTATGAGAGACTTTCTTGAGTCTGGTGCAAGTGAGGAACTCGTTCATAGTTTGTTGGAAAACTGGGGATTTGAACAGGACTCGGTCCAGTTTTTGAGGGCGAGCAGTAATTTCGTTTTTGTATTTGAAAGAAACGGTGAGAAATACATTTTACGGGTAACTCCAAACGGTAATCGAAATAAGCTGATGGAGGAAGTTTCCCTTTTATCTTTCTTGTCGATGAACGAGGTTAGAGTAAACATGCCTGTCCAATCGAAGCATGGCAATATGGTTGAAGAAGCGAAGAGTGACTTCGGAATTTTCCAGGCTGTGGTATTCCGCTTTCTGTCCGGAACCCAATATGAAATTGAAGAACTATCGGAAAGGCAATTGTACTTATGGGGAGAAGCTTTAGGAAATCTCCACAGTTGCTCAAAGCAATTTTTAAATACGAATACGCACAGTGTGAGAAATGATACAGTTCAACAACTTGCCGAATTAAATAGCTCTTTGCCTCAAAGTGAAAGCTTGGCGCGAAGGGAACTTGAAGCGATAAAAACACGGTTAATGACTCTTGAAATTAATCAAGACAATTATGGAATCATTCACTTTGACTTTGAACTCGATAATCTAATTTGGGATGGCGACAATGTTCAAATTATTGACTTTGAGAGCAGTGTCGGACATTGGTACACAGCGGATATAGCATTTGCCTTACGTGATTTATTTGAAGGGAATGTTGATTTTTCAAATAAATCTTTTCAACTTTATCTTGAAGGTTATAGAAGTAAAATGCATGTAACAGATGGAGAAATCAATGTGATTCCTATGTTTTTAAGGTTGCATGAATTAATTACTTTTGCTAGTTTGCTTCGAATAGTTGATGTTGAAAACGATTTGAATAATCCTCAATGGGTTACTGCGTTACGTAAAAAGTTACAATCTAAAATAGATGATTATAGAGATGGGTTAAAGCGGAGGGGGAAATGATAATGGGTAATCAAGAATTATACGTAATTGATCAAAAAGATGGCTTAAGCTTGGAGTTTAGCAAATTGGCAACCATGATGGAATATACGAGGATGACAACATTGGCCGAAGTGAAAGATCTAACAGTGAACCAATTGGATTTCCTCATTAACGACGAGGCCAACTCCATCGGCATGCTTTTAGCCCATCTGGTGTCAGTTGAAAAAGCATATCAAATCGATACATTTGAAAACCGAGATTTCACGGATGAGGATATCCAACTACTGAATCCTGCACTGGATCTTGGAGATGCTGCAAGGGAACAAATTAAAGGGAATCCAATTGAGTACTACCTTGAAGAGCTTGAACAAACGAGAAAAAAGACAATCGACACTTTTGGGACATTGCCGGATTCGTGGCTATTCGAACAATCCCCATTTTGGTATGGGAAGCCTACAAATAATTACTTCAAATGGTTCCATGTGTTTGAGGACGAATTGAATCACCGCGGGCAAATTCGCGTGATTAAGAAGTTGATGAGTACTTCAGAAAAATAAGTGCGAAACAATTTTTGGACCAACAATTATGCCAATCTGTTGGTCCTTTTTTTGGGGGGGTGCGAATTGCGAAAAGTTGAAGTTGTACCATTTTCGGAAGGCTGGGTGCTTGATTTCGAAAAGGAAGCGGCTAAATTGCATGAGATATTTGGTGCGGAAATAATCGAAATTCACCATATCGGCAGCACATCGGTACCCGGATTGTCAGCAAAGCCGATCATCGACATTATGCCTGTTGTGAAGGATATTTTGAAAGTGGATTGGTATAACGACAGTATGGCAACGATTGGCTATGAAGCGAAAGGTGAGAATGGCATTCCGGGGCGCCGCTATTTCCAAAAAGGAGGGGATGAGCGAACGCATCATGTCCATATTTACGGTGAAGGTTCATTGGAAATCGATCGTCATCTTGCATTTCGTGACTTTCTTCGCGTGCATCCAGAGAGGGCAAGGGTCTATGGGAACCTGAAAGAAAAGCTATCAATGCGATTTCCGTATGATATTGAATCGTACATAAAAGGAAAAGAGCAGCTTGCATCAGAGATTGAACGGGAAGCAATCGTTTGGTATAGGAAAACGATGGGGAAGGGATGAAACGTTGATGGAAAAGCCTCAATTACAGATCCACATGGAATCACCGTTGCTTGATAGGCCAGTTAGTATACGAGTGACAGGACTAAGTGGTGGACAGAATGTGACCTTGAGATTTCAACGGAAGTCATATTGGGGAAGTACGATTTATTCTATGGAATCCCATGGGACATATATGGCGGATGAAGAAGGCGTCGTTGATTTACAGCAAATTTCCCCAATAGAGGGTACATATAAAGGCATCGATGGAATGGGACTGTTTTGGTCTTTGCGGATAAAACATACAGAAGAAAACTCCAAGGAAGTCTTTACTAAACTACAACCTCAATCCCTAACAATCTTGCTCGAGAATGATGGAAAGGTGATCGACACGAAAATCATTACTCGCAAGTGGATCGATGATGACGTGATAAGAACCCCGGTAAATGAAAAAGGGGTGGTAGGAACATTTTTTCATGTTGACAATACCTCGCCAAGACCTACGATTATCGTCGTCGGAGGATCGGAAGGTGGGATTTATGAGTTTCCTGCTGCTTTATTAGCCTCCCGCGGATTCAACGTACTTGCTTTAGGATATTGGGGACAAGACCCCCTTCCTAAACAACTTGTCGAAATACCACTTGAGTATGTAGAAGGGGC
The DNA here is from genome assembly GCF_042658975.1 of Sporosarcina thermotolerans. NCBI lineage: Bacteria > Bacillati > Bacillota > Bacilli > Caryophanales > Caryophanaceae > Sporosarcina > Sporosarcina thermotolerans. The sequence goes on along the minus strand of NZ_JBHSRM010000002.1, from coordinate 352,207 downwards.
AATTCTTTGGCTGAAGAATAGACCGGAAGTTGCCGAGGGGTGGTTAGGGATGCATGGAACGTCTAAGGGAGGAGAACTTGCTTTACTAGCAGCAACCTACTTTGAAGACATCAAAGCTGTCGTTTCATTAAGCGGTTCGCCTGTAGTTTGCTGCGGAATCGTTCCATGGACGAATCAAAAAGAATTGCCTCCTTCATGGACCTATGAAGGTAAAGCAATCCCTTATGCCCGCCCAGACAATTCAGTTGAAATTTCGAATACATGTAGAACTATGCGGCAAGCAGGGGAGAATCCGCTTCGCATCTGGTACGACTATCTAACTTCCGACCCTCAAATAACAGAACAGGCAACCATTCCCGTTGAAAAGATAAAAGGCTCAATTTTGTTGATTTCCGGAACGGATGATGCTTGTTTCGATTCTGTCAGGTTGAATGAGAAGGCGATGGAAAGGCTTCGGAAGTACAATTTTAAGAATGAATACAATCATCTTGTATACGAAGGCGCGGGGCATGAGATTGGTATTCCTTTCATTCCTGTATCCGCCAGTCCCTTCACCGGCGGGAATAAATATGATATCGCCCGGGCAAGCAGGGATTCATGGGAAAAGACGTTGGATTTCTTTTGGATGGGTATCCCTGAGCATAAAATAAAATATGATCAGGTAAGCGGGGGCTGGGGTAATGAATAATAATCGTGCTGTATTCTTCTTTATCATTTTAACTATTTTACTAACTTTTAGTTCAGCTACATTGTTTTATTATTTTGAGTTGGATATGTTATCACCATTCCTTATGTTGATTCCGTTAATAACAGGATTATTTATTCAAAAAGCAGTGTTGAAACGACCTATATTTGGTCATTCGGGCTTGGGTTTTCGATTAGGTAAAAAAAGGTTTTTGATTTGGGCTCCTTTGTTTAGCTTCTTGTTTATGGTCATTGTGTATGGCATTTCATTTGTACTTAATCCCAGTCTGTTTTCGATTGATCAAGCAAATACAGTAATTCAAGATTTGGTTACATATAAAGTGGGCTCTTCGCTATTGATGAATATTCTTATAGCTGCGCTTTTACAATTATTATTAGCACCGATATTAAATATTCTAATTTTCATAGGTGAAGAAGTAGGCTGGCGGGGATTCTTGTATCCGAACTTAGTGTCCATGTACGGAAAAAAAGGTCTTATCTATGGCGGCATCATTTGGGGAGTTTGGCATGCTCCGATGATATACTTTTACGATTTGAATTTCGGGAAGAATCATCATTTAGGCTTGGTTTTCATGACAATCTTTTGCATTTTAGCTGGTATTATTCTTCAATACGTTTTCGAAAAAAGTAAATCCATATACTCGGTTGCTTTAATGCACGGTATGTTAAATATTTCTGGAACGTTTATTTTTTACTTTTCAGTAACGGAGGAACACAGATATTTCATTGACGGTGGAACGGGAATTGTCGGTCTGCTAATTTTATTGCCCATCGCTATTATGTGTTATCGCCGATTTCCGGTGAATCAAAAGATTTGATTAGTAAAGCCTTTTTAGAAACGGAATGTGGAAAATGAAAATCTTCATCATGGGTATCGTTGCGAGCGGGAAAACAACATACGCGAAGGAGTTGTCAAAGCAAATGGGTTTGCCCTTTGTTGAATTGGATACGGTCGTATACCATAACGTGGATGGCATTCGGGTGAAGCGAACGCCTCAAGAGCAAGTGCAAGTTATTCACCAAATGAATGCAAAAGGATGCTGGATTGCGGAAGGTGTATACCGTCCGTCCTATCATCTTCTTTTGGATTTGGCTGACATTATCATTTGGCTTGACCCGCCATTATGGAAACGGAAATACCGGATTTTGAGCAGGCATATGAAGCAAGTGATTGGTGTGGAAGAATGTGCGTATGAACCGGATTTTCAAATGCTACGGAATATGTATAAATGGACGAAGCAGTTTGAAGGAAAACGTGGAGAGCTTGACGGGCTCCTTCAACCTTATTTGGATAAGTTGATAGTTGTAAGGGATGACCCTGCAAAAAATCAATTGATTGCAAGCAGTATATTAGGGGGAATGCATCATGAATATAGAGCTGACAAGATTTCGGGTAAAGAGCGGGAAATCTGAGCGGGTTGACGAGTGGCTAACGTTTTTAAGAGAAAATATGAAGGCTGTTCTTGTAACGTTAGAGGGTGAAAGAATGTATGTAGAGACTATTTTTCGTGAAAACTTAAACGGTGAGGAATTTTTGTATTGGTATTCTGTCCAAGGTGAGGGTGGACAAGAGGTAGAGCAATCGGACCATTGGTTAGACAAGAAGCATATGGAGTTCTGGAATGAATGTATCGATGAAACATTTCCCCCAGTTGACTTGAAGACAGAGGTTGTTATGATACCTGAAAAAGTAAGAAATGTGATGAAAGAATGAGTCATAACATATTTGAAAAAAACCTCGAAAAGTACGCAGACCCTGAAATGTATGATCATTTGTATGACAGATATCAAAAGGACTTGAACATCATTTTGAAATGGGCAGAAAAAGATCAAACAATAATTGAATTGGCATGTGGTACGGGCAGATTGACGATTCCGATGGCTCAGCGCGGATTCCAAATGATTGGAGTTGACTTGCACGAAGGCATGTTGGCACGAGCGAGACAAAAAGCTGAAGAGCAAGGGATAGCAATCGATTTTGTACAGCAAGATTGCACGGAATTGAACTTGCCTGTGAAAAGTTCGCTTGCTTTTATGACAGGAAATTCCTTTCAACATTTTCTAACGAATGAAGCGCAGGATGCTTTATTCCAATCTGTCCGCAAGCACCTAAAGGATGGAGGCATCTTCATTTTCGATACGCGAAATCCAGTATTAAAGGAACTCTCTGTAGTTGATGAGTACGAGGATAAGTACGTTGATAAAAACGGCAAACAAGTAATTGAAAGCCATCGTGATGGGTATGACCATTTGACACAAATCTTGGATTGCCGGACGCATCGTCGGTTTTATAGAGACAGTACATTAATAGCAGAGGAGCAAGATGGCATTTCTCTCCGTTATTCATTTCCAAAAGAAATGGAACGACTCATAGCTGCGAATGGATTTGATATTGTACATATATTTGGAGATTGGGATGGGGATGAATTGCATGCGAATAGTGTTTCGATGGTATATGTATGCAGAATAAAAACGGTATAAATCTAATAAATCCTGCGGGAGATGACGTCCCGCAGGATTGTTAATCATAGTTCAATAATATTTATCTTTCTCCGACTTCTGGCGATCATTCTGCGTCATCGGCTCATGCTTCGGTTTCAAGTTGCCAAGCTCGGCCAATTCCATTGAAATCTCTTCTTTTACTTCTTGTCGATTCCCCGGTGTTTTTGGGTTTGTGTATAAATTGCTGTGTGCACCTTGTTTCATTATGAAAACCTCCCATATCAAATTTACATTCTTAATATGGTCAAGTTTATTCGTTTTGATGTACTTATCGTTTTTACTTGCTTTCAGCTATCCTCTTCAATTCATTCGCACGATTGGCAATAAACCTCGTCATGTAATTCTCCAAAAATAGCCTGTCTGCCATTATTCCTAAAAAGCCAAGAGGGGATTTGTATGAAAACGTATCTTTCATAATTGTTCCCTCACCACTTTCTACAAATTCATGTATGTGTATAAATGAATGGAAAGCGCCTTTCACCATAACATCAGTGAAACTATGAGGATCATTCATCTCGATAATCTTTGCTGTTAACTTTTGTTTTATTCCAAAATGAACGGCTTCCCAAGTAACCGTATCGCCCTTTTCCATTAATCCAGTCGTAACACCGCCAATTGCTCTTTCCTTCGTATCTGCTGTTGTTTCTGTGTGGACATCCACATTTCTGGCAAGATCAAAACAGGTTTGGATCGGCGCGTTAATATGAATTTCGTGTTTGATGGTTGGCATGGTTCACATTCCTTACCTTAGGAGCTTAGTTGTACTGATCCTAGGGAGATATTTTCTAATAAGTGTGATAACATGGATGCGAAAGAGTTGTCAGAAAATTAATGGGGGTGTATTTGTGATTGTTCATTCAGTAGTGTTGGAGGAACAAGCATCTTATATAAAACACGACAAATTGTTCAAGGAGCTAATCCATACATTCTTTGAAGAGTTTCTTGAAGTATTTTTCCCAGATGCTCATAAAGAGATAGATTTCAGTTCAATTCAACCCATTTCTGAAGAGGTACATTCTGATTTGATCAAGGGGAATACTCGGAGGCTTGATATTGTCATAGAGACGAAGTTGAAAAAGGAAGATGCTGTCGTCATTGTGCACGTGGAACCGCAGAATAGCAAGCAAGAAGATTTCAATAGTCGCATGTTCCAGTACTACAGTTTGCTATACAATACTTATCGCAAACCTATTTTGCCAATTGCGGTTTTTAGTTATCCTCAAGATTGGGAAAAACGAGAGTTCATGATATCATTTTCTTCATTTGAAGTTTTACGTTTCCAGTATAAAACATTGCACTTAAAAAAGAAAAACTGGCGTGAATTTGTTCATTCCAACAACCCGGCCGCCGCAGCACTTCTTAGTAAAATGGGATATGATGAAAAAGAGAAAGTATCTGTCAAATTGGAATTTTTGAGGATGATGGCAAACATGGAACTCGATGAAGCGAGACAACGGCTTCTTTACGGCTTTTTTGAAACATATTTGAAATTAACTGAAGAAGAGGAGGAACAGCTAATGGGTGAAATTAAGCAATCCCCGGAAGCAGAAAAGCTTTTGGAGTTACCAGTATCCTATGAGGAACGTGGGATTCGGAAAGGGATCGAGCAAGGGGTTGTAAAAGTCGCGAAGGAAATGTTGCGCAAAGGTATGGAGATAGAACTGATTGTCGAATTGACCGGTCTCTCGTCAGAAGCCATCAAAGAATTAAGCAAAAAAATATAAAAATGAGTACCGGAAACTACATAGTTTCCAGGCACTCTTTTTTTTCGCTTCATTCAATAGCACTAATGTTGCTTCTTATTGTGTGTCCTTTCCACATAATCGAAGATGCTTATGTGCATCTACAACCGTGTCGCTACAAGTGATAGATCCTCCACCAACAACTTATATAAATTTGGCCGACGTCTGACAGCGAGCGGGTGATAAGCGACGGTTGTTTGATAGCCTTTCACCTCATGCCAGCTACCCCGCAAGCCTTTTACATCGACCTCGTTGTTTTCAAAGAATGATTGCACTGCGACATTGCCTAAACAAATGATGAGTTTTGGTTTTTGGAGGTTAAGCTGTTCATCCAAATGACGATGCATGCAAATCTCACGGGTAACCTCTTTATCGTATTTTTTAATGGGCCTTCTTTTTATAATATATGTAACGTAAATCTGTTCTTTATCCAAACCGACTTCATGAACGGCTTGTTGCAATGCATGCCTCGTGCCGCACACATATGCATTTCCTTCGCGGTCTTCCCTCGCTCCGGGATTGTCTAAAATCACCATAATTGGTGCCTTTGGATTCCCTTCTCCCCAAACCATACGTGTCCCTTGCTTATAAAGTCCGCAATCCTCGCAATTCTTTTGGCTCTCAGGCGTAGGATCCTCCGGCCAAATTTCCGGGCAAAATGATGTCATTTTAATCATCCTCCTGATAGCTTAAAGTACCCTTTGTTGGAAAAACCATTCATGGAAGCAGATTGGCTGAAACTAACATTGCTAATTAGTTTGAAAGCTATATAATAGGATAGAAAATCTATGTAAAATACATCGGTAGAAAGAGGAAAACATCTTGAAGAAAATCAGCATCTTAGCCGTCTCTCTTTTACTGTTTTTGTCAGGATTCACATCAACAAACGTAGTACATGCAGACACAGTGCTGCCTTTTAATACAACTGTCTCAGGGAGTATTTCGGAACAAGCTCCAATGGACGCGTATACAGTAATTGTCCCGAAAGCAGGGACGTTGACGATTACTGTGAAGGCGTATTTTTCTGCTGCATTAATGGAGCTTCGTGATTCCAATAATGAGCTCGTTGGCCATTATGAAGGAGTGTATAATGGTCGTCCGGAAAACCCGACTACTCTTAATAAAGAAATTAACGTCGAACCGGGTGTTTATACTTTATTTATCAAAGATGCTAATAAAACAAGTTTCGGGAACTATGATGTGAGTGTTTCATTTGAACCGGCAAATAATATTGAAATCGAGCCAAATCAGACATTTACTGAGGCCATGCCGATTAATGTGAATGGGGAACGGATTAGAGGGTTTATCAGCTGGAATGATACTGCAGACTTTTACAAAGTTGAATTGGATGAACCGGGTCGTTTGGAAATTGATATTGACTCAAAAATGATGAATGGAATCGTCTATCTATATGACTCCAAAGGCGAAATGATTTCTTGGGATAGTTTGGGATTCTATCAAGAATTACCATTACTTTGGAACTCGCATACAGATCTCGAAACGGACACTTACTATATTAGTATAAAAGGAAATGACTATTATCAAGGTATTTATGAAATGGACGTCTCTTTCATTCCAGCGAACAATGATGAGATCGAGCCGAATAATAGTAGGGAATCAGCAACCCCAATCGAAGTAAACGACAACAAGATCCATACCGGATTTTTAAGTTATACGGATAAAGAGGATTATTATCGGATTGAAATGAAGTACGATGGCTACATGACGATTGGCTTTTCATCCGAATTTAGTGGGTATAGTTTGATGAAAGAAAGAAGTATTTCGTATGATTCACATTTAAGCAGTGGAGCCATTGGGAAACCTGAAAAGTCATCTAAAAGAGTTGAACTTAAGAAAGGTACGTATTATTTCATTCCTTATGCGCAAGTGATTTGGCAAGGTGGAGTTTATACAATGTCCTTCAAGGCTGAACCTGCGTTCAAAGATATGGCGGGAAGGTACACTCCAGCAGTAACGTACTTAGCAGACAAGGAAGTTGCAAAGGGGATTTCGGGAAGCGAATTTGGAGTCCAGGATAATATTAAACGGGTAGACGCGGCAATTTGGCTTGCTAACATAATGAAACTGAATCAGTCAGATTCCCGTCCAACGCCATATGTCGACGTTCCGGAAAGAGCTTGGGGCGCAGTGAATGCGTTGAAACGAAAAAACATCGTAAACGGAAAATCGTCGACCCACTTCGGTGCAAATGACACGATGACTCGCGGTGAAATGGCTTTGTTGATCCAACGGGCATATGAATTATCAGGCAATGGTGTGAAGCTTCCTTTCACCGATGTTTCATCACGCTATGCAGAAGCGGTTAAGGCTTTGATGAAACATAATATTACGCAAGGGAAATCGGCGGATAAGTTTGGAACCGATGCGGCCATCACACGTGGCGAAATGGCATTGTTTTTATATCGTGCGGATTCGAAGTGATAATGGAAAGAGTGGTCCTCGGACTGCTCTTTTTTGTGTGTGAAGAAGGAGAACCAGCATAGAATGGAGAAGGATAAGGGAACAGCCTATGCAGCCTATGAGCCAAAGTAGTTTAGGAGTGTTAAAATGAAAAAAAGGTACTGGTTTGGCGGTCTATTAGTGTTAATCGTCTTCATTGCTATCCTAACGAATCCGTCGGAAGAAAAATACTTGCAGTTTAGCAAAGAACGTTATGGGGATATAGAGGCACCTGTCGAGATGAAAATTGAGAGAATCAATTTCGTGTTGTTTACTGCTTATACCCCAACCTATCACTGGGATCATGGGATCACACATATAGGAGCATTCGGCACATTCTTTCAAGTGTCAGATGGTCAATATGATTATCCGTTTTGGTTGGAATTTTTTAATTAAAGGAAAGGTCTTCATATGCAAAGAGGCACCCTTCTATTTTTATTATATTAAATAAGTGTGAATTATTATGGGTATAGAAGCTAAATTTGATAAAGGAGAGGATTGTATGGAAGCTTTATTAGTAATTGATGTGCAAAATGGCATTATCGAATTCGGTGATTTTAATAATGAATTGAACTTAATTACAAATATCATTGAAGACTTTAAAGCGAAAGGGAAGCCTATAATTTTCATCCGACATTTTGATGATATGGAGGAGAGTCCGCTTTACAAAGGCTCCGTAGGTTCTGAATTGCACTCTTCCATTAAAGAATTTGCAGAAGTTGTGGTAGAAAAGCAGACACCAAGTTCATTTTTCAAAACCGAATTGGCAGATGTGTTAGGGGAGTTGGAAGTGGATCATGTATTCATTACCGGCTTCAATACTGAATTTTGCTGTATGTTCACAGCAATTTCCGCATTTGACCGTGGTTACAAGGTGACATTCATTGAGGACGCAACAGGGACTGTAAATACAGATGAAACGTATGAGATGCCTAACCTGGATATTAGGGATTTTGTCGGGACAGTGCTGTATTGGTCGGATGTAATTGAAGTACTGGATTATGAGGAGTATGTAGAAGAGTACAAGTAAGGGGGGAGGAACATGTTACCGCAGGAGTTGGCTGTCGAAAAGATTAGTGAAAGCTTGAAGAATGATCCTCTTGTCCAGGCGATTTTCTTGAAAGGGTCGATGGGACGAGGGGAGCATGATGAGCACTCAGACATCGATCTGTATTGCTTGGTGAACGAAGAGGATGAAAAGGAATTCCTTGCCAATCAGGTGAAGCATTTACGGGCGTATCGCGACATCATTTTAATGGATGATATTTTCATTGTTGCACCGCAAATTATCGCTGTGTTTGATGATTTATTACATATTGATTTATTCACAGTGACTAAAGAAACGTTTGTGGGTGGCGACCATTTCAAGGTGCTATATGATCCGCATCATCTGATGGCTGGGTTTATTGAAACACAGGGTCTGACTCTGACGGAGCAGGAGTATCGGGATGATGTCCTCGATGTCGGGTGGTTTTTGTATCAATATAGACAATCTGCCGCGCGAGGAAACGATATCTGGTCGGTAAAGATGCTGACAAATGTTGTGCATCATTTGGGGAGGGTGTTGCTTTATCGTTATGCCCCGGAGCGTGCGAAATTGGGATTGAAGACGATTGAACGGTCATTGCCGGATGAAGTTGTTTCGGATTTGAAGGGGATTTTAGAGTTCATTACTCCCGGTGGACATTCACAGGCGGCATTGCGGATTGGGCAATTGGTGGAACGGGAGTATGAGTGGATTCGGTTGCAATGGGATGAAGATAGCGAGGGGATGAGGTTTATGAAGAGAATGGTGGAGATGTATACAAAAAGTCAGGGGGCAGAGGTATGACACAGGTTTGTGTAATTAGCATTTATGTTCCGGATATGCAGAAGGCGCTTGGATTTTACACGGGGGTATTGGGGTTTGAGGTGAATAAAGAGTATGGCTCGAAAATTGTAACGCTTGTCCACGGAGAGTTGCCGATCGTTTTGGAGGAGATGGAGAATGCAGTGTTTAACCGGGTTTCTTCAGGTGTGGTGTTGACACTAAAAACGGACGACATCCATCAATCCCTTGAAGTGCTCAAAGAACATGATGTTGAATTAATTATCGGAGAGCCGGCCGATTGCCCTCCAGGCAAATATATAAGCTTCCGCGACCCGTTTGGGAACGTGTGGGAGTACTTACAGTTTGGTTGAATAGTTAGATTTCTATTGGATGAATATGCTAAACTTGTAGATAGCGGAATAATAGAAAAGGAGTGGACCATATTCATCCATAAACGAAGAAAAGCGCCCTTACTGTTAGAGGGTCTTGAAGCGGCGATTAGGCGATTGCAGATCTACCATGAAATGGTTCCTGTTTTGCGTTCAAAGCATGCGGCAGTAAAAGCGGGATTTGGCGGCGAGCAGGAGTTGGACAAGGTGTTTGAAAGCTATTCATTTTCAATGAAGCATGGAATTTTCAACGATTTATCATTGTCGTCGAGTGCCTTCTTTCAAGTGGACACGCTATTCATTACGCCGTGGTATGCGGTTTTATTCGAAGTGAAGAACATTTCGGGAGAGCTGACGGTGACAGAGAATCCCCCTCAATTGATACGTACATTGGACTCTGGGCAAGTGAGCGGCTTCAAAAGCCCCATCGCCCAATTGCAAAGTAACTGTGAATTATTTCAAGACTGGCTGTACAGCCGAGATCTATCATTGCCGGTATACGGTGCTGTCGTGATGGCCTACGCCAGCCAACGCATCGAAGTATTCGACACAAAAACCCCTGTACTATTTCCAAGTTCTGTTCCTTCGTATATACGAAAACTTCCAGCAATCTCCCCATTGTTGGATGATGCAGCATTCAACCATCTTCTTTCACTTTTAGCTAACGGTCATCGCCAATTCATTCCTTCCCCCATTTGTGATACGTATTCTATTCGATATAGCGACATTGGGACGGGTGTGATCTGTCCAGATTGCAAAGTCTTAGGCATGAGTTGGCATAGAAGGCGCTGGGAATGCATAAATTGTGGTTTTCGATGCAGCGAAGCGCACAAACAAGCAATCCAAGATTGGTTTTTACTGTTTGGTGGAAAAATGACTAATAAAGATTGCAGGGAATTTCTCCATCTTGAAAGACAGCAAAATGCGAACCGGATGCTTCGGGATATGGATTTACAAACTGAGGGGGCTAATCGCAATCGAACATATTCGATGTTGTTATCAGAAAGCCAAAAAAAGCGCACATAATCGTGCGCTTTTTTGTGTGAAAATATGCTAAGTGGTGATAAAAGCTGACTAAGCGGTGATAAAGACAATGCAAGTGGTGATAAACCTGTTCTAAGTGGTGATAAACCATTTCTGAGTGGTGATAAATTGGTAATACCCTTGAAACTGCCTTGTCGTCACGCTGAAAATGGGCTTTTACCCCGAAATATGCTAAGTGGTGATAAAAGCTGACTAAGCGGTGATAAAGACAATGCAAGTGGTGATAAACCTGTTCTAAGTGGTGATAAACCCACTTTAAGTGGTGATAACCTATCGATCAACCTCAACTCACTTCACTTCACTCACTCCACCTCAATCAATCCACTCTCCACCAAAAACTCCTCCGCAACTCTTTCAACCATCATGCCGTCATTGTCGACTTTGGCGTTCATTTTTTGCATGGCTTCCTCGTCGATCATTCCTTCGAGTTGCTTCAAAATCTCTTCGATTTCAGGATATTCCTTCAGCGTTTCTTCCCGTACGAGCGGAAGTGCGTGGTACGGAGGGAAGTAGGATTTGTCGTCTTCCAATACACGCAGGTCGAATTCCTGCAATTGGCCGTCTGTCGTGTAGGAGTTGATGACGTCGACTTCACCTGCATTGATTGAACGGTACATGATGCCGTGATCCATACCCTTTACATCCTTGAATTCGAGTCCATATTCCTTCTTGAAACCGGGCAGGCCGTCCGGGCGGTCGATGAATTCGAAGACCGCACCTAATGTGAAGTCTTCCGAATAGGCTGCGAAGTCACTGAATGTGACGATGCCAAGTTCTTCGGCTTTTGATTCATCCAATGCGAGAGTATACGTATTGTTGAAGCCGAATGTGTTAAAAGCGATGATGCCGTCTTCAGCAACGAGACGCCTTGTCGCTTCCAACGTCTCATCGGCTGTACCCGGCTCTTCGTGATAATAAGTCACGACAATCGTCCCCGTGTAATCGGGAATGACGTCGAGATTGCCGTTCAGCATCGCATTCCACACGACGTTAGATCCGCCGAGATTCTCTTTATAGATTACTTTTATGTCTGTTTTATGCTCAATCAACTGCCCCATGACGTGCGACAGGATGATGCTTTCTGTGTTGTTCCGTGAACCGAGCGTCAATGATTCTTTTTCGATTAAAATGCAGCCACTTAGCATACTTGTGACAATCGCAATGAGTAGCAATGAAGTTAATTTTTTCCTCATTCTGCTTTCAATCCTTTCGGTGTTGTCCAGCGCTCAACCGAGCCGAAGAACACTTCCAAAACGATTGCAAGTAGTGCTGCAGGGATTGCACCAAGTAGTATCAAACCGTCGATGCCTCGCGTAATTCCTAGGAAAATGAAGTCCCCAAGACCGCCTGCACCAATGAAAGCTGCAAGGGTAGCGTTACCAACGTTAATGACAGCGGCTGTTCGAATTCCAGCCATTATAATGGGGATCGCGAGTGGCAACTCCACTTTGAAAAGAATTTGCATGCTCGTCATTCCCATTCCCTTTGCGGCTTCCCGCGTAGCCGGGTCGACGTCGTTTATACCGGTATAAGTGTTTCGGATGATTGGCAACAACGAGTACAAGAAGAGTGCAGCAATCGCTGTTTTAACGCCGATACCGAAGATAGGAATCATGAAACCGAGCAAGGCGAGACTTGGAATCGTCTGCATGACGCCGCTACCGCCAAGAATGAGTGTCGACAGTTTCGGAACTCGAGTGACGAGGATTCCGAGTGAAACGCCGAGAACGATGGCGATTAACATGGAAAAGAATACGAGTTGAATATGGATGGATGTCGCTTCGAGAACTTCTCCCCAGCGCATCTGTGTTTGTTCAATTAATTGTTGCCAAATTGATAAATTATTCATTGTGCAGCCTCCTCCGTTTCAGTCCACTGAGTGGATAATGCGGATAGTAACGAGCCGCGTGTTACGAGTCCGACGACCTTGTTCGCTTCATCTACGATAGGAATCATGCCGAATGGTGTTTCATCCATCATGATAATTGCGTCTTTTGCGGATGCAGAGTCGAGTAGGAAATGGTCTACCGGCTGCATGATTTCTCCGATCGTACGGATGGCGTTCATACTCTTAATGACGTCATAGGCAGACACGATGCCTTGCAGAGCTTTTGATTCATCCACAATGATGAGATCTGTAATTTTCCTCTGGCGGATTAGTGTAATTGCCTTTTCAGGAGAGCTTTGAGGAAGAGATGTGACGACCGATTCTGACATAATGTCAATGACTGGCATCAGTTCAGGGTTTTGAATGATTCGATGCTTGCCAATGAATTCTTCGACAAAACCGTGGGCGGGTTCATGAAGTAACTTCTCGGGAGTGTCCAGCTGAAGTAGTTTGCCATCTTTCATAATTGCGATACGGTCACCCATTTTGAGTGCTTCGTCCATGTCATGAGTAACGAAAATGATTGTCTTATTCAGTTTTTTATGCAATGAAATGAGTTCGCCTTGCAATTGCTCCCTTGTAATCGGGTCCAATGCGCTGAACGGTTCATCCATTAAGATGACTTCGGGATCGGATGCAAGTGCGCGAGCGATTCCAACACGTTGCTGTTGTCCCCCGGAAAGTTCTTTCGGATAGCGGTTTGCATGGATATTGGGATCGAGTCCTACCAATTCCATCAGTTCATGGACTCTTGGTTTAATTTTATCTGGACTCCAACCGTTTAACTGGGGAACGATGGAGATGTTTTTTTCAATCGTATAATGGGGGAATAAACCAATCTGTTGGATCACATAGCCGATACCCCTCCGCAAATCGGAAGCGACATACGAGTTGGTATCCTTTCCGTTAATCAAAATCTTCCCACTTGTATGTGGTTCCATCCTATTAATCATTTTCATCGTCGTAGATTTGCCTGAACCACTCGGACCGATAAGAACGAGCAGCTCGCCTTTCGGAATCTCAAAGCTGATAGAATCAACGGCTTTGAACCCGTCTTCATACACTTTACTAACGTTTTCAAATTTAAGCATAAAATCCTCCTATGTGTTTTTTTACAAAACTGTATTCCGTTGAATCTGGGGGTGAAAAAATAAAACAACGGGAAAAAAAAGAAGACATTTATATCACCTGGAAGGCCAGGAGCGATGTCTCAGTAATTAGTATAACATACTTCGGGGGTAGAAGTATTGGAAATCCGACTTTTCAGTAGGTTATTAGTATACATATTAGGTGGTATATAAGTCTCATTGGCGGGAGAGAGGGACGAGGATTGGCAAATCGGTGATAAACCCTTCGGAGTCGGTGATAACACGTGAAGAGTCGGTGATAAAGTGGAGGAACTCGGTGATAAACTCACTCAAGTCGGTGATAAAGTAAATCATCTATTAAGATGATTCTTTTGGACTATATGTTATATTGAAATTAAGTTGTAGGACGAGGAGTTTTGGCGGGCCGGTGGTAAAGTCCCCCGAGTCGGTAGTAAACCATGCTAAGTCGGTGATAACCTCACATCCCCGATGATAATCTTTTCCAACTCGGCCCTACACCCTTATAATGAGGGGAAAGAAAGGACGTGGGGCGGGAATGGATATGAATATTTTCATCGTAGAGGACGATTTGGCAATTTACAATTCACTCAAAGAGAGGCTGGGGCAATGGTCGTTTCAGGTGTCGGGACCAACAGATTTTCATGATGTAATGAAGTCGTTTATTCAAATAAAACCGCATCTTGTCATACTCGATATCCAGCTCCCGGCTTATGACGGGTTCCATTGGTGTCGGGAGATCCGGGCGGTTTCGAAGGTACCAATCATCTTCTTGTCATCACGCGATCATCCGATGGATATGGTGATGGCGATGAATATGGGGGCGGATGATTATATTCAAAAACCTTTTCATACGGATGTGTTACTGGCGAAAATCCAGGCGACACTTCGTCGAACGTATGCGTATACGGATGAAACTTCGGACGTGCTGGAATGGAATGGGGCAATGATCGATATGAAGCGCGGCGTCATTCGGCTTGATGGCAATGAAGTAGAGCTAACGAAAAATGAGTTTTTCATCTTGGCGGTGCTTGTCCAATCGAAAGACGAAATTGTGTCGCGTGATGAGTTGATTCGTAAACTTTGGGATGATGAGCGGTTCGTAAACGACAATACACTGACCGTCAATGTGACGCGGTTGCGCCAAAAGCTTGCGGAAATCGGACTTGGTGATGCAATTCTCACAAAAAAAGGGATGGGTTATATGGCGGTTAGCCTGTAGGGGGGATTCGATGTTCATTGCATATGTAAAGGATATGAAAAGCTGGATACTCCTGTTTGCCGCGTCGCTCGCAGTGACCGATGGTTTAATTTGGATTGATAAAGGTTTGACATTGAGGCTGAGCTCTTTAATTTATCTCAATATACTGCTGATTGCTATTTTCATATCATTTCTCATCTGGCGTATTAAAAAAGAAATGCATTTCACGAAAGAACTTCTCCGTATTTCGGAGGATCCTTCAAGGGATTGGCAGGAGGGGCTGCCGGAGCCGCTCTTCTTACGGGATCAAACGATCAATGACCTATTGAAGCAAGTAGCGGCTGATTATATGGGCAAATTATCGGAAATGAAAAGCGCAAACCTTATGGAAAGCGATTATACCGCGGCGTGGGTGCATGAAGTGAAGGCGCCGCTCACCTCGATGAAAATGATGATTGATGCGAATCGGCAAGACCTAACAATTCGGAAAATCGAGTCTGATTGGCTGCGAGTCCATTTGCTGATCGATCGGCAGCTTTATATTTCACGTATGCCGTCGCTCGGGACGGATTATGTATTGGAGAAAATTGAAATGCATCAGCTGATTACACCTGAAATCAGCGAACTTCGGTCATGGTGTATCGAAAAAAACATCGCTGTGGAAATAGAAGACAAAGAGTTGGAACTAATCACGGACAGCAAATGGTGTCGCTTCATCATCCGGCAATTGCTGACGAATGCGGTGAAATACAGCCCGGATGGAGGAGTCGTCTATATTAAGTTCGACCGTTCAGAAAGCGGGAATCCGGTTTTATTGATAAAAGATGAAGGTTCCGGAATCCCTACGCATGATCTCCCTCGGATATTCGATAAAGGGTTCACAGGAGGGACGGGACGGCTACATAATGCGGCGACTGGAATCGGTCTTTATCTAGCTCACCAAGTTGCATCGAAAATCGGAATTTCCTTGTCGACACACTCTAAATTAAACGAAGGAACGACGATGAAAATGACGTTTTCCACCGAAAATGAATTTGATGCGACCCGAACGTGACAACAATGTCACATTGACCGACCTGTTTGTCATCTAAATCGCACGACCATACCAAATTTCCCCGATAAGATAAGGGTATAGCAAACAGGGAGGGTACAATGATGGATCAATATAAGACAGTCTTACACGCACAAAACATCCGTAAATCGTACGGGACTCGTGGAAATGTGCAAGAAGTATTGAAAGGGATCGATTTGCGAGTGCTAGAAGGGGAATTTGTCGGCATTATGGGGGCGTCAGGTGCCGGGAAGACGACACTATTAAATGTCCTTGCGACAATCGATCGTACGACGGAAGGTTCGATTTTGATTGGGGAATCGGATATTTCGAAAATGAAGGACCGTGAACTGTCCGCATTCAGGCGCGATAAATTAGGGTTCATCTTTCAAGATTACAATCTGCTCGATACATTGACAGTAAAAGAAAATATTCTCTTGCCAGTCTCGCTAGGCAAGATGAAAAAACGGGTGGCGGAGGACCAATTCAAGTCGATTGCCGACATTTTAGGTATCAAGGAATTGGCGGATAAATACCCACATGAAATATCAGGCGGTCAAAAGCAACGGACTTCCGCAGCCCGCGCACTCATTAACAAGCCATCCATGGTGTTTGCGGATGAACCTACAGGCGCGCTTGATTCGAAATCGGCTTCGTCTCTGCTCGGGACGTTGGAAGATGTCAATAAAGAACGCGGTGTCACGATCATGATGGTAACGCATGACCCCGTCGCGTCAAGTTATTGCAGCCGAGTTGTCTTCCTGAAAGACGGCAATATCTACTCGGAGCTGTACCGCGGCGAAAAAACGAGACAAGCCTTCTTCCAGGAAATCCTGAAAGTCCAAGGTGTCCTCGGGGGTGACAGCGTTGACGCTCTTTGATCTCGTCATCCGCAGCATGCGGAAAAACATCAAGCATTATTATTTATACTTTTTCGCCCTCATTTTCAGTGTCGTCCTCTACTTTGTATTTGCAACATTACAGCATGATCCGTCGGTAGTTTCTCGGTCTGGAGGCAGCATGGGTGCGGCTTTCAAAGTGGCAGGAATTCTATTATTATTCATCGCAGGAATTTTCGTCGTCTATGCAAATGCGATTTTCTTGAAAAGAAGAAGCCGTGAAATCGGGCTGTATCAATTGATTGGCCTGACGAAAGGTTCTGTCTCGCGTCTGTTGATTATCGAAAACTCCTTGCTTAGCGCCGGGGCATTAGCTATTGGGATTGGCATAGGAATTCTCGTGTCACGTGTATTTTTATTGTTGTTAATGAAGCTTATCGGATTTGACGGTTTTATCGAAGTAGCATTTTCGACGGCCGCAGTCATCCAGACGGTTGTTGTATTCCTTGGAATCATCATTCTCACATCGATTCAAATGATTGTCGCAGTTTACCGCAATACATTGCTCGGGTTATTCAATGCCGAAAAGAAGGGCGACCATCCGAAGAAACCGAAAGCGTTTAGATCAGCACTACTTGCGATTTTAGGAATGGCACTCATCGCGTTCGGATATTGGCTATCCGGCCGGATGTTGAATGCATTGCTACTCATCAATATGGTCGTCGTTTTGGCTGCGACAATTCTCGGTACCTATCTATTGTTCCGGGTGACGATCAGCTGGCTGCTTTATCAGATCCGGAAACGGAAGCAAGGCCATCTGGGGCTGTATAACAGTTTATCTCTTGCGCCGCTTATGCACCGGATGAAAGCCAATGCGAATTCATTGACGATCATTACGGTATTGTCCGCGATGACGCTGACGATGCTGGCAGGTTCGTATTCCCTTTATTATTCAACGGAAAAGGAACTTCGCCTTGTATATCCTTTTGATTTTTCTTTTGATAATTTTTGGTATGAGGACGGTCAAGAAGCCTCCGCAAAATTTGTCAGCGAACTGGATAAGCAAAATATAGCGTATACGGTTTCAACGGTTGAAACTCTAAAAGTGGAGGGCGAATTCGAAAAGGGTAGTGCACCGGAAATGATATCCACATCGTTTGGAGCGATTATTATTAGCGACAAAAATTTGCAGCAAGCAGGTGCAGATATTGAAATTTCCGATCCTGATGCCGCGTACCTTTATGATGCAAGCATATACTGGTTATTGAAAACGATTGAAGTCCCGTTTAATGTCGAGTTATCGAATTCTGAAATAGAATCTGATATGAAAGTTGTGAAAGTGAACGAAGGAAATGCATTAAATACTTCAGGGTCAACACAACTTGTTGTGAAAGATGCGTTTTATCAAGAATTAAAAGGTCAATTTTTGAATGATGAAAACGGTTGGCGCATTTCAAACACTTATGCCATCGATGTGCCGGATCACGATCAGCTTGTTGAGGCATCTGCCATCTTTAAGCGCATCAATGAGGAAAATGATCAACACGGATTTGATTATTATTCTCAATATGTCTCGTCCATGGAATTTAATGGACTGCTCATCTTCATTTCAGGTTTCCTTGGACTCGTGTTCCTCATTTCAACTGGCAGTATTCTATACTTCAAGCAAATGACGGAGGCGGAACAGGAGAAAAGCAGCTATACAACCTTGCGTCAATTAGGCTTCACTGTGCAAGACATCATGCGCGGCATCGTCCGAAAGCAAGTGTTCGTCTTCGGCGTTCCGTTGATAATTGGCTTACTACATTCCATCTTTGCAATCAAGGCAGCATCCTTTATGTTCATGTCGGATATTACCTTACCCGCATCCATCGCAATGGGCATCTACGCGCTCATTTATCTTATCTTCGCATTCTTGACGGTTGGGTATTATCGGAAAACGGTGAAGGCGGCGCTTTGAGAATTGGGTAAATAAGCCGAGTCGGTGATAAAGTGCTGAGAGTCGGTGATAACGCTCTGAGAGCCGGAGGTAAACACGAATAGAATACACAAAAAAGCAATCGCCAGCGAGCGATTGCTTTTTCTTACATTTCTTCAGGCGCTTTCATTCCTAACAAGCGCAGTGATTCAGATAAGACGATTGTGACGCTTTCGATGAGTGCCGAGCGATAGGGCAGATTTGCCTGATCGGTTAACACTTGAACATTCCCGTAAAATGAATTGAATGCTTGCGCGAGATCGATCGCGTATTTGGCGATGATGGACGGATCCAATTCATCAGCTGCACGTTTTACAGCGTGCGGAAATTGTTCAAGCAGCTTGATTGTTTCCCATTCATAATCATTCACTTCATTTACATTGAATGAATCGACGTCGCTAACTTTACGCAAAATCGAGTGGGCACGCGCATTGGCGTATTGGACGTAAGGACCCGTTTCGCCTTCGACCTGCAACATCGATTCCAAGTTAAATTCGATATCATGCTTCCGATGCTGTTTCAAGTCGCTGAATAAAATCGCACCAACGCCAACCGCATCAGCCACTTCGGATTGATTGGCAAGGGTAGGGTTTTTCTCTTTGATATTTTTCTGTGCAAGTTCGATTGCTTCCTTCAAAACATTCTCAAGCAAGACGATCTTTCCTTTACGCGTCGACATCTTTTTCCCGCCTTGCAAAATGAGCCCGAACGGTACGTGTTGAATGTCATTCGACCAGTTGTGCCCCATTTTTCCCAACACTTGCTTCACTTGCGTAAAGTGGAGGCTTTGTTCATTCCCAACGACGTAAATGGATTTGACGAAGTCGTAATTATTTTTTCGATCGATGGCAGCTGCCAAATCACGTGTTGCGTACAATGTCGCCCCATCTGATTTCTTAATCAAACAAGGAGGCATGCCTTCCTGAAGTTCGACGACCATGGCGCCATCGGATTCAACCAATAAGCCTTTGCTTAGAAGCTCTTCCACGACAGGCTCCATTTTGTCATTATAATATGCTTCGCCATTATACGAATCGAATGTGACTCCTAACAGATCATAAATCCGTTGGAACTCCTTCAATGACTCGGTTTTGAACCAATTCCATAAGGCAAGTGCATCCGAATCACCGTCCTCCAACGCTTTGAAGGCTGCGCGCCCCTCATCGTTTAATGAAGGATCAGTCTCTGCTTCCTTATGAAAACGGATGTACAGCTTCAGCAATGTTTCAATTGGAGCTTGACGAACGTCCGCCTCATTACCCCATATCCGATACGCTGTAAGTAGCTTCCCGAATTGTGTACCCCAATCACCGATGTAATTGATTTTCACCGGCTTGTAGCCGATCTTTTCAAGCAATAAAGCAATGGAATTCCCAATGACCGTTGAGCGCAGATGGCCCATGGAAAATGGCTTAGCAATATTTGGTGAGGACAAATCAATCGTCACGACACCATCATTGCCTTCATTGGAAGTGCCATATGTGGTCGATTGTTGCAAGATTGTTTGAAGAAGCGTATCGGCAATGACTTCCCGGTTCATGAATAGATTTACATAGCCATTTACCGCTTCGGCTTTCTGGATTAACGGATGATTGATGGAAGCAGCAATCTCCTCCGCAATGGCAACAGGCGATTTTCGTAAGACTTTTGCAAAAGGAAAACATGGCAATGCAAAATCGCCTAATTTTGCATGTGCCGGGCGTTCTAACATATGTTCCTCCAATGGAATCGGGCTGACTGTCTGTAAAGCTTGTAGAATATCCTTTTTCATATACACAAACCCCTTTTTAGATAAAATAAAAAGCCCTCGATCTCAATAAATGAGACGAAAGCTTGTTCCGCGGTACCACTCAAATTGCCCCTGATAGTATGGATAGGGGCCCCTTTCTCCTAACGGCGAGACACCGGCTTCTCCTACTTCATTCAGAAAAGCATCTACGAAGTGCGTTTCATAATTCATCTTCGCCAGGCTTCCACCAACCCCGGCTCGCTATGGAAGGAAAGAATTATTACTCTCTTCGTCTTCGATATTGTAGTTGAATGTATCAAATCGGTGGCTGGGTGTCAATGGGCGTCACGTAACTTTTGTACGAATCGTCCGTCTAATCCGTTGATGGGAGGTTTTGACATGAACTATAGGTTAACAATCTTATTAAGTGCTGCTTTATTGTTGGGAGGATGTGGAACGGATGATTCCCCGAAAAATGTCGCGGTTGAAGATAGTGTTGAATGGAAGATGTTAAAAATGGTGAGTGGGCGTGAAATCATTGCGGAATTGAAGCAAACCGCTCAAGAAACGCCTAAGCGAGACGAGGCGGCCACCATTGAAACACCACCTGAATATGAAAAGCCTACAAAAGAATTGGCGGAGGATTTGGCGGTCAAAGCAATTGAGGGACCCGCTGCAATCCAGGCGGTGGAAGAAGTTTACGGTGAAGGCGGCATTCGTGATGAAGGAGTCCTCTTTATCGAAATTCAGACAAGAGGCGCAAAGCAATCTGGCGTCTGGATCGGGTTAAAGGAGCCTGACGAACGCGTTCAACAATTGCTTGATCTATTGCAGCCAAAAGTGGATGCGGGCGAAATCCTTGCGGAACCAATCTATATTTTCCGCAGCCCCCACACGGAAAAAGAGCTCAATGATTTACAGGATGAAGTCGCGGAAGCATTGAAAGGAATCGAATCGGAACAGGGATCCTATGCGCTGTACGTCGATGTCATCAACGGCGAGATTGAAGTTTCCCATGATTTTCTCATGCCGGAGCAGCAAGAGGAGCTGCGCCAACAATTCGCAGACCACACAATCAATTTCACGCAAAATGGAAGAATGGTAGCTGCTCCCGGGGAATCAAGGATTATTGCTCCTGAACAAACTTACACAAGCACTCCACTCACGGATGGTGGATTTGTACTGTCTGTTAGTGAAGGGCAGTTCTTGGTAGCTGGTCCGAATGAAACTGCTGCGTTTTACAAATTCCCTGAAGCTGACAAGTTGAAAGTAGGCCAGCGTGTGAAAGTGGAAGCATCAGGCCGCATGATGGAATCCTATCCTTCGCAAGGGACTGCAAAATTTGTAGAAATCTTGCCGGATTATAAGCCTGTAAATGCGAAGCTTTCCGAGTCACAGGCCGTAGCAAAAGCGTTGGAGATTTCGGGTGAGAGGCTATCAAATGGCTATATCGTTATTAACGAGATTATTTTTGATGAGAATGAAAAGAAATGGATTTTCGAGCTTTTGCCGGACGACGGGGAAGGAATACTGGAAGTTGTAGATGAATAGAGGTTATTTGGCAACCGTCCTTTATTGGGCGGTTTTTTTGTGGTGAAAAATTGTTGAGTGGTGATAAATGTCGTTTAAGTGGTGATAACGGCCACCTAAGCGGTGATAAACCCTGCACAAGCGGTGATAAAGTCCGACAGAGCGGTGATAAACTTTTTTGCCATGGAAAATTGCATTGCGGAGCGGGCGAATTGTTTGCAGATACTCTAAAATTGTAGCCAAACGGTGATAAATTCACCTAAGTCGGTGATAAACTCACCTAAGTCGGTGATAAACTCTCCCGAGTCGGTGATAAAGCTCCGAGAGTCGGTGATAACCTCGTCCAAGTCGGTGATAACCATGTCTCTTTCGTAAAAATCAACCCCTTATCACCCCTCTCCCGGTTTCCGCCCCCTTCCCATGGGTATGCTATCTGCAGAGGAGGGATTGATTTGTCGAAAAAATTGATCGCCGCGATACAGGAACACGCTTTTACGTTAGATGAGAAGGCATTTGACACTATTATGAACGCAATTGGGGATGCCCGAATTGTTATGTTAGGTGAAGCGTCGCATGGAACTTCAGAGTTTTACAAAGTTCGCGCGGCATTATCTAAACGACTTATTCAGGAGAAAGGATTCAAAATCATTGCGGTAGAAGGAGATTGGCCGTCTGCTCAAGCGGTTAACCGCTATGTGAAAGGCTTTGATGAAGAGGGTAAAACCGCTCGGCAAGTATTATCGCAATCGTTCAATCGTTGGCCGACGTGGATGTGGGCGAATGAAGAGGTCGCGGAGCTTATTGAATGGTTGAAGCGTGAAAATGAAGGAAAGGATGCAGCTGATAAAACAGGGTTTTACGGGATTGATATGTACAGTCTTTATGAGTCGATTGATGAAGTGTTGCAATTTCTTCAGGAAAATCCCACTTATAATGCGGACTTGGAGATGGCAAGAAGAGCATTTTCCTGTTTTGAGCCGTACAACCGAATGCCTGAGCATTACGCATTGTCGACTCTTCATTTTTCGGATGAGTGCATTCGCGAAGTGACGAACTTGCTGACGACCATCCGTAGCCACGAAGATCTTTATTCAAACGATCAGGAAAAGGATCTAAACATAACGATGAATGCATTGGTCGCGAAAAATGCCGAATCATATTATCGTGCGATGATGCAGGACGACGCCATCTCTTGGAATATACGCGATATGCATATGGTGGAGGCGGTCGGCGAACTATTGAACTACCATGGCGATGACGCCAAAATCATCATCTGGGAGCATAACACGCATGTTGGCGATGCATCGGAAACATCAATGGCCGACCATGATATGATCAATGTCGGTCAGCTCATCCGGGAGAAGTATGGAAGGGATGACACATTTGCCATCGGCTTCGGTACGTATGAAGGAACCGTCATTGCAGGCGAAGGTTGGGGCGAACCGTTACAAAAGATGAAAGTCCCACCCGCCAAGTTCAATTCATGGGAAGGTCAGATGCATGCAGCCGCTGAAGTAGATCAGGTTATTCTTTTCACGGAGGAAAACCGTCATTTATTCAATGAATGGATCGGCCATCGCGCTATCGGGGTCGTCTATAATCCGGAGTTTGAAGCGTATGGAAACTATGTATCATCAAGAGTTGGCAGCCGGTATGATGGGTTTATTTTTGTTGATCAAACGACTGCGCTGACACCAATCAATTCCAATGATTAAGAGCCACGCAATTGCATGGCTCTATCTTTTAAAGAATGGCATTCGCAATGATTTTATCGAGTTTACGTACATCCACTTTTTTATTCAGATTAAATTTAAGTTTTCCTGCCTTCGTCCACAATTCAATTTCAGCGTTGAAATCAATCCGTCCTGCGTTTTCTGTGGAGTACATATTGATTGACTTAAAAGGAATCGTATAGATTTCAACCTTTTTACCTGTCAGTCCTTGCTTGTCTGCGATAATAAATCGTTTGTTTGTTACAACCGCCACATCACGAATTGTTTTATAGGCAACCTCTGCTACTTCGCCATCAATGAGCAAATCCTTTATTTCGTCTGGAACAGCAACTTCCTCCGTAAACGTCCAAGCCATAATTGCGTTTAAATCAGCCATTGGAACCCCTCCTCCTTTTTATATTTATCATCACATATATGAGTAATGAAGTATAGGGAGAAGTCCGTAAATTAAAATATCTTTCTACCTATTTACGATTAAACCACAACATGTTAGGGTAGTAGTTATACATAAGACACAATATATAGTATCGAACGATGGAATGGTACCGTTATCGGTTTAAAAGGGAATCCGTAATTGGAGCTGTCCCCGCAACTGTAAACGCAGACGACCGTCTCAAAAACCACTGCAGCATGAAGCCGCGGGAAGGGGAGATGGAAGGAAGAAGCGTTAGCCAGTAGACCTGCCGTCCATCGTCAAGCGACACTTTCTTCGGGGGTTGAGAGGTGGAAGCGAGCGGGTATTTTTTGCTTTCACTATTTAGGCGAGGTCCCGATCTGTTTCCTAATCAAATTCCATGAGCGATGACTCTACCGAAGAGGTGGAATCATCGCTTTTTTGTATTGTGTCACAAAGGAGGAATCATTTTGATGACATTGATTCGTGAAAAGATGGATGTAGCGGGCATATTTGGAAGCCTAAAGGCGGAGTTCGGGGAAACACGGTTGGCGGTGTTAGAAGATGCGAGTCTAAAATGGTTGGAACGCCATTCCGATGGAGAAAAATCTGAGTGGACGAAAGCGATGATTTTGGAGGCGCTTAGCTATATCGATGAAGCATCCGGTTATTGGACATTCGTTGCTGCGAGGATTTATTTACAAGATGTTTATTCACGCCAGGAAAGCGTTAGGGGCGCAAAAGCATATACGGATTTTGCCGATAACGTGGAGCGGCTTGTTGAGAAGGGCTTGTATACATCTGTTTTGATTGAAAAATATTCGCGCGAGGAATTGGATGAAGTAGGAACATTCTTGAAGCCGGAAAGGGACAAGCTGTTCACGTATATTGGATTGAAAACACTTATGGACAGGTATGTTGCAGTTGATTTCAATAAACAGCCTGTCGAATTGCCGCAAGAACGTTGGCTCATCATTGCGATGACGCTCATGCAAAATGAAACTGAAAATCGCCTTGAAAAAATTGCGGAAGCATATTGGGCGATGAGCAATCTGTATATGACAGTCGCGACGCCGACGCTTGCGAATGCGGGC
The DNA here is from genome assembly GCF_042658975.1 of Sporosarcina thermotolerans. Taxonomy (NCBI): domain Bacteria; kingdom Bacillati; phylum Bacillota; class Bacilli; order Caryophanales; family Caryophanaceae; genus Sporosarcina; species Sporosarcina thermotolerans. The sequence continues at coordinate 327,012 of NZ_JBHSRM010000002.1, read as the reverse complement.
AAGCCGCATGGTCAGCTGTCGAGCTGCTTCATTGACACGGTCGCTGATTCGCTGCAAGGCATTTATGACAGCAATACCGATATTGCGAATCTATCGAAATACGGCGGTGGAATTGGAGTTTACATGGGCAAAGTCCGTTCACGCGGGTCTTCCATCCGTGGTTTTAAAGGTGCCTCAAGCGGCGTTCTTCCGTGGATCAAGCAGCTGAACAATACGGCGGTAAGCGTCGATCAGCTTGGTCAGCGCCAGGGGGCAATTGCAGTTTACCTCGATGTTTGGCATAAAGATATTTTCACTTTCCTTGACCTCAAGCTGAACAACGGGGACGATCGCTTGCGTGCGCATGATATTTTCACAGGAGTCTGCCTTCCGGATCTATTCCTGGACCAAGTCGAAGCGCGTGGCGATTGGTATTTATTCGACCCGCATGAAGTCCTGACTGTTATGGGATATTCGCTTGAGGATCATTATGATGAAACGAAAGGTGCCGGTTCATTCCGCGATAAATACGAGGAATGCGTGAACCATCCGGAATTGTCAAAGGAGACCGTCCCGGCGATTGAAATCATGAAACGGATCATGCGCAGCCAGCTTGAGACGGGGACGCCATTCATGTTTTACCGTGATGAAGTAAACCGGACAAACCCAAATAAGCATAAGGGTATGGTGTATTCCAGTAATTTGTGTACAGAAATCATGCAAAACATGAGTCCAACCGAATTCGAATCGGTCACTTTTGAAGACGATATCGTCGTGACCCGTTCGAAGCCTGGAGATTTTGTTGTATGCAACTTGTCGTCCGTGAACCTTGGCCGAGCAGTACCCGCAGACGTATTGGAACGACTTATTACGATCCAAGTCCGCATGTTAGACAACGTCATTGATTTGAATAAAATCCCGGTCATCCAGGCGCAACGGACGAACGCCCGCTACCGTGGCATCGGCCTTGGAACATTCGGCTGGCACCATCTGCTTGCATTGAAAAACATCCAATGGGAATCGGATGAAGCGGTTGACTATGCGGACGAACTGTATGAAAGAATTGCTTATTTGACAATCAAAGCATCGATGGAATTGGCGGGGGAGAAGGGGGCTTATCCTTTATTCGAAGGGTCAGATTGGCAGACTGGGACTTATTTCGAACAACGTGGCTACGACTCGAAACAATGGCGTGAGCTACGCATTGATGTTGCGACAAACGGCATGCGAAACGGCTATTTAATGGCTGTCGCGCCGAACAGCTCAACATCGGTCATCGCAGGGTCTACGGCTTCCATCGATCCGATTTTCAAGCCGTTCTACCACGAGGAAAAGAAAGATTACAAGCTACCTGTTATCGCACCGGATTTGGACCATAACACATACGATGTCTACCGTCGCTCTGCGTATATTGTCGATCAGCGCTGGTCCATCAAGCAAAATGCAGCAAGACAGCGCCATATCGATCAGGCAATTTCGTTCAATATTTACGTGCCGAATAACATACGCGCATCCGTCCTCCTTGAGTTGCATATTCAAGCATGGAAATCGGGCATGAAATCGACGTATTACATGAGATCTACAGCTTCGGATATCGAGGAGTGCGAATGGTGTCATTCCTGATTGCGTATGCATCCTGGAGCGGAAATACGGAGGAAGTGGCTGAAATCGTGGAGGAGACGCTGCTGTCGGAAGGATTGGACGTGACTGTGCATCGGATCGGAAACGGTCCGATACCGAATCCGCGGCAGTTTGATGCGATGATAATCGGTTCATTCACATGGGATAAGGGTGCAACGCCTGACAAGGTGAAGGATTTCGTCGCGGACATCAGCTATAAGCCCGAAAACGTCTATGTCTTCGGTACTGGAGACACCCAGTTTGGCGGGGACGAGCTATTTTGCCACGCCGCCGATAAACTAAAACGATTTTATGAATCAAAATACGAACCTCTAAAAATCGAACAAAGCCCACGTGGCATCCAAGAAAAGAAAGTAATCGAATGGGCGAAAGGAGTTCATCAACATTGGCAACACTTACACGCGTTAAAGTGCTAAATCCAGCAAATCCAAATAAATCAACGGCAATATTCGGCGGAAAAGCGAGCGGTATCCTGAACTGGAACGACCTATCGCATCCGCATTTCTATACAATACGTCAGCGCATCCGCTCTCTTTTTTGGACAGCGAATGAAGTCGATATGACGCAGGATGTAAAGCAATTCCCGAACTTATCGAAAGCGGAACAAGAGGCGTTTCTAAAAATTATCGGGCTGCTTGCAACACTCGATGGCCCGCAAACCGTCATCGCCATGAAAATTGTGGACTTCACAACTGATCCTTCGGTGAAGTCAATCATGGCTACAATCGCCGACCAGGAAAGCGAGCATAATCACAGCTATGCGTACGTCCTTTCCTCCGTAACGACGCTCGACAAACAGATGGATTCATTCGAAATGGGCCGCAGCGATGAAGTACTAATGAAACGGAACGAGCGGATTGTCGATATTTATAATGAATTCGCGGAAAATCCTACGGTTGAAACTGTGTTGAAAGCAATGGTGTACACGACATTATTAGAAGGACTATTCTTCTATAGTGGTTTTGCATTCTTCTACAATCTCGCGCGCCATCAGAAAATGGTCGGAACATCGACGATGATTTCATATATAAACCGCGATGAACTGCAGCACGGTAAAGCAATCAGCGATATTTTCCGCGCGGCACTTGCAGAAAATCCGAAGTATAATACCGAAGAATTCACCGATTGGATTTACGATCAATTCCGCCATTCCGTCGAACAGGAAATCATTTGGAGCCGCTATGTGTTAGGGGAAATCGTTGGAATCGACCTCGAAGAAATGGCGGGCTACGTGAAATATCGCGCAAATAAAATGTTACGCATGCTTGGATTGAGCGAAATCTATCCGGAATTCACCGATAACCCGATGAAATGGATCCGCGCCTATGTCGATAACTTTGACGACACAAAAACCGATTTCTTCGAACAAACATCAAGACAATACGTAAAAACAAGCAACTTGAACGGGTTTGATGACTTATAAATGAAAATGAAGAACGGAGAGCTAAATACGATCAATGGCTCTCCGTTAAATACGTATAAATCGGTACAATCACGCATAATCTGTCCGAAAAGTGCATAAAGGGCGAGAATCACGCATAAACACGTCCAGCCGCACATAAAACTCAGAATTCCAGCATAAGCACGTCCAGACACGCATAAAGCTTCAACCGAAAAAAGTTCTGTAAATGATAACAACAATAATTCCTAACGCAAATCCTATCAATGGTTTCAATGCTTTCTTCATATTAGTCCACCATCCTTTTCCGATAAACAACAACAGTCAAGCCAAACATCGCAATCGCCCAGGCTAGGATGATACCTAAAGGCAAGAATGTATCCCCAAATCCTCCACCGGCTTCGACTTTTGCTGCGATCTCAATCAATTGGACATTTGGAAAATATTCCAGAACCTTCAAGACCGGGTACTTTTCTGCAAACGGAAGAGCAAAAGTTCCCATCGAGAAAAATAGGAGCACTGGTAAAACAATAACATTAGCTTCCATAACGGATTTCGCAAACAAACCTAACAATGTCCCCATACCGATATAAAAGAATGCCGAAAAAGCAAATGCCACGCCGATGATAAGCACATTCTGTGGTCGGTAATCTCCGAAAAAGACAGAAAGTATAAGTACTAACATCGTCAGAAGGAAAGTTAGCAGGCTTTTACCTCCTAAAATCTCTAATGTGCTGGCGGGGGAGATCATCAATCCACGCAATGTATTCTTATCTTTCTCTTCTGCAATCAAGCTGCACTGCACATACGTCGCAACAAGAGCAAATGCCATATTGAAAACCATATAATGTGCTTCTATCGAAACAGTTCCAATACGACTGAACAAGGCTGCCATAACAGGTGGCATGAAGATGATAATAGAAACTGCTAGATTTCTAGAAAAGTCCTTATAATCTTTCACTAAAATAGCATTCACACGTCTCCAAGAAAAAGTCATACTAATTCCCTCCCAGTAACTTGTACGAAAATATCACCTAGTGTCGGCTCATTCGAATGTATCGTCGCCACTTGATTTGCCGTCATGTAATTAAATAATTGCTGGGCCCCTTCCTCTCCTGCTGGAATGACCACTTTTTCTTCATTTAACAATTCGACTGTAATGGTTGCATCCGAAAACTGCTTTTTAAGCCGATCAGGTGTATCTAATAATTGGATTTTTCCTTTATTAAGGAAAGCAATCCGATCACAAAGCTTCTCTGCCTCAAGCATGTCATGCGTGGTAAGGAATATCGTCGTTCCTTTCGCGTTGAGAGCTCGTAATCCCTCATAAATATGAAGGGTATTTGTAGGGTCGAGAGCCGAGGTCGGTTCATCCAAGAAAAGTAATTCCGGCTCATGAATCAAAGCACGAGCTAATGTAACCCGCTGAGTCATTCCTTTAGACAGCGTGGAAACCCGCTTTTGTTGATCCGCCTTTAAATTGACGATTTCAAGCACTTCGTCAATTTTGGAAGGGGGCATTCCGTACAAATCGCAATAGAGCTTTAAGTTGTCGTATATGGACAATCTTCCATATAATCCGCTATTATCCGTCAACACTCCGAAGCGTTTCCGATTAGTGGGTTTCCGAAGTGCTTCAACAGATTCTCCAAATACCGTCGCAACTCCGCTTGTTGGATTCAATTGTCCAGTCAATATTTTAATGGTTGTTGTTTTACCTGATCCACTCGGTCCAAGGAAACCGAATACCTCGCCCCTTTTAACTTGAAAATTAACACTTTCAAGTGCTACTTGGTTAGCAAAGACCTTTGCCAAGGCCTTCACTTCAATAATGTTTTCCATCCGTATCCTCCTCAAACTGTTATTCGTTCATTTCGTATCTGCAATCTCAGATTACAAGGAAATGAATAGGGAGGCATTATATCTTGGATGAAAGGAGTTTATTTCAAGGTGAATGGAGCAGTTTAAAGGGTGAATGAACAGATGAAAACCGGTCACTGGAGCTGAATTTCTGTTAAATAAGAAAAAGTGAAGCGTGAAGAACGCAGGAAAATCACTGTTTTTTAAGTGTCTTCTATTGTCGAATATTTCCGGGGAAATTAGACAAGCTTCTACATGATTAGAGTCCTAACATCTCTTTAAGTTCAGCCATTTTCGTTTTCGATAATGGGATTGAAGACTTCTTCGCATCCTCCAACACCAAACTATAACTATTCCTTGTCCAAGTAATCACTTCTCTTACCCTTTGAAGATTAACGATATATGAACGATGGCAACGAAAGAAACCGAAGGGAAGTAGTCGTTGTTCCAAATCATTCAGGGTGAACACGCTTGGAAATGACTCTCCTTTAATATGCAAGAATGATTGGCCTTCATTACTTTCAATATAGTCAATTTCAATAGGGTCAAATAATACGATTTTATCGTTCACTTTTGTTGGGATTTTTTCGAATTTTACCGGTTGAACGACCGGTACGGTTTGTTCATTCGAAACATTAATTTCTTCTTCAGAGGGCATTTCGTTATCCGCCTCAATCTGCTCTTCGATCTGGACGCCATGGAGTCCGTTTTCGTCCAACCTCCAAACTTCATCGGAGGAATTGACTGCACTTTCGAGATTTCCCGTTAATATGAAAACTACCTTTTTCTGTAACCGAATCTCATCTAAAACAGTGAGCAAGATTCTTTTTGTTTCCAGATCAAGGTTTTGATCGGGCTCCTCCAAAATGTAAATAAAAGGATTTTGAATAAGTAAACAAGCAAGTTGAACTCGTTTTTTCTCGGAATAGGACAACTGTTTTATTTTTACATTACGTTTTGAACCTAATTGAACTGAGTTAATGACTTCAGCAACTGATATAGCGGATGAGTAAATACTTTTTGTGAACTGAATCATTTCTACAATAGATAAACGTTCATATAATCCACTGTTTAAGAAGAAAAAACCAATTTGATGTTTGTTCCCGGGAATGTCATCCTCACCGATGCGAATTTCTCCATTAGATAATTTGTTTTTTCCAACTAAGAGCCCAATCAGTTGTTCCCGGATATTAACGCTGGAATAGACTGCAACAACTTTACCTCGTTCAGCTGATAAATCGAAAGAAGGGAAGATGACTGAGTCATTGATTCTTTTTTCTGCATTTATAAATTGAAGTGACAAGTAACAAACCCCATTTCCGGAATTATATCTAATATTCGTATTATACCAGTAGATTAATATCTATGAAGTTGGAATACTGGACATTTTTCACAGTTTTTGTAGCGAGTCGGTGATAAAGTGCGGAGAGTCGGTGATAAAGCGTCAAGAGTCGGTGATAAAGTCGTCCAAGTCGGTGATAACCCCCTAAGAGTCGGTTATTCATCGTTTTTATAGGCATATACGCGTCCCAAATTACGAATAATGTGACTCGGGGATTTGACTAAGCCGTTCAGTTGAGAGGTACAAAAACTAAATTAAACACACAAAAAGAGTCCAAATTCGCATATGAATTGGACTCTTTCCTTTTTACCTATATATCAACGTTTGCAAATGAATCACACCTACTTTAGATAGCCTATCGACAAGCCTATTAGCAGGATTACAATTTCTATTGTAGTTCTGCTAACGTATGTGTTAATACCGCTGTTGATTTGTATGTCAAAACATATTTTTATAAGTTGGAGTGATCAGAAGTTAATTAAATTGCGGCATAAATTAAGTAATTTGAAGGTTTCGTTCGTTATCTCTGATATAATAAAGAGTAAGGAATAAAATTTGATACTTCAACAAACGGAGCCAGATTGTTGTATACGGAAATATCTATATTAAAGGTATTGTAAATAAAGTTTGTGAAGGATTGTTCAAGAGAAGAAACATTAGGTTTCTGTGATGTAATTCTTATGTTAATTTTTCTCTTAGTCATTATTTATTATGAGGGAGCTGAGTAATTTGGAATTATTTATTTTGTTGATAGTAATTGTGGTATTAGTTATTGTGCTAATAGTTAGCATAATTATGGGTATTTACTCTACCAATAAACATTTTAAAATTAAGGAAAGAGAAATAAAATTAGAGCAGGAAAAATTAGATCTGGAACGAAGAAGGTTAGAATTAGAAGAAAATAAAGGATAGAGAAATAGTAATTTTGTTCAATTAACGGGTGCGATTGTTGAATAATTAATATCTTAAAAGGGCCTTGATCGGGTCCTTTTTTTATAGCGTCAGAAGTTATATTATTAGACGAAATTGAATTCTAGTCACCAATTATAAATTAGAAAAAACACCGCCAATGGCAGTGCTAATTGATGTATTAATTCGAAGCTATTTGTGATGCTAATTGGCGTGTTAATTCTCGTTTTGTACCAGTGAACTGAACGGGTTATGATTTGACTACCGTGATTCCATTTCCGTTTGGTTCTGTTCCTTACTAATTATTAGACCTGAAGCAGGCTATATGGCCTCAGTTCCATTGACGTTCAAATTGCATATTCTGAGTGGTTTCCTCATTTTTGCGATGTGGCCGTTCACAAGACTTGTCCATGTATGGAGTGTCCCGTTGAATTATGCGGGCAGGAGCTATATCCTGTATAGAAGGTCACCAGCAAAAGCGGATAAAAGATAATAATTTTCTATAGGGAGTAATGAATATGAAAGAATGGGTGGGATTTAACTTCCAGCAAGAGATTGAGCGTATCCGCGATGTATTCGGATTCGATTATGTCGGGATAGCACTCGTTCAATCGCCAGAACGTGGATTTGAATTGAAGTGGGCACACGTGACAGGAAATAAAAGCGAGAGGCACCGCCGTATTATTCTCCAATCAGGAAAAGGTGTGGCGGGACTTGTTTTCAAGACAGGCAAATCGATGTTTGTGGGTGATGCATTACATGAGTTGGGCACAGATAATCTTTTCAACTACCCGATTCTCGTTGCGGAAGGACTAAAAAGTTTCGGGGCAATCCCGCTGTATAAGTATAGTCGTGTGTACGGTGTCATGCTTGTCGGCTATCGGAAAAACCAAGCATTGACACCGGAACAGTTTGAGGAATTCAAGCAAGAAATCGGTACGAAATTCGGCCCGTTCTATGATAAGGAGATGGTGAAAGATGACTCAGTTCAGTAAAGAGAATTTGCCGAGCCTTTTAATGAATCTATATGGCAATTCTAATGAAGCCATCTTCTTTTTTGATCGGGACGGCAAAGTCCTCACGATGAATACAGCTGCCGAAGAAATTATAGATAAAGATGTCTATGAGCAAATGATGGCAGGAAGCGCGGGGGCAATTTGTAAAATATGCAGAGGGTATACAAGCTCCGATGAATTGCTGACTTGTGAAGCATGCTATATGTCGAAGCCAGACATAGATATCAGTTCCTTCCAAGTGTATTTTGATACGAAAGGTAGAGGTGTCATACCTTACACAGGAAGCATTCAAACAATCGACCAAGAATCCGGAATTCGAGTTTTCATGCTTCGGGATTTGACACAGCAATTCAAGACACAAGAAGAATTGAATCAAAAACTGATGATGAAAAGAGTTATTAAAGCACAAGAAGACGAACGGAAACGTATATCCCGTGAATTGCATGACAGTGTCGCGCAGGAGATGCTCAGTTCATTAGTTGATTTACGTGTATTGAAATATATGAATATTGATGAAGAAGTGCTGAAAAAAGTGCAACAGACGGAAGGCTCGCTCATGCGGCTTTTAGATGATATCCGCCATCTTTCCGTTGAATTGCGTCCAGCTACACTTGACGATCTCGGATTGGAAGCAGCATTCCGTACTCACTTCAAATGGATTGAAAAAAATTATGGCCTCATCATTCATTTTCATCCCGAGTTAGAGTCGAAGCGTTATGGCGGCGAAATTGAAACGGTCGTCTATCGGATTTGTCAGGAGTCAGTGTTCAACGCGTTGAAATATGCAGAGGTCGATGAACTCGTTGTCCGTCTGTATGAAGCGGATGGATCACTTCATTTGCTTGTGGCGGATGAAGGAAAAGGGTTCGAAGTGAAAAATACGGATCCAAAAGGAACGGGTCTTGGCCTTTATAGTATGAAAGAGAGAGCAGAGCTCGTTGATGGCAACCTTCATATCCGTTCCGAACTTGGAAAAGGAACTGTAATCCAATTGGAAGTTCCAGTTGTTGAAGGAGGGGAAAGCGAGTGAAAATCATAATTGCAGATGATCATGCAGTCGTTCGCAGCGGTTTTATGCACATATTGAACTATCAAAATGATATGGAAGTAGTAGCAACTGCCGCAGATGGACTAGAAGCGTATGACAAGGTAGCAAAACATCGTCCCGATATTTTGCTTATGGATTTAAGCATGCCACCTGGTGAGAGTGGTTTAATCGCAACTGGGAAGATAAAAGAAGATTTTCCGGAAACGAAAGTTGTTATTCTTACGATGTACGACGATGAAGAATACTTATTTCATGTATTAAAAAATGGTGCTTCCGGGTATGTATTGAAAAACTCTCCCGACGAAGAATTAGTTACTGCGATTCGGACGGTCTACGACGGAGGCACCTATATCCATCCTTCCATGGCGACTTCCCTTGTCCGCCAATTCGTCAAAAAGGACTTCGATGAAGTAGAGACAGATCCCTATAAAATTTTATCGAAAAGGGAGATTGAAATCTTGCCCCTCGTTGCAAAAGGCTATGGGAATAAAGAAATCGCGGAAATGCTTTATATTTCCGTCAAGACGGTCGAAGCGCATAAGTCCAAAATCATGGGGAAGTTAAACCTGAAAAGCAGACCGGAACTTGTTGAATACGCGTTAAGAAAGAAGTTTCTTAACTTTTAGTGAGGAGGTGCATTGTTGAACTTGTACTTGTAGTTTGGCTGTATTATATGGATCGTCTGACACTTTCAAAAGAAGTATTCGATTCAACAGGGCAAGGGATTCTCGTCACAAATCCCGATGGCAAAATCATGTCGGTAAACCCTGCATTTACATAGCTCACAGGGTATACTGAAGAGGAAGTAGTTGGGAAAAATCCAAACATTCTCAGTTCAGGAAGACAACCAAAAGATTTTTATGCTGCTATGTGGAAGGCAATAAGCGAAGTGGGCCATTGGCAAGGTGAAGTATGGAATAAGCGGAAAGATGGAAACGAATATCTCGAATTACTAACCATCAATACCGTAGTCAATAATTCCGGCGATATCGAACGTTACGTAGGAACATTTAGCGATATTACACCTTTACCAAAAGAGGGCGACCGGTTATAAAGACCGGAAGCCCTTGCTTCATTCAGAAGCGAAGGCGGCCTGCCTATATGTTAGATTGCAAGGGAGTGTGGGGGAAGTGGAAAACAGATATTCACGTCAGACGCTGTTCAAGCCGATTGGCAAAGAAGGGCAAGAGCGTTTGCAGGGTGCACATGTCGTCATAATCGGCTGCGGCGCGTTAGGTTCGCCTATTTCTGAGATGCTTGTCCGAGCTGGTGTTGGCAAACTAACAATTGCAGACCGAGATTATGTGGAGATGTCCAATCTGCAAAGACAGCAATTGTTCACAGAACAAGATGCGCTTCAAGGCACTCCGAAAGTGGTTGCTGCAAAACGTAGATTAAAAGAAATCCGTCAAGATTGCGATATCAAGACAGTTTTAGATCATGTAGACGGACTAATGCTTGAGGAAATGGTTGCGGACGCCGACTTAATCATGGATGCAACAGATAATTTCGAAACAAGACTTCTCATGAATGACGTTGCATGGAAAAAAGGAATTCCATGGATCCACGGTGCTTGCGTCGGAAGTTCCGGCACAGTGTTTCCATTCATTCCAGGAAAAACAGCTTGCTTCAGATGTCTATTGCCAGTCCTCCCTTCTGTCAATGAAACATGCGATACTGCAGGTGTCATCGCCCCCGCCGTCCAAGTCGTTGCAGCAAGGCAAACAGCGGAAGGACTAAAATGGCTCACGGGTAATCAAGACGCAATGATGACGAAGCTTTTACATTTCGACTTGTGGAATAACACTCAAGTCGAAGCAGGAATTTCACGTATTCGAAAAGAACACTGTGAAACATGCGGAGCGGAGCCTACATATCCTTCTCTTAATAAACCTGAAGGGACGAATTACGCGGTTCTTTGTGGAAGAGAAACGGTCCAAGTCATACCGGCTAACAATCGAACGCTGACATTGCAGGACGGCGAGCAAGTCGCCAAGCGATTGGGGACAACGTATAAAGTGACACCGTTTTTCGTCGAATTCCATGCGGAAGGCTATCGTTGTGTTTTATTCCAAAATGGAAGGTTACTCATTCATGGGTTAAGAGATATGAAGGAAGGCAGGAAGTTGTATCATCAATTTTTTGGATAGGGGGAGAGAATGGATTGTCTCAACCATCGGAATTGGAAAAGAAAAATGAAATATCCATCTGCGTCTTAACGGTGAGCGATACTCGGAATAAAGAAACGGATAAAAGCGGTGGAACAATTATTCAGACGGCAGAAGGAGCAGGCCATCATATCGCTGATTACCGAATCTGTACAGACGAGCCAACGGAGATTTCTCGCAATGTCGAAGAATGGCTTCGTAATGAAGCTGTTGAAGCAATCATCATAACCGGTGGCTCCGGAATCGGATTTCGCGATGTGACCATTGAAACAGTGACTCCCTATTTCACGAAGACAATTGATGGTTTTGGTGAATTGTTTAGGTTTTTAAGTTATACAGAAGACGTCGGATCAAAAGCGCTATTAAGCCGCGCAACTGCGGGGACGATTGATGAAAAGGCGTTATTTGCATTGCCGGGTTCATCGAAAGCGGTGAAGTTGGCGATGGAAAAACTGATCCTTCCGGAGCTTCATCATATCGTGCACGAATTGACGAAGCATCGGAAGGGGTAGTCGGTGATTCTAATAGTGAGTTTGGCGAAAGGCGCACTTTGAGAATGTTATCGGTCACTTGCGGAGAGTTATCGGTCATTGTCACAAATATATCGGTCACTTCCGGGAAGTTATCGGTCACTTTCGCAATTATATCGGTCACTTTCCGAAAGTTATCGTCGTTTCGTGACTTTTCACCCATGAAAAATCGCCGCGCCGACGGAAGAATTTATGATTCTCCTTTCAGTGCAGCGAGAGTTCTCCTTTATCGCTATAAAGTTCTCATTTACGGTGTAAGAGTTCTCGTTCTTCGTTGAAGAGTTCTCGTTAACGGTGCAAGAGTTCTCGTTTATCGCCGTAGAGTTCTCATTAATGGTTAAAGAGTTCTCGTTTATCGCCGCAGAGTTCTCATTAACGGCTAAAGAGTTCTCATTCACCATCAAAAACTTCTCATTCCAACGTAGCTCGCTCGAAATCGCCATTTTTCCCGCCAGTTTTTCGCAGCAGCATCGTTGGTCCAATAACCATCTCTTTTCCGGCAGCCTTACACATATCGTAAATCGTAAGCGCAGCAGCAGACGCGGCGGTGAGGGCTTCCATTTCGACTCCGGTTAAGCCTTTTGTCTTCACTTCGGCTTGGATGAGCACCTCATAATGGCTGGTTGATTCATCGATCTTCCATTCGAAGCGGACATCAACACCGGTAAGAGCGAGCGGATGGCACATCGGAATGATAGACGATGTGTTTTTCGCTGCCATGACTGCAGCAACTTGGGCGACAGCAAAAACATCACCTTTTTTATTCGTCCCCTCTGTAATTTGAGAGTGGATTAGTTCATTTACAATAATAGATGAAGCGGCAATGGCTGTTCGTGTTGTAACAGCTTTGTCGGAGACGTCGACCATTTTGGCTCGTCCTTGTTCGTTAAAATGTGTCAGTTCAGACATTGGATTCATTCCCCTCAAAAATAGTACCCTTAGTATAGCAGAAGATAGGAGAGGATTCAGAATGGTGGAAATAAGAAAACCGATCCCGGTCGCTGAAGCTGTCGGGCTTGTAATGGAGCATGTAAAACCGATAGGTACAGAGATTATCGACCTTGAGCAATCGTACGGAAGAGTGTTAGCTGAACCAATCATCGCTAGACACGATGTACCTCCTTTTGACCGATCACCTTATGACGGATTCGCAATCCGGTCGCTTGATTCGAAAGGAGCATCTGGCAATAACCGGATCCCTTTTTCAGTCATTGGTGAAATCGGCGCCGGTTATCTCGGAGACAAGCCGATCGGTGAAAAGGAAGCATATCGAATCATGACGGGTGCGCAAATTCCGGGAAATGCGGATGCAGTCGTCATGTTGGAGCAGTCGAGCGAAACAGAAGGCGGATTTACATTAAGAAAGCCGTTTGAAGATGGCGAGAATATATCCTATAAAGGCGAGGATGCCAAAGAGGGCGAGCTCCTGATTGAAGCGGGTTCACTTATCCATCCGGGAACAATTGCCTTGTTGGCCACATTCGGCTACGCGCAAGTGAAAGTGGCAAAACGTCCGGTCGCTGGAATTCTATCAACTGGTACAGAGTTACTTGAAGTGGGTGACGAGCTTGTGCCGGGTAAGATCCGGAATTCCAACGGTCCGATGATCAAAGGTCAGCTCAATCGGATGGGGATTTCCTATCGTTCATACGGAATGGCAGTGGATGATCTTGACGCTTGCACATCGATTGTCAAGCAGGCAATTGCTGAGACTGATTTCCTCATAACGACGGGCGGTGTATCTGTCGGGGATTATGATTATTTGCCGGCGATTTACGAGCGGCTTGGTGCCAAAGTTTTATTCAATAAAGTCGCAATGCGCCCAGGCAGTGTAACGACAGTCGCGGTACTTGGGAATAAATTTCTGTTCGGATTATCCGGCAATCCATCCGCTTGCTTCACTGGGTTTGAATTGTTAGTAAGGCCCGCTATCCTTGCGATAATGGGTGGAACTGCCCCGTATATGCCAAGGATGAGAGCGAAATTGGGAGAGGACTTCACGAAGCCGAATCCGTTTACGCGGTTCATACGGGCAACTTGGACATTTACCGAATCAGGCATTCAAGCAGTGCCTGCAGGTTTTAATAAATCAAATGCTGTCTCTTCGATTGCAAGAGGGAATTGCCTAATCGTCCTACCGAGCGGAACGCGGGGATATGCAACAGGTGATGCTGTGGATATTTTGCTCTTGGGCAGCGAGCAAGGTGTCAGTGAGTGGACAGTGTGAAAACGCTGCATGTTGTCGGCTATAAAAATAGCGGCAAAACGACTCTTGTTGCGAGATGGGTTCGTTTATTGAAGGAAAAAGGTTTGTCGGTTGCTGTGCTGAAGCATCATGGGCACGGCGGAAAGCCGGAAATGCCTGACGCCGGAACGGACACGATGACGTTTTTAGCTGACGGGGCGGATGCTACACTTGTGGCGGGTGGCGGCGCAGTGCAGCTCATTTGGAATGAAGAACCAGATTTTGAAACGTTGAAACGGATGGTTTCGTTCAGAAAACCGGATGTTTTATTAATAGAAGGATATAAGAGTGAGTTTGGAGATAAAGTGGTGCTGCTTCGCGCTGAAGAGGATTGGGTTTCACTTCGGAAGTTGCAAGGCAAACAGCTTGTTATCGGGTGTCCAGAAATTGAGACGGATACCGCCCATATTCATTCGCGTGAGCAAACGGAGCTTATCGATAAATGGTTTTTGGAATGGATTGGAGAGGGAGATGGAAATGAAGCCTTTTGAAATTGTGGAAACACCGATAGACGTTCAGAAATACATGGACTATGTGCTGCATCCATCGGCAGGCGCTGTTACGGTATTTACGGGCAATGTGAGGGAATTTACTCATGGCGTGAAGACGCTTTACTTGTCGTATGAAGCCTATATCCCGATGGCGGAAAAGAAAATGGCGGAAATCGGAGCGGAAATGGAAGAACGCTGGCCTGGTGTTCGCGTTGCGATTGCGCATCGAATCGGTGAACTGCAAATTTCGGATATCGCTGTCGTCATCGCCGTCTCTTCTCCACATCGGAAAGCGGCTTACGAAGCGAATGAATATGCGATTGATCGGATAAAAGAAGTGGTGCCCATCTGGAAAAAGGAAATTTGGGAAGATGGGGAAGAGTGGATTGGTGCACAGAAGAAATATCCAGAAAAGGGGGTTGAGCGAAAATGATTAAAGTGAATTATTTTGCAAGATTGCGTGAGTTGACTGGAAAAGGGGAAGAGACGCTTGAACGCGATTCGATGACGGTTGCTGAATTGCTGAACTGGGCAGAGGAAACATACCCGGGCTTCGGGGCGGATACTATACAGGTTGCGGTGAATGAAGAGTATGCGCTGAAAGATGACGTCATCCAATCGGGTGATGTTTGTGCGTTCATTCCTCCGGTGAGCGGCGGCTGATGAAAACGGCGGGGATTGTGTTAGCCGGTGGATTGTCGAGTCGGTTCGGTTCCCCGAAGGCATTTGCCGAATGGGGGGCCCGGTATTTTTATGAACTGTCAGTAGACGCTTTATCGCCTTCATGCGAGGAAATCGTCATTGTGACGCGGCCGGAGTTGGTAGAACTTTTTCCTAAAGAATTACATGTTACAACAGACATTGAAGAGTTTGCTGGGCAAGGTCCGATTGCAGGGATTTTATCGGGAATGAAAAAAGTGAAAGCCGATCGATATATCGTTTTGCCATGTGACATGCCGTTCATGACGGCGGATGTAATTGAGCGCTTGTTAGAGTGCCATAGTTCTGGTGTGACGGCAGTTGTTTTAGATGGGAAATATCATCCGCTTGTGTCGGTTTGGGATAAAATAGTCCTTCCTGATTTGCAGGAAGCACTTGAAAACGGAAGGCGTCGGGTCATGGACGTACAGGAAAAACATGGAGTCCGGTGGATTGAGGGTGTATTGCTGACCGAAGGGGATGCAGAGCGGATTTTCATGAATGCGAACACGCCAGACGTCTTGGAAAGGAGTTGTCGATAATGGAACCAATTGTAGATAAATTAGGCCGTCCGATCCGCGATTTGCGGATATCGGTAACTGACCGTTGTAATTTCCGTTGCACGTACTGCATGCCGAAGGAGATTTTCGGTGATGATTATGTGTTCTTGCCGAAAAACGAGCTATTGTCATTTGAAGAATTAGAACGGTTCGCACGTCTATTTGCATCCATTGGTGTAAAAAAACTTCGTCTGACAGGGGGCGAGCCGTTAATGCGGCGCGGTCTTCCTGATTTGATTGAAAAACTGATGAAAATCGAGGGCATCGAGGACATCGGTTTGACAACAAATGGTGTACTCCTTGGCCAATATGCGCAACCTTTGTATGACGCCGGACTTCGCCGATTGAACATGAGTCTTGATGCGATGGATCCGGAACTTTTCGGGAAAATGAACGGCCGGGGAATTAAACCGGAGTTGATTCTCAAAAATATCGATCGTGCAAAGGAAATAGGGTTTACGATTAAAATGAATATGGTCGTTCAAAAAGGGGTAAATGAAAGCGAGATCCTTCCGATGGCGGCGTACTTCAAGGAACGCGGTATCACGTTGCGCTTCATCGAGTTCATGGACGTCGGAAATGACAATGGCTGGAGCTTCGAAAAAGTCGTGACGAAGAAGGAAATTTACCAAATGCTTCGTGCGGAATACGAAATGGAGCCTGCTGAAGAGGAGTATTACGGCGAAGTTGCGAAGCGTTACCGTTATTTGGACAACGGAGCAGAGGTCGGTTTCATCACATCAGTTTCGGAATCATTCTGTTCGACATGCACAAGGGCAAGGCTTTCTTCAGATGGGAAATTGTACACTTGCTTGTTCGCTTCAAACGGATTTGATTTACGTGAATTAATCCGAAGCAGCTTGTCCGATGAAGAACTGCTTGAGGCCATAACGGGTGTCTGGAAAGGACGCGCTGACCGCTATTCCGATGAGCGTACGGAACAGACCGTGAAAAATCGCAAGAAGATTAATATGAGTTATATTGGTGGATGATTTTTCGGATTGCCCCACGGTCATTTGTTGGCTGGTGGGGCGTTTTTTTGTGTGTTGTGTGTGGGTCGAAGGTCATGAAATGACAATAAACTTTGGGAAATGATCGATATAAGTCGGGAAATAAACGATAAGTACGCTCAAATGATCGATAAATGTCGGGAAATGATCGATAACGTCCGGGAAATAACCGATAACTTTTCCGCGAGCCAAATAATGCCCGCCTGTATAGTAGGCGGGCCTCATCGCTTTATCCTAATTTCGACATAAAACTCGCAATTGCTTCATTCACAAAGTATGCACCCAACTTCACAGTCCGTCCGTTTTCATCCAAAGCCGGATTCACTTCACAAATGTCGAAAGAACGCGTTTTTTCATGCTCCACTACTTTTCGAATAATGGAGCGCACCGTAGACGGGTCAAGTCCAAATGGTGAAGTGGCACTTACTCCAGATGCAAATGCGGCGTTGACGACATCCGTGCATAAAGTGAGCATCACCGCATCATGTTCATTCATGAAATCTTCCAGTGAAGCCATTAAACCCTCGAGTTGGCCGGGAATCATTTCATCTTCCATTACATAAGTTACGCCTAACAAATCCGCTCGATTAAACAGCTCCTGCGTATTGCCGTAGCGCTGGATGCCAGCGACGAAATAGTGTGCATTCGGGTCTTGTTCTAAAATCTGCCTGAACATCGTACCGGAAGAAGGCTGTTCATCATAAGGTCGCAAGTCAAAATGCGCATCGATATTGACGATGCCGAGAGTCGCTTCGTTACCAAGCGATTCGCGGACACCTAAATAATGCCCGTATAACGTCTCATGCCCACCGCCTAAAATGATGGGTTTTGACCCTTTCAATAAAATCGCAGACACCGCTTCACCTAATTGCTGTTGTGCGGACTCTAAATCTTCACCGTCACAGACGATATTGCTGACATCGAATAGGCGGGCAATCTCCGGGAATCGCCAAGGCAAAGGCGCAAGTCCACTTCGTAATGCGTTCGGGGCAACGGCTGCGCCTAAACGACCTTTATTCCGCCGGACGCCTTCTTCACATTCGAATCCAATAATCGTACATCCGCCCGAAACTTTCTCAATATCCGCAATTTCAACGACTTGATGATAGCGGAAGCTTGAACGGTCCTCCGTATGGTCAACCCGACCAGACCAGATAGATTCATTGACTTTATTCACAAAATCCACCCTTTCTGAATGAATACTTCTTGCCATCAGTATATAGTTAGATAGAGATAAATCCAATTCGAAAAAGGTGATCGCATGAAAATTCGACTCCTCGTAAAAGACGCACTCGAAGCACAAGGACTGAAATGGCTACTGACATCCCAATGGAGCGATATCCAGGTGGAAATTGCAGAAACCGCAGATAATTCCATAGATGCTGACCTCTATATTATCGATATGACTTACATCATGACGGAGGAATTCGAACTACCGCCTCAAGCAGTATGGCTTGGAATCTCTTCCGAACGAACATTTCAAACGGTTTATAAGGCACTCTCTTTGAAGGCGGAGGATATTTTATTCCGACCATTCCAGCCTGATCGGCTCATCAAACAAGTCCAGCAAATCCGCTTCAGATGGCGGAATGAAAGGGAGCAGTTCAAAAGCTCCGGCCGACAGAAGGAAGGCATTCTCACGTACGAGAATCTGCTGATCGGTGAAACCATTCCAGAAAACCAAGTGCTTTTGAGTTTAATCGCACCATCGCGTGTAGGGGAACTTGAACATCTCGTCCGCGATTTAAAAAAACATGATTTTCCGCTCACTTGTGACATCTTTCCGTTTTCAGATTACGTCCTCGTCATCCATCGACAAGGGGAAGTACATGTTTTACAGGAAGCGTATTCAATGTTTTTTGCCCAATGGAAACGCCAGTCGGAAACCCTTTTAACAATCTATTTATACGCTAATGAAAATGGAGCAAGTTACCCAGAATTGTATAAAAAGATGCTCCGCTTTCATGAACGGATTTTTTACGACGGTTATGATATTTTGACGATTGAGAATGAAGACCTTCATTGGCGGGATATGGATCCGTTTCTTTCACCGTTAGAGCAACGGCAGTGGGTGGAAATGCTTGAAAAGCGTCAAGTTAGGGAGATCAGAAGTTGGATGGAAAATGATTTCCTGACCTTGGAGCCACCTTTCCCAGATCCTGAAATGGTTCGTGTCCGTTTGTCGAGTATCCTTGCTCAGATTCGCCGCTACATGACCGCGAAATCATTGAAGTCGCAGAAAGTGGAGATAGATTACAATTCGCTATTTGAAACGGTCATCCGTGAACCGGTCATGTATCATATCGTTCAATCGTTCATCGGTTTCATTTCGGAACTGCTCCATACTTCTGCTGATGAGTCGCATCGGGAAGGTAACCTCGTGGACAAGGTACAGGAACGGATTGCCGCAAATTATTGGGATGCGACATGGAATTTGGCGGCATGCGCGGATGAGTTGAAGATACACAAAAGTACGTTGAGCCGAAAGTATGCAATGGAGGTGGGGGAGACGTTCAGCGATGCATTGTTAAAAATGCGGATAGAGGAAGCGAAGCGTTTATTGACAGAGACTGACTTATCGATTGCTGAAGTGTCAAGTTCAGCGGGCTTCACCCATTCCACTTATTTTAGTCGGCGGTTCAAAGAAGAGACAGGGATGACCCCTTATCAGTTTAGAATGAAATGGGTATAGGTTAAACAAAAAAAGCAGCGAAGATAGGATAACGGGTTCGGTTGATGGGGAGAAAAGTGCAATTAACAACGTAAATAACAGCTTAATCAGCATATATTTCAACAGTGAAATAGCTATATAAAAAACAAGTAAAAACGCTCAAATCTAAGCGTTTTTTTGCGAAATATTTTACTATCCTTATTGAACTAAAGCGCCCTTTTATGGAATAACAGAGAAGGAATCTATTAGCTAATTGTAATAACGGGTAGTATCTCATTTAAAATTATCTACTATTCCTTCTATTTTCCTAGCCGTTACGAGCTTTTCGTCATATGATACTATGATAAAATTTGGAAAACCATATAAAGAAGCATAAAACCATATGCATTTATTAAGAGTGTTCTAATCCAATGTGTTTTCAGAATTTTATCAAGATAAGGGCTTGCACTTCCCAGTGTATCTTTTGATAGCTTTGCTTGCCACTGTCCCCATAGAATTGCAGTAAGGAAATGTGAGATAAATTGAAAAACAAAAGCAACCCAAACTTGCCCTACCTGAATACTCTCAGGACGATACCAAAATAAAACTATTGAACCAACAAACCCAAGTCCAACTGGAATGAAAACCCAGTATGCGAGTTTTTTCCAATGGACACCCTGCACAATGTGAAATGTTTTGGGATCAACAAGCTGCTTCCAAGTCCTGAAAATGTCTACTTCGTGGGCCCAAATAGTCCCAACATTATAAAATGCAAGAACCAAATTCAGAACAAGAAAAATTTCTTCTGTCATATTGCACCTCCTTTGCCTAGATTCAGTATGGCTGTCATTTCTTAAACTACATTTGCATAGTTCTTAACCAAATATAACTTATAGTAATTCCATTTTGATTTTAACATACCCAATATATTTTTAAAAATTGTTCAACAATCTGCTCCGTTAGTTGAAGAACATTATTTCACAATCTTTAGTATATTTCAGCATAGATTTCTCATCTTCCTTCTATATTTTTCTTTCCAATATCCAATTAGCAAGTGTTTTAACAACGGAATTAACAAAGGCACATAAATTTATGCGCTGTTGCTAATTCCTGTGCCAATTGTGGTACCAATTCATCAATATAAAGCATCTAAATGTTGAAGCAACAAGAAAAACAGGGACACCAATTCATATGCGAATTGTGTCCCCGAACGCTGTGTTTTTTATTGTTTTCTCCCCATCAACCGAACCCGTTAAAGATAGGACAGAACCTTTCTTCACTGCTTTTTAGTTGAATGTATCTATTAAAAATTCTTTCGGAAGAATGGTGTTTTTTTCAAAGCGAGGCAAAGTGGAATGGCAATTAGCAAACCAACAACGCTTTGAATAAGGTCGCCCGGGATGGATGCGAGTGGCGCCACCCAGTTGTTATACATAATTCCTTGCCCGATATAGTAAACCGCCAGCATGACAGGTGTCGAGGCAACTGCTGCCAAAATGTTAAGTTTGACGCTATCTCCCCGGTGACCGTTCGACCAAGCGATCTTCCCGACGATATAGCCTTGCAGGGCACGGGCGACGATGGTCGTCGGTGCCCAAATGATCCAGCCGCCAAAGATATCGAATAAGCCCATCCCGATAGCTCCTGCTAACGCTCCCTTTTTCGGACCGAATAGAATGGCAACGATAAAAAGCGCACCTGTCCCTAAATGGATCAAGCCACCTTGGCCGATTGGAAGTTTGATGTTGATGAACATCGTTGAAATAAGGACGAGTGTAGATAGTATGGCGGTAAGCACCAAGTCAAATGTTCTTGCGCGTGTTGCAGATTGTGCGCTTGGTTGTATATTTTGCATGCTTTGAATAAAGCCTCCTCTTTCTTACTTTGTAAGATTTTTATTAATTTCATTTTACAGAACAACTGACCATCATAAAAGTGCCAGTTCAGATAAACTAATAGTGGTCAGATGAATGGAGAAGAAATTGTAAATCCTTCTATTCTTGCTTTCCTATTCTTGTGATACGATGGAGTAAATACAAGACGGATGAATTAGGTGGGAAATGTAATGAAAAAAGTTGCGATTATCCAAGATATGTCTTCTTTCGGGAAGTGCTCGCTCACTGCGGCGATTCCGGTCCTTTCTGTCATGGGTGTGCAGGCAGTGCCGCTGCCCACAGCAGTTTTGACATCACAAACAGAGTATCCAAGCTATTATTGTGAGGATCTGACGGCTAAGATGAGACATTTTACAGATGAGTGGAGCAAGTTAGGTGTTACATTTGACGGCATTCACACAGGATTCGTGACAGGAAAAGAGCAGATTGAAAACATCTTTTCATTCTTAGATACATTTTATAAGAAGGGGACAAAGCTGCTTGTCGATCCGGTGATGGGTGACCGGGGAGAGATGTATGATGTCTTTACGGATGAGTTGATCGGCTATATGAAGGAGCTTGCGAAGCGTGCGGACATCATTACGCCAAACGTGACGGAGTGCTGTTTGCTGACGCGCCTGCCATATGATAAGCTGCATAGCTACCAATCCAACGAGGATTACCTAACTGCAATTAGGGAGGCAGGGCATCAGCTTCAGTCAATGACTGGTGCAAGTGTCATCATTACAGGTTTGAATCCGCCGGCTATTTCGGGAACGGAGTACGTTGGCAATATGTATATCGACGGGAAGGGTTCGTTCCACAGCCTATTTGAGTCAAACGGCAAAAGCTATTCCGGAACGGGTGATTTATTTGCATCCGTCATTATGGGAGGCATGATGCGCGGTCAGGACGTGGAGGAAACGATGAAGTTAGCGGAGAAGTTCTTATCGGCTGCGATCGAAGCGACAGTAATGGAACGGATTCCAACAGTTGACGGTGTGAATTTCGAAACGTTTTTAGGGATGTTAATTTGAAATTAAACTTAATAAAGCAAGCCGCTCCTTGAATTATTCAAGAAGCGGCTTGCTTTATTTGAAGGATGATCAAAA
This sequence comes from Sporosarcina thermotolerans, assembly GCF_042658975.1. Taxonomy (NCBI): domain Bacteria; kingdom Bacillati; phylum Bacillota; class Bacilli; order Caryophanales; family Caryophanaceae; genus Sporosarcina; species Sporosarcina thermotolerans. The sequence goes on along the minus strand of NZ_JBHSRM010000002.1, from coordinate 304,479 downwards.
TAGTGCAGTGTAATTCACGTATCTTGTCAATAAAGTGAAGAAATGTAATTGATTCATAAACAATTATCTGAAACTTTCATATAGAATGATAGTAACGAAGAAGGGGGTCATTCAATTATGAAAACTGATACAGTGGAAAAGGTTATTCAATACAGAGGGACTAAACTAAATACGAAGGGGTGGCAACAAGAAGCGGCGCTCCGGATGCTTATGAACAATTTGCATCCTGACGTAGCGGAGCATCCTGAAAAGTTGGTCGTTTACGGAGGAATCGGGAAGGCGGCACGTAACTGGGAGAGCTTTGACGCGATTGTTTGTTCATTGAAAGAGCTTGAAAATGATGAAACGTTATTGATCCAATCTGGTAAACCAGTTGCAATTTTCAAGTCGCATACGGATGCACCAAGGGTTTTGATTGCAAACTCGAATATCGTTCCTGCTTATGCGAATTGGGATACATTCCATGAGCTTGATAAAAAGGGCCTCATGATGTACGGACAAATGACGGCGGGAAGCTGGATTTATATTGGTTCGCAAGGAATTGTGCAAGGGACATATGAAACGTTTGCTGAGCTTGCAAAACAGCATTTCGGTGGTTCATTGAAAGGAACGATCACGCTGACGGCGGGCCTTGGCGGCATGGGTGGAGCGCAGCCATTGGCGGTGACGATGGCGGGTGGCGTCTGCATCGGTATTGAAGTCGATGAAACGCGTATCGATCGCAGGATTGAAACTCGTTATACAGATGTGAAAACGGATTCGCTCGATGAAGCGATTCGACTTGCGGAAGAGGCGAAGGCGGAAGGTAAGGCGTTATCGATTGGGCTCCTTGGGAATGCATCGGATTTATTGCCAGAAATGATTGCCCGCGGATTCAATCCGGACGTCCTAACTGACCAAACATCAGCGCATGACCCGTTGAACGGCTATATTCCATCCGGTATGTCGCTTGAGGAAGCAGCAGCGCTTCGCGACTCCAATCCGGATGAGTATGTGAAACGCTCTAAAGCATCGATGGCTAAGCATGTTATTGCGATGGTTGAGATGATGGATAAGGGTGCCATCACATTCGATTACGGCAATAACATACGTCAAGTGGCGAAAGACGAGGGGGTTGAGCGTGCATTCGATTTCCCTGGATTCGTTCCAGCATACATCCGTCCGCAATTCTGTGAAGGGAAGGGGCCTTTCCGCTGGGTGGCGCTTTCGGGAGATCCTGAGGATATTCGTAAAACGGACGAAGTCATCCTTCGCGAGTTTAGCTATAATACGCATCTTTGCAATTGGATTAAAATGGCGCAGGAGAAGATTCAGTTCCAAGGTTTGCCTTCACGTATTTGCTGGTTAGGATACGGCGAGCGCGCACGCTTCGGTAAGATCATCAATGATATGGTCGCAAGCGGTGAATTAAGCGCGCCAATCGTCATCGGTCGTGACCATCTTGACTCGGGATCTGTTGCGTCCCCGAACCGTGAAACAGAAGCGATGAAAGATGGCTCTGATGTCGTTTCCGACTGGCCGATTCTGAATGCGATGATCAATGCGGTTGGCGGAGCAACTTGGGTTTCCGTCCATCATGGCGGCGGTGTTGGAATGGGGTATTCACAGCATGCAGGAATGGTCATTGTTGCGGACGGAACGAAGGAAGCGGAAGTTCGACTTGAGCGTGTGTTGACGACTGACCCTGGAATGGGAATTGCCCGTCATGTTGACGCAGGTTATGACTTGGCCATTCAAACGGCGAAGGATAAAGGGGTTAATATCCCGATGATGGAAGGTGACAAGTAATTGAAGCCACTTTGGATTAAACATGCAGCGCAGCTTGCGACCATCGCGGGGAAAAACGCACCGCGAAAACGCAAAGAAATGTCGGAATTAGGCATTATCGAAGACGGAAGCATTTGGATTGAAGATGGTGTGATTAAGAAAATCGGAACGACGGAAGAATTGGAGCAGCGGTATGGTGATCGTGCAGCTGAAGCTGAAATCATAGACGCAACCGGCCGTCTGGTGACACCGGGGCTTGTCGACCCGCATACACATGTCGCCTATGGTGGCAGCCGCGAGCGTGAGTTTGAAATGCGGCTCGAAGGTGCGACCTATATGGAAATCATGAATGCTGGCGGGGGGATTCATGCTACGACAAGGATGACGCGTGAATCGACGGAAGATGTGCTTGTGGAGCAAACGACACGCAGGCTTGATTCATTCCTAAAGCATGGAGTGACGACGGTCGAAGGGAAGAGCGGTTATGGCCTGGACCTTGAAACGGAACTTAAGCAACTTCGAGTTATGAAGCGTTTGAATGAAAGCCATCCAATCGATCTTGTGCCGACTTTTATGGCGGCACATGCCGTTCCGCAAGAATATAAAGGTAACGAAGATGAATATATTGATAGTATCATCAATGACATGCTTCCTGTAGTAGCGAAAGAGGGGCTGGCCGTTTTCAATGATGTGTTCTGTGAAGTCGGGGTGTTCACGCCGGAACAATCGGAGCGTATTTTGGAAGCAGGGAAAAAGCACGGGTTGATTCCGAAAATCCATGCAGACGAAATTGAGTCGTATGGCGGAGCGGAACTTGCCGCTAAAGTCGGTGCTATTTCGGCGGAGCATCTGTTGAAGGCATCTGACGTAGGCATCAAACAGATGGCGGAGGCGGGAGTGATCGCCTGTTTACTGCCGGCGACGGCGTTGTTTCTACGCGAGGAAGCGGCGAAGGGGCGACAAATGGTAGATGAAGGGGTTGCTGTTGCGATTTCAACGGATTGTAATCCGGGTTCATCACCGACAACTTCGATGCCACTCGTCATGAACTTGGCGTGTATTTCGATGCGATTGACACCTGCTGAAGCACTTGTCGCTGCGACAATGAATGCCGCTTGCGCGATCAAGATGGAAGAGAAAGTCGGATCGCTCGAAGTCGGCAAACAAGGCGATGTCGTCATGTGGAATATCGGAAATTATCAAGAGCTGCAGTATTTATTCGGCGTGAATCATGTCGATAAGGTTTGGAAAAAGGGACAACAGGTTGTAGGGTAATGAATTGCCGCGTTTGGATAAATCGTTCAATCGCGGCCGTTTTTTAACAAATTTTTAGATCGAAAGGGGAAATTAGTGGAGCAAGTCGGGAAAAAGGGGAATTTGCAGCGGTCCAATCCGGGGATGTGGAAGTTTTTCGTTTTTAGCGCAATAGGGGCATTTATGTTTTTCGTTCCAGTGACGGTCGGTGGGAAAAGTTCAATTATGCTTGACCATATTGTGACGTGGATTCAAACGAATTTAGGGCCGGTTGTGCCTTATTATGCATTGCTTGTCATCATTGCCGGTGCGGCTTACCCGTTCATTTCAGGCAGTTGGAAGAAGTCGAAAGTCGATATCGTATTTTCTGTTTTTAAGTTGATGGGACTTATTGTTGGAATCATGTTAGTATTCGACTTTGGTCCAGCTTGGTTGTTCGAACCTGATATGGGCCCGTTTTTGTTGAATAAATTAGTCATTCCGGTCGGGTTATTAGTGCCGGTTGGTGCTATTTTCTTGGCGATGCTCGTTGGATACGGCTTGTTAGAGTTTGTCGGAGTGCTATTGCAGCCCGTTATGCGTCCTGTTTGGAAGACGCCTGGGAGGTCTGCAATTGATGCGGTTGCGTCTTTTGTCGGTTCGTATTCTTTAGGTTTATTAATTACGAACCGGGTGTATAAAGAAGGGAAGTATACAGCAAAAGAAGCCGCCATCATCGCGACCGGTTTCTCGACGGTATCTGCAACTTTCATGGTCGTCGTGGCAAAAACTCTCGATTTGATGAGCATATGGAATTTGTTTTTTTGGGTCACGTTGGTTGTCACATTTGCCGTTACAGCCGTTACGGTGCATTTATGGCCATTGCGCTCCATGAAAAACGATTATTATGAAGGGGCTACACCGCAACCGGAAGTGAAACCTGAAGGCAAGCGGATGGCTGTCGCTTGGAAGGAAGCGAAGGAAACCGTCTCGAAGGCTCCTTCATTTGAGCGGAATATCGCAGTTAACCTGAAAGATGGGCTCGTAATGGCGATGGCAATTTTGCCATCAATTTTATCCATCGGTCTATTAGGGCTAGTGTTAGCTGAGTTTACACCTGTGTTTGATTGGCTTGGCTACATTTTCTATCCATTCACATGGGCGTTGCAGTTACCGGAGCCGATGTTAGTCGCAAAGGCGAGCGCACTCGGCATCGCTGAAATGTTCTTACCCGCGTTGCTTGTTGTGGAATCTGCGTTGGTTGTTAAGTTTGTTATCGCGGTTGTATCGGTTTCATCGATCATTTTCTTCTCTGCGGTCGTGCCGTGTATTGTATCGACGGAGATTCCGATTTCTATACCGAAGTTGGTCGTAATTTGGCTACAACGCGTTATTTTAACGATTATTATCGTCACGCCGATTGCGTATTTATTGCTATAGATGACTTTTCCGGAAGGCATTTCTGTCTTCCGGTTTTTTGTGTTTATGCGTATTTGGGGTCGTTTTTGCGTTTTAATGGATGTTTATGGACTTTTGCTGCAATTTATGAGTAATTTCGGGGATTTATGCGTTTTTGTGACGATTTATGAGCTTTTCAGTTTTTTCTCCCCTCATGTAATTTATCTGGCTATTGTTGAATGGACCGAATTGAATAAGTAGAAAAAAACCGGAACGCCACATTTCGAGGGAGTTCCGGTTTCCTGACAAATTTATTTTCCACCTAACATATTAAACAATCCACCTGCGATGCTGCCTTCATCTCGGGATCCGCCGCCTGGAGTTTGTGGAGCGGCTGCGAATACCCGGCTTGCGAGTCTGGAGAATGGCAATGACTGAATCCAAACTTTCCCTGGCCCTCTTAACGTTGCGAAAAACAGTCCTTCGCCGCCGAACAATGCAGTTTTGACGCCTTTCACCATTTCGATATTATAGTTAACGTCCTGCGTCATAGCAACGAGGCATCCTGTGTCGACGCGCAAAGTTTCGCCAGGCGTCAACGTCTTCTCGATAATCGTTCCTCCCGCGTGAACGAAAGCCATGCCGTCTCCCTCAAGTTTTTGCATGATGAACCCTTCACCGCCGAAAAAGCCTACGCCAAGCTTTCTTTGGAACTCCACCCCGACGGAGACGCCTTTTGCTGCAGCCAAGAACGCGTCCTTTTGACAAACGATTTTTCCATTATATTGACTCAAGTCCATCGGAATGATTTTGCCTGGATATGGGGCTGCGAATGATGCGTGCTTTTTGCCAGATCCTGTATTCGTGAACGTCGTCATGAATAAACTTTCACCAGTGATCAGACGTTTTCCTGCGCCCACCAATTTACCCATGATGCCGCTGCCGGAATTTCCGGAACCGTCTCCAAAGATCGTCTCCATATCAATTCCGTCCTCCATCATCATAAGGGAGCCGGCTTCTGCCACGACCGTTTCACCCGGATCAAGCTCGACTTCAACGAATTGCATATCATCCCCGTACAGTTTGTAATCAATTTCATGATTGTTCATAAAAAAGCCTCCCATTTCGTAGTTACTGATTAATACTACGAAGGGAGGCGAATGAAAGTTTCAGCGATTCTTTTTGATTTTATCAATATACTTCCATAGTAATAATACAACTTCATCTATATTGATTGCATGTTCATTATCCGCACCTAACTCTCTCAATGAACGCGAAACAACTTCCAAAATCGAAAGTCGCGGAGTTTGAGATTCTAGTTCATTCAAAAGGAAGTCCGTATATTGTTGGCCGGTTTCATCCCCGCATTTCACAAACTTTTCCTCAGTGGCATGCAATTTTTGTACAATTATGTTTCTCATCTCATCAATCGAAGGCTGGTTCATAGACATTGCTTTAAGCATAGACGGCCCAAGTAAAGTATCCCCGCTTTTGATTAAATCCTGCATAATGCCGTCCACACGTCGCATTGCGAAATGTACCAGTTTTTCAATATCGGGTTTCTCGGACGAGGCGGCTTTTCGGAAATGGGTGAGCTGTTGAATCATGCCTAAAATCATGATGGAACAATCGGTTATATGAGGTTCCGCTTCAATACCGTATATATCAACAAGCCGTCCAGATAACCAAGTTAATTCCTTGATGTGATGGGATCTGACATAATTACGAAGCTCTTCATCTCCGGAATAAAAAATCGCCTCATATACAGGCAGCAGATTCAATTCTCGATTTACATGCATTCTAACTAGGATTTGATGCACCAAAATCGTTTTATCGCTTTTATCCCGCCCGACAAGCAGTTCCCTTCTTCGGGTAATCGATTCTTCAGCCGCATGTTCGAGGATTGCAATGAGACATTCATTTTTGGAAGTGAAGTAATTATAAAACGTTCCTTTGGAAATTTTGGCCTCATCCAATATATCCTGAACGGATGTTGATGCGAAGCCTTTCTCGATAATCACTTTTTGAGCGGTTTGCATAACCCGCCGTTTACGCTCGTTCATCTATATCACCTATCTAATTTCGACTTTGGACTAATGGTACAAAATGATTTTATCAAAGAAAACGCCGTAATAACAGTGAAAGCAAATTTATTTTATATGAAAACGGTTTCTCGTATTGATTATTTTAGACTCCGGGTATAAACTAAAGAACGTGTCGAAAAAAATGTAAGATTGAATGGGGGAAAATTAATTGGATATTGATATAAAAAAGATGCACGAAAAGCCTCCATATGGAATGATTGCAATTCTGTTCTTCGGGGCGTTCGTAGCTTTTTTGAATAATACATTGTTGAATATTGCATTGCCGGTCATTATGAATGAATTTGAAGTTAAACCGTCTGACGTTCAATGGTTAACGACAGGCTTTATGTTAGTCAATGGTATTATGATTCCGGCAAGTGCCTTCTTTGTCCAGAAGTTTACAAACCGTAGATTATTCCTAACTGCGATGACGTTGTTTTCAATCGGTACTGCGCTTGCAATTTTTGCACCGACATTCGGCCTGCTTGTCACGGCAAGAATGATTCAGGCTTCCGGTTCTGCATTGATGATGCCGTTATTGATGAACGTCATGCTTGTCGCTTTCCCGATTGAAAGAAGGGGGTCGGCGATGGGGATGTTCGGTCTCGTCATGTTCACGGCTCCTGCAATCGGACCGACTTTATCGGGGTATATTGTCGAACATTACTCATGGCGTACACTTTTCGAAATCGTTTTGCCGTTTGCGATTCTAACGCTCATCTTTGCGTTTATCAAATTGAAAAACATTACCCCGAATACAGACGTGAAACTGGATGTCTTCTCGTTAATCCTCTCCAGTATCGGATTTGGAGGATTACTATACGGTTTCAGTTCAGCGGGGGATAAAGGCTGGGATGCTCCAATCGTTTATGGAACAATCGCAATTGGAGCGATTTCTTTGCTTACGTTTATCATTCGTCAATTACGAATGGAAGTCCCGATGTTAGACTTCCGGATTTATAAATATCCGATGTTCGCACTTGCATCCGTCATTTCCATTGTCCTATCGGTAGCGATGTTTTCAGGGATGATCCTGACTCCGCTCTACGTTCAGGAAGTTCGCGGCATTTCGCCGTTTGAAGCGGGTATCCTTATGTTGCCTGGGGCGATCATTATGGGATTAATGTCGCCGATCACAGGACGGCTTTTCGATAAATACGGAGCAAAAGTGCTTGCAATCACTGGGTTAGTGATCACAGTTATAACGACATTCTATTTAAGTAGACTTGAATTGCATTCAGGGTATTATTACTTGATGGCACTTTACACAGTCCGGATGTTCGGGATGTCGATGGTAATGATGCCAATCATGACAAACGGCCTTAACCAATTGCCGATGAAATCGAACCCGCATGGTACTGCGATGAATAACACATTGCAACAAGTTTCCGGTGCAATCGGTTCTGCGATACTTCTAACGATAATGACGAAGAGGATGGAAAAGTCCGGCATGTCGCTTGCGGAAGAAGCGGCAACATCCGGTACTATACCATCAGATCAAAATGCATTGGCAACATTCCAGCAACAAATTGAAATGAAAGCAATGCTTGATGGCATCAATTTCTCATTCCTTATTGCAACGATCATTGCCACTGCAGCATTGTTCCTCACATTATTCATCAAAAGGGTTCGCCCACCGAAATTTGAACAAGTGGCGACAGACGATAAAATTGATACAGAAACGGTACAGGATTAATCTCCTGCACCGTTTTTTTGTATTTCATTAAAAGAAGGATTTAAGCCTAATAATGTCGAAGTGGATAAAGTGAAAGGGTTTTCAAAAGTCCGGTAGGAAAGGGGAAATGAAGACATGCAATTGAACAACTTTATCGGGGGATCTTGGCAAGGAAGCGGTGGAGCGGAGTATACTGCCGTCACGAATCCAGCAACCGGGGAAGAGCTGGCGCAAGTACGATTATCGACAAGTATTGATGTTGATCTGGCCGTTAAGGCAGCTAAAGAGGCCCAGAAAAAATGGGCGCTCGTGCCTGCACCAAAACGAGCGGATTACTTATATGCAATCGGCAATCTCATGAAGGAAAGAAAAGAGCATTTGGCGCAAGTGTTGACGAGTGAAATGGGGAAAGTCATCGAGGAAGGACGCGGTGAAGTCCAGGAAGGTATTGATATGGCGTTTTATATGGCTGGAGAAGGACGCAGACTGATTGGGGAAACAGTACCTTCCGAGCTGCAAGATAAATTCGCGATGAGCGTACGTGCACCGATTGGGGTCGTCGGTTTGATTACGCCATGGAACTTCCCTGTCGCAATCGCAACGTGGAAGTCGTTCCCTGCAATCGTCGCGGGGAACACATTCGTTTGGAAGCCTGCGACGGAAACACCGATGATGGCTTATGAAATGGCTCGTATTTTCGAAGAAGTCGGATTGCCGGCAGGTGTTGCGAACATCGTTTTCGGTTCAGGGTCCGAGGTAGGATCGGCAATGATCGAACATCCGGATGTCCGTGTCATTTCATTCACAGGTTCAACGGAAACAGGGCGCCATGTTGCGGAAACGGGCGGACGCCATTTGAAGAAAGTGTCTCTTGAAATGGGAGGTAAAAATGCGGTCATCGTCATGGATGATGCAGATATCGATCTTGCTGTTGAAGGGATTCTTTGGAGCGCATTCGGAACTGCGGGCCAGCGTTGCACGGCATGCAGCCGGGTCATTGTGCATAAAGATGTAAAGGAAGAACTTGAACAAAAACTATTAACTTCCATGAAGAGTTTGACAATCGGAAACGGTTTGGACGAGTCCGTTAAAATCGGGCCCGTTATCAACGGGAAGGCGTTGGAGAAAATTCAAAGCTATGTTGAAATCGGCAAAGGTGAAGGCGCGAAACTGTTGGCGGGTGGAAATGTGCTGACAGAAGGGGAATTCGCGAATGGTCACTACTTCGAACCGACTTTATTCACTGATGTGAAGTGGGATAGCCGATTAGCGCAAGAGGAAATCTTCGGACCAGTTGTTTCGCTGATTGAGGTTAGCAGCTTGGATGAAGCAATCGAAGTGAACAACAGTGTCATCTATGGTTTATCCAGCTCCATTTTCTCGAGGGATGTCAATAAAGTATTCCGCGCGCAAAGGGATTTGGACACAGGAATTGTCTATGTGAACGCAGGGACAACAGGAGCGGAAATACATCTTCCGTTCGGAGGAACGAAAGGAACTGGCAATGGGCATCGCGATTCGGGAGTGGCGGCGCTTGATGTATTCACGGAGTGGAAGAGCATTTACGTAGATTTCAGCGGGAAATTACAACGGGCGCAAATCGACACGGAATAAAGTGAAACTTCAATCAGTGGACGCTTTTCCCCACTGATTGTTAGTTGAACCAATCGGGCATTTACTGGCTGTTTCCCCAAAAGGGGGGCATTACAGCCAGTTAATGCGGGATAATATAATTTCGGGATAAGGAGATGTTCATATGAAAGTGGTCGTATTGGGAGCGGGGTTGATGGGGAAAGAGGCAGTACGCGACCTTGTGAAAAGTGACGATGTGACGAAAGTATATTTGGCTGACTTGAACTTAAGACCGGCGGAAGATTTTGCGGAACAGCTCATGTCCGATAAATTGGATCTTTTGCAACTTGATGCGACGAATGATCTCCAATTGCAGGAAGTGATGGCTCTTGGGGACGTCGTCATCAATGCACTTTTCTATACATTCAATGAAAAAGTTGCGCGGATTGCCGTTGACATCGGCGTCCATTCCATCGATCTCGGCGGACATATTGGTGGTGCGACGGATGCCGTATTGGAACTTGCAGATAAAGCCGCGTCAAAAGGAGTCACAATCATTCCAGACCTCGGGGTAGCCCCCGGTATGATTAACATTCTTGCGGGATACGGTGCCGAAAAATTAGAAAAAGTCGATACCATCAAGCTTTATGTCGGTGGAATCCCCGTGAAGCCGGAGCCTCCGTTGAATTATAATGTTGTATTTTCACTCGAAGGCGTTTTCGATCACTACACAGATCCATCCCATGTCATCCGCAACGGAAAATTAGTTGAGGTTCCATCATTATCCGAAGTGGAACCAATCTATTTCGATGGATTTGGTGAATTGGAGGCATTCCATACTTCCGGTGGAACATCGACATTAACGAAGACATTCCCTAATGTGCAAACGTTAGAATATAAGACAATCCGTTACAAAGGCCATGCCGAAAAGTTCAAATTGCTTGTCGACCTTGGACTGTTGTCGCGCGACACCGAAGTGACGATTGGCGATAGAAAAGTGAAAGTCCGTGATGTAATGCGTGAACAGCTTTCCCCGCAATTACGGTTGGGCGACAAATCAGATGCAGTCCTCCTTCGAGTAATTGTCAGCGGCGAAGCGCGTGGCATTCCAGCGACATATGAATATAATTTGGTGACGGAAAAGGATTTGTCTGTTAATGAAACCGCAATGGCCCGCGCAACAGCAAATACAATCTCAATCGTCGCACAAATGATAGGCAATGGAACAATCACAAAACGCGGCGTTCATCCACCGGAGAATATTGTACCGGGCGAGCAATACATCGAGGAAATGAAAAACCGCGGAGTCGTTATCGAAGAGACTGTCAAAACGCATGTTTAATCATATATAAAAAAACTTAGTAGTCCTGCAATGCTTTAGGATTGTAGCATAAGGCGGCGACTCCTGCGGGAATAGCATGAGCTGAAGACCCCGCAGGAGCGTAGCGACGAGGAGGCTGAAGCCATGCCCGCGGAAAGCGTCCGCCTGAAGCGGAAATCCGGGTAATCATGGAAATTATAATACAGGGTAAGGGGTGGGAGAGGATGGATTTTAGTTTTACTGAAGAGCAAAAGATGTTACGAAAGACAGCCCGTCAATTTGTAGACGATGAAATCATGCCACATATTCAAAGATGGGACGCGGAAGGTGGATTCGACCAAGCCATTTGGAAAAAGTTAGCCGGCCTGGGATTCATGGGTGTTTGCATCCCTGAAAAATACAGCGGCAGTGGAATGGATTATAACTCACTCGCCATCCTTTGCGAAGAACTCGAACGCGGGGATACGGCATTCCGGACAGCTGTTTCCGTCCATATCGGTCTAAACTCAATGACGCTCATGCAATGGGGAACAGAAGAACAGAAGCAAAAATATTTAGTTCCACAAGCAAAGGGTGAAAAAATCGGTGCATTCGGACTGACAGAACCAGGAGCTGGCTCAGACGTTGCAGCTATGGCGACGACAGCCGTGCGCGATGGGGACGAATACGTCATCAATGGGCAGAAAACATGGATCTCGCTTTGCGATGTGGCGGATCATTTCCTTGTTTTCGCCTATACCGATAAATCGAAGAAACACCACGGCATCAGTGCCTTCATCGTCGAGCGCACGACACCGGGTTTTTCATCGAAAGCGATTAAAGGAAAGTACGGCATCAGGGCGGGCAATACGGGAGAATTATTCTTCGAAGACATGCGCATTCCTGCCTCGAACCTATTAGGTCAAGAGGGTGAAGGATTCAAGATTGCGATGTCCGCGCTTGATAATGGGCGTTTCACAGTCGCAGCAGGAGCGGTCGGCTTAATCATGGGTTGCCTTGAGGAAAGCGTGAAGTATTGCCATGAGCGCGAAACATTCGGGAAACCGATCGGTAAGCATCAGCTTGTCCAACAAATGATTGCCAATATGGAAGCGGGCTATCAAATGAGCCGCCTCCTCGTTTACCGTGCAGGTGAATTGAAGAATAAAGGACTGCGCAACACACGCGAAACATCCCTTGCCAAATGGCAGGCATGCGATTTTGCGAATAAAGCTGCAGACGATGCATTCCAAATTCACGGAGCTTACGGCTATTCGGACGAATATCCAGTCGCCCGATTCCTCCGAAACTCGAAAGCGCCGGTCATTTATGAAGGAACCCGCGAAATCCATACGATCATGCAGGCGGAGTACGTATTGGGCTACCGGGAAGATAAAAAGTTAAGTCATATGCTGCCGGAATGGCCGTTTGAATGAATGACATGTCGGTTAATGCCAAGAGTCTGCGAGCTCTTGGCGTTTTTCTTATGGTCGGAGGGTAGGGCGAAGGTGACAAGATAAGCATAAGTAGGGGAAACTCGAGCAAAAGATGCACAAACTTGAGCAAAAACAATCCGAACTCGAGCAAAACGCACGCTAACTCGAGCAAAACTTTTACACAATTTCTCCCCGATGGAAAAAAGCGCCAAAGGGTTAATCCTTCGGCACTTTACTCCTTAAATATGTTTTTTAAGTCAATTTCTAATTCGGGGAAAATCCCAGCGGTCAGCAAATCATCTTTCGCAAGGATTCCCGCCTGCACAAATGAAGCTCCCTGAAGTGAATAAATCTCGACTGTCATATTATACGGGTCGACAATCCAATACTCTTTAACCCCGGCTTTTTCGTAACTATTATATTTGATTAAGCGATCGTTTCTTGCGGTTGATGGTGATAACACTTCTACAATTAGGTCGGGTGCGCCGTAGATGTTTTTATCGCCGATTTTATGGGGATCGCAAACTATGAGTAAATCAGGTTGGACCCAATCCAAAATAGCATCTGCTTTTGTATTCTTATCGGCAAACAAGCAAACATCCATCGGTGCCAAAAAAGCCATGCACTTCTTGCCCCGTAAAAACATCTTGAACTCTGCAGTCAATTCGCCGACGATATCTTGATGTTTTGGGGTGGGAGAAGGTGACATACTAATTATTTCACCATTTAGTGCTTCTGAATTGAAATCATTGTCCCACTCCAAATAATCTGCATAGGAATATGTTTTTTTTCCTTTTGGCAATACCATATAATCACCTCGGCTTACAATTCTTATTATTATGATTATAGCACGGGAACATCATGTTTGCGTCATTCTGAGATGGGAAATGTAACTTTACCCAATCAAATTCGGTCTAATGAACAAAGGATGGTGGTTGAAGTGAAAAAGAAAATCGCTACATCGTTAGTCGGCATGAGCCTATTAATACCTTTATCGGGTTGCGGTACTGATTCAAACCATAACAGTCTGCAAATTTCCAAAGACGTGGAATTCGGTGAACAGGACTATGAAAAGATTATCACCCCGAATAATGAGCTTGGATTTAACTTATTGGATGAAGTTGAAAAGGATGATGACGGAAATCTATTCATCTCACCAACGAGTCTGTTAATGGCACTGGCGCTTGTTTATAACGGAGCGGACGGTGTAACAAAGGAAGAAATCGCGATAGCCTTGCAAATACCAGAGATGGATGCGACAGAATTAAATAAAGCAAATGCATCCCTAATGACTATGTTGAATAAAGCTACCGATGGCATTCAGCTACAAGTCGCTAATTCCATTTGGCTCAATGAAGACTACCGTTTCCAAGATGACTTTGCCAAACGAGCGAAGGATTACTTCAATGCTGAAATCCAGGAAATCGATATCGCGAGCGATGACTCACCAAAACGCATTAATAACTGGGTGAAGGAAGCAACGAATGGCAAAATCGACAAAATGGTTGAAGGCAATTTGGATGAAAACTTAGTCGCCATGCTACTGAATGCAATTTATTTCAAAGGGGACTGGCAATACCCATTCGATAAAAGATTAACCGAAAATCGGACGTTCCATCTTGCGGATGGGAATAAAATTAACGCACCGTTCATGTCGCTTCAAGAAAAACTATCCTACATGGCGAATAGTGATTACCAGGCGATTAAACTTCCTTACGCAGACGGTGGAATGAGCATGACGATTGTTCTTCCAAATGACTTGAAAAAATTTGAAAGCGATCTATCTGCCGAGAGTTGGGAGAAAATCCAATCAGGAATGAAAAAAACGCGTGGAACAATCCTTCTCCCGAAATTCAAACTTGCCTATGAAACGGAGCTGAATGAAGCTTTGAAAGCCCTTGGCATGAAGAGCGCTTTTAAGGAAGGTGCTAATTTCAGCAAGATGATCGAAGGGGACGAATCTCTTCTCATTAACAGAGTCAAACAAAAAACATATATTGATGTGAATGAAGAAGGAACAGAAGCGGCAGCTGTAACTGGTGTCGAAGTAGGAGTCACATCTGCTCCTCCTGACGATCCTTTCATCATGGAAGTGAACCGCCCGTTTTTCATTGCGATTACCGATGATGAAACAGGGGCCATACTGTTCATGGGTTCAATTTCCAATCCGACAGTAAAATAAGTAGTTAAAAGTGGCAAAGTCTACGGTAGGCTTTGCCACTTTTTATTTTGAAATTAAAATCTATAGCTATTAACAAACATGAAATTAATTATTTTAATGCGGAAGTTAATATATTTAAGTTTTTGGTTGATTTTAATTGAGAACTAACATATGATGGTATTAATTGAAAGGGGAGAGGTGATACCGGTTATGTCATACCCCATAATTAGCCATTGCCCTGTGTGCGACGAAACATTGAAAGTCACCAGGCTGCATTGTTCAAAATGCCATACAACCATTGAAAATGAGTTCGAATTAACAAAACTAGCTGCCTTATCGGGCGAACAACTCCATTTCGTTGAAGTGTTTTTGGCATGTAGGGGAAATATCAAAGAGGTTGAAAAGGAATTGGGAATTTCCTATCCAACCGTACGGGGTAAACTGAATGACGTCGTCAGCTCACTTGGATACGAAGTGAAAAAGAAATCCAATGTCGATGAGAAAAGTGTTGTTGCTATGTTGGAAAGCGGAGAAATCTCCGCAGAAGAAGCATTACGGCTTTTAAAAGATGAATAGGGGGAATTCATGATGAAAACTGAAATTGAAAAAGTGTTAACGATGGTGCAAGAGGGGAAAGTCGATGCTACGAAGGCATCCGAGCTAATCGAAGTATTGAACAATAGGGAATCCGGGAGCAGTCTATCATCGAAGAAGACTGCATATGCAGATAAAACACTTAAAATTAGGGTAGTATCTTCGGATAATGATAATGTGTCCGTCAACTTGCCAATCAAGCTCATCAAAGTCATGCTTAAAGCGGGGTACAATATCGCGGGGAATATCCCTCAATCCGAGAAGTACGTGAAAGACCTTGATATCGATATACTCATCGAAGCAATCGAAAATGAATTGGACGGACCAATCGTCGACGTCAAATCAGCCGATGGCGATACAGTTTCCGTGTTCATCGAATAATATGCTGAAAGTCAAAGTTAAAACCGAAAAGTTCAAACTTTCCATTCCGCTACCGTACATTTTCCTATCATTAGGAATATCAATTATTAGCTCTAATAGGCTACGGAAACTGATAAACGAGCAAATCGCTAAAAATGCGGATGATAAGTCGAAAGCATATACAATTCCAGAATTGGATAAACATGAACTCAAAAGCATCGTTTCCGAGATGAGAAATCATAAGGGAACTGGATTAGTAAACGTTAAAGCAAAAGACGGAACAGAAGTTATTGTGAGATTATGAGTTACGATAAAATAATATGAATCAAAAGCCTTCCACCTGGTCGTGGAAGGCATTTTTTGGATGTTTTATTTGTACGTGGGTTGCCATTTGAAATTGTACGCTCAAGAAGTGTGTTCCCGCGCTCATAGAAGGCAGCATCACGCTCAAGAAAAGCGATTAGTGCTCATAGAAGGCAGTTCCACGCTCAAGAAAAGCGATTCGTGCTCATGGAAGGCAGCATCGCGTTCAAGAAATGCATCCTCGTGCTCAAGAAATACAACTCGCGCCCAAACACCCGGACCCCTACAAATTAAGACCCCACATAATCTCCACCGTCAACATGAATCGTCTGCCCGGTCATGTAACTTGAATCGTTCGAAGCCAAAAATACATAAGCAGGCGCATTTTCCGCGGGTTGGCCACGGCGTTTTACCGGTGTATCCGCCCCGTGCTGCTCCACCTTTTTCGCGTCAAATGTCGCGGGAATAAGTGGTGTCCAAATTGGGCCAGGCGCGACCGCATTTACACGAATGCCTTTATCGGCCAAATTCAAGGCGAGTGACCTGGTGAATGTAGTAATAGCGCCTTTCGTTGCTGAATAATCGATTAATCCTGGGGAACCGTTATAGGCCGTAACGGAAGAAGTATTGATAATGCAATCGCCTTCCTTCATATTCGCCAACGCAGCCTTTGACAAAAAGAACAAACCGAAGAAGTTCGTTTCAAATGTCTCACGAAGCTGATCGCCCAAAATTTGGGAGATGTCATCCTGAGGAAACTGCTTTCCTGCATTGTTCACAAGGATGTTCAAACTGCCGAACTCCCGCACTACTTCGTCGATCAGCTGCTCGCAATTCTCCTCTTCACTTATATCTATACGGATTTTCTTCGCTTTCCCACCATATTTCTCGATAAGTTCAACAGTTTTATTCGCATCAACATCTTCAGCCTCATCTAAATAGGCAATCGCCACATTCGCGCCTTCTTTTGCGAAGGCGACTGCAACGGCGCGTCCAATTCCGCTATCGCCACCTGTAATCAAGGCGTTTTTCCCGTTTAATTTTCCAGACCCCTTATAATTTTCATCATCATATAATGGTGGTGGATCCATTTCTGCTTCAATCCCCGGCTGATGGTCTTGGGTTTGAGGCGTCACTTGCTCATCTTTTTTCTCGTATTTATCTTTCGTCATTTCATACTCCTCCTTGGAAAAGTCAATGTATTGGAGTATTCCCTGACAGGTGCAATATAAACTTTCAGACAACTACCTAAAATAGTTCGGATTCCGTTATAATGTTGTAAAGGGGGATGTTGAAAATGAAGAAATTATTGCTAACTGGTTTTGAACCATTCTTGAACTTTCCGATTAACCCAACCCAAAAGATTGCTGATGAATTGCATGGCATGGAAATTGGGGGATACAAAATTCATAGCGAAATCCTGCCGGTCGATTTCAGTGTTTCCGGCGACCTCGTTATTTCGCATATTGAAAAACTACAACCGGATGCGGTTTTATCGCTTGGCCTATCGGGAGGTAGATTTAAAGTAACACCTGAGCGGATCGCCATCAATGTCAATGACGGTGCGAAGGATAATAGTGGACATGCACCCGTTGATGAACCGATTGTTGAAGGAGGGGCAGATGGGTATTTCACGAATCTACCTATCCGAAAAATGGTCGAGGCTATGAAAGGGAAAGGGTTGCCTGCGGAAATCTCGAATACAGCAGGGGCTTATTTATGCAACCATGTCATGTATCGGGAATTGCATTATGTGAATGAACAGCGTCCGGATATGCTTGCGGGTTTCATTCATATCCCTGCTTCCCATGAACTCGCGGTTGAACATGGCAGAGTGCCAAGCTGGTCACATGAAAATTTAAAAAAAGCAATTGTAACTTGTATCGAAGTGATAGGTTGAAAATGCCGGGAGAAGCGAATCTCCCGGCATAAATAATTTTCGTGGAGTAAAGGAGAACTCTTGTCCCGTTAACGGGAACTCCCGTAGAATAAAGGAGAACTCTTGCTGCATAAACGAGAACTTCCGTGGAGTAAAGGAGAACTCTTGTCCCGTTAACGGGAACTCCCATGGAGTAAAGGAGAACTTAATGTTACGTTGACCTGACAAAGGTTCAATCTTCCGCATCCAAGGTCCATTCTTCCTCGTCCAAGGTCCGTTCTTTCTCTCAAAGGTCCATTCTTCCGCGTCCAAGGTCCGCTCTTTCTCTCAAAGGTCCATTCTTCCGCGTCCAAGGTCCATTCTTTCTCCCAAAGGTCCATTCTTCGCGGCACACTGCATTCACCATAAAACAAAAAAACATCCGAAGCCGTCAAAGACACTTCGGATGTTTTCCTATTCCATTAAAAGAAGAATAGACCGATACTGATCACAATACCGCTCAATAGTAATACGAACACACAGTAACCCATGATATCCTTCGCGCGCAATCCCGCAATCGCGAGTGCAGGCAATGCCCAGAATGGTTGGATCATATTCGTCCAAGCGTCACCCCATGCAATCGCCATCGCGGTTTTCGAGTAGCTGACGCCAAGAGTTTGGGCTGCCTCAAGCATGATTGGTGCTTGAACTGCCCACTGGCCGCCGCCTGACGGTACGAAGAAGTTAACAAGACCAGCGGCATAGAATGTGAAGAGCGGGAATGTCGCCGCTGTTGAAACACTTACGAACCATTGGGACATTACACTCGCCAGTCCTGAATCTACCATCATGCCCATGATACCAGCATAAAACGGAAACTGGATGATAATTCCGCCAGCCGTCTTCACTGCATTCGCAACTGCAGCAAGAAAACGTTTCGGTGTCCCGTGGAAAATGATGCCAAGAATAAAGAAAATCAAGTTGACGATATTCAAATTCAAGTCGAATCCTTTGGTGACAAAGTGGTTTACGAGATAGACGACACCTAAGGCACCAACAAGCATCGAAAGGGTTACACTGTTTTCGAGGCGTGCAGCAGGCGTTTTATCCTGAACCTCTTCCACTTCGATTTCATCATCCAATAGTTTTGGATCGACGGTAACCGTATCCTCCGGCTTTGGCATCATGAAACGGTTTAACAACGGTAAAGTAAGAAAAATGACTGCAATAATAAATAAATTATACGTTGAAAAAATCGTTTCCGTAGTAGGGACGACACCCATCATGTTAGCGAAAGGATGATTCTCTGTTGCAATAGACAATGGGATCGATCCACCGAGTCCGCCATGCCAAATGATGAAACCAGAGTAAGCGCTTGCGATTAACAGCCTGTAATCGACAGTTTTCACTTTCTTTGCGATTTCCTTAGCGAATAACGCTCCGATGACGAGACCGAACCCCCAGTTGATCCAACAAGCGATGAGTGAAATGACAGTTACAAGCAGAATCGCTTGTCCTGGCGATTTCGCCAATCCTGCCATTGAACTTAATATTTTCTTGAAAAACGGACTGCTTGCCAATACATGCCCCGCAACTAATACGATCACCATCTGCATCGTAAATGCAAGAAGCCCCCAGAATCCATTACCCCAGTGGACGGTCATATCGAGCGGACTTGAATCAGTCAGGCCCATGCCAAGTAAAAAGACGACGAGCGTTAGAATGGCCACGAATATGTAAGGATCCGGTAAATACCTTTCCATGATCGTGTTCGACCATCTTGTTAGCGTTTTCATTTCTCTAAATCCCCCTTTGTTTTTAATACACACCAATACTATCATATTCAAGTTGATTAATAGAAATGTTATTTCTAAAGTGAAACTAAATTACGATTAAACAGTCTACTTTGTAAAGAGGTATTTAGGAGGGCGTAGAACGTGAGAAAACCGCTTGTTTGGATTAGCACAGCTTCGATTATCATCGTGTTAGTTATATGTTTCGCTTTTATGATTAAGAAGGTAACTGTTTCCGCTGCAGGTACGGCACTATCCGATAATGGGTGGAATGCCTATTTCTCAGAACCACTTGTTAAGGATTCTATAACGGCGGGATATATTTATGTGACCGATCAGCATGGCAAGAAAGTACAGGCTGAGATGGAGCTTTCGAAAGACGGGCAAATTGTTCGAGTTAGTGGGTTAAAACCAGGGCAGTACACATTGCATTTAGATGACAAGGCGGTAAACGGTAAGTTTTTCAAATCACTTAAGTTAGATAAACTTGAATTCACTGTTTACGATTCCATCGATTCGATCAGCTCTGCGAAAGATTTGAAAGCGTATTTCGAGACAATCAGGGATATGCAAATGCAAACTCGGGAAGGTTCCTTAAGGGAAAGGTTTGCGTTGAGTGATTCCCCTGCGGATTCCACGAAAGCAGAAAGTGGAAGCGCTGACTATTCATCAACCAACATTCAAGTGGAGGGTGTCGATGAATCGGATTTTGTCAAAACAAACGGAGACTATTTATATACCATCTTAGGTGGGACGTCTGTGCAAATCGTTGATATCAGGGATTCAAGCAAAATGAAAGTCGCTTCCGTTCTTAAAATAGAGGAAAATCACTATGACTCACAGTTATTCCTGCATGGGGACTTGTTAATTGTTCTTGGGGATAAATTCGAGCCCTATTCGGAGAAAAGAGTGGCAGCCGATATGATCATGCCTGCAAACAGTATGAGCACAGTGAAAATATATTCGATAAAGGATCCGGAAAACCCGGAGTTCATTCGTGAAGTCGGAATTGAAGGATATTTGAACAGCGCACGGAAAACCGGAGATATGCTCTACTTAGTGACCAATATGCATCCGTATTTCTGGGCAATGGATACAATTGAGGGAGAGACATTACGACCGGTCATTCTTGACTCAAATGAGGAAAAAGAAAAGAGTTATTTGGACTTCAAAGACATCTCAATTTTACCCGGTGCAATGGAGGCTTCGTACACGGTCATAACGGCAATTGATCTGTCCACACCGGAGACAGGGAAGCTCGAAACGAAGGGGTTTCTTGGTAGCAGCAACCAATTGTATATGACGAAGGATCATTTGTATTTGACTGCGATGAAATATGAGATGGAGAAGAGTCCCCGCGGTATTGAAATGATGATCTGGAATCCAGGTAAAGCAAGTACAGAGTTCTTTAAGTTTAAATTAGATGGAACAAAAATCGATTTCTATAGCTCCGCGGAATTGAAAGGAACCATTCTGAACCAATTCTCGATGGATGAATACAATGGCAATTTCCGGGTCGTCATGACGGAAGGGAATATGTGGGATGAAAAGAATCCATCGAAAAATCACTTGTTCATTCTGAATGACGGCATGCAACAGGTCGGCTCAGTGGAAGGCCTTGCAGAAGGCGAACGGATTTACTCGGCTCGATTCATGGGGGATAAAGCCTATATGGTCACTTTCAGAGAGACAGATCCGTTGTTTGTCCTTGATGTAGCGGATCCGGCAAAGCCGAAAGTGTTAGGAGAACTGAAAATTCCGGGCTTCTCAAACTATTTACACCCGTTAGATGAAAATCATTTAATTGGATTTGGATATGAAACGGTTTCGAAGAAAAATCCCGGCGGAGGCGAGCCGTTAATCATCACAAAAGGTATGAAAATATCGGTTTTCGATGTCACTGATTTCCATAATCCAAAAGAAAAATACACAGAAATTATCGGAGGACAGGGAACCTATTCTCCGATCCAATACGATCACAAAGCGCTGTTCCAGCATAGGAATCGTAATCTGTTCGGCTTTCCTGCAAGTATTTACGAAGAAACGGATAAGGAATTCGAATTGGACTATAAAGGATCCGGCGCATTGGTATATGAAATCACTTCAGATAAGGGAATTGTGTTGAAAGGTGATTTGGTAAAAGAGAAAGCCGCTGGGCAGCAGTATGAAGAGTGGGAAAACCAAGTTCAACGGTTAATTTACAGTGGAGAAAAGCTGTATACAATAGCTTCACGTGAAATCAACAGCTATGATTTGAATAGCTTTATGGAAATTGATTCATTGAAGTTGAAATGAAGTGAAACGGGGCAGCGGGATGCCCCGTTTTTTTGATGTTCACTGTTAGGGGAGGTTTATACGTGAGTTTCGGGATTTATGCTTGAATTGCCGGGTTTATACGTGAGTTCTGGGATTTATGTATGAATTGCCAAGTTTATGCGTAAGTTCTGGGATTTATGCGTGATTCAACGGATATGCATCGGAAAGTACGATTGTCGGAGAATCGCGTTGTCTTTTATTGATGTATCCACTAAAATTGATAAAAAGGGTATCGGGGGTGGGGACTTGTCGAATAAAGAGGTCGCAATTGATTGTTGTCTGCTTGCAGGACGTCTGATGATGGAGGCCGGGGCGGAGACATACCGTGTTGAAGATACAATGGAGCGCATGGCTCGGACGCAAGGTCTTGATGAAGTTGAAAGTTTTGTGACGCCTACCGGCATTATTTTGTCACCTGGAAGTCCCCATCATACAAGGCTCATCAGCATTAAAAACCGCTCCACTGACCTCGAAAAGGTGGCACTTGTCAATGATGTTTCAAGAAAATTATCCGCTAAGCAGTACACAGTAGATGAAGCATATAAACGTTTGCGTGAAATCGAACGGACGAACGTAATGTTTCCATTATGGCTTCAAATTCTTGCAGCAGGTATTGCGAGTGCAAGTTTCCTCATTCTTTATGAAGGAATATGGATGGATGTACCTGCCGCTTTCCTTGCCGGGGGAGCCGGGTATGTATCCGTGACAATCATCCAGGAACTTACAAAAGTAAAGTTCTTCGCCGAGTTCATTGCCGCCTTAAGTGTGGCGCTTGTCGCATTCATAGCTATACAGGCGAATATGGGAGAGCAGATTGATAAGATAATCATCGGCGGGGTTATGCCGCTTGTTCCAGGACTGTTGATCACAAATGCGGTTCGCGATTTGATGGCGGGACACTTTATGTCAGGCGTGGCGAAAGGGGCGGAGGCATTTCTAACCGCCTTTGCAATCGGGGCAGGTGTCGCACTTGTATTGTCTTTTTAGGAAGGGTGGATGTAAATGGGTTGGTTAGTACAGGCCATCCTCAGTTTCCTTGCGGCTGCAGGATTTGGCATCATTTTTAACGCCCCGCGAAAAATGCTCGCATACTGTGGATTTGTAGGTATGGCAGGATGGATGGTCTATAGCGTATTCAATGTATTGTGGGGCGACCTTATTAAAGCTTCATTTTTAGGGGCATTCGTTGTTGCGCTCGTTGCTCATATATTTGCAAAACGATTCCGGACTCCGATGATCATCTTCAGCGTAGCTGGTATCATCCCGCTTGTTCCAGGAGGCACGGCATACAATGCGATGCGCCACTTCGTCGAAAACGACCACCTGACAGCAATCTCCTTCGCAACACGCGCCCTAATGGTATCAGGCGCAATCGCAATGGGACTCGTTTTTGCAGAAGTAATCATTCAACTATTTTTTAGATCCCGAATGAAGAAAAAGGGAGTTCAGTAATTAATAAATATAAAAAAGACGGAGCACTCGTCCTAGGAGTACTCCGTCTTTTAAAATACTTCGTCTCTCTTCATCGGTGCCCCGATATAATATCCTTGAACAGCATCCACACCCATTTCCTTCAATAGATCGAACTGTTCCTTCGTTTCGACCCCTTCTGCGATGACATAGAAGCCCATCGATTTACCGAAAAGGATCATCCCTTCGACAAGTTGCTTTGTCTTCGACATGGTCAACAACGAATTCACAAAAACCTTATCGATCTTCACTTTTGAAATCGGCAAATGCTGCATATACCTAAATGATGCATATCCAGTCCCAAAGTCATCCAAGATGAATTGAATGCCCGTATCCTTTAAAACTTTCATCTGGTGGATAATGGATTGTTCCTGCTCAGCTTGGAATGCAAACTTTTCCGTTATCTCCAACTGGATCTTTTCAGGCGGGCATTTTGTTTCTTTCAGAATGCCCATCAATTTCTCTTTCATTTGGGATGAACCGCCGAACTCCCTGACAGAAGTGTTTACTGAGATACTGATATCTTGATCATTCTTCATTAACTCCATCGCGAGATTTGCGGCTTCCTCAATAACAAAAGCCCCGATTGCATGTATCAATCCATTTTCCTCTGCAATCGGAATAAGCTCATCTGGATTTATAGACCCTAATTCCTCATCTTCCCATCTTACAAGAGCTTCATAGACCTGCACTTTATCCGTCGCAATGTCCAATTGTGGCTGGTAGAAAACCTGTAAATTATTATGATCCAAAGCTGTTAGCATTTTTTTATCAATGATGAAACGACGATTTAAACCTTTATGGGAATCGGCAGATAAAGAAGAAATTTTGCTACTCCCTTGGTCAGCGTGATTACTTATAGCGGCCAAAGATGCTTTAATCAGCTGCGTATAGGACTGCTGGTCTTCAGGATAGCGAACAATGCTACCGCTTACTGAAAGAGGTAAGGAATGATTGTCTAGATAAATCGGCTGCTCCTTTAAAAACTCGAGGAATCCTTGGACAAACCAATCTCCGAAGCCTGTCAACACGACAAATTGACTGACTCCCATTCGTGCAATCGGATCCCCTTGGAAATACCTTTTTAGCCGGTTAGTGAATTCCCGTATCAAAACGGACTCTGATTCATTCGATTGTAAATCTTTCAATGTGTAGTAATGATCTATTGTTATATAGACGAATGAAAAATGTCTGTTTTCATTGATATACTCATTTGCCACGGCCTCTAATTTATGTCGGCTCATCAATCCTGTTTCAAAATCAATAAAAGCAATTTGCTGCAATTTTTCTTGCAGCTCCACATCCTCAGTAATATCAAGCTCAAGAAACGTTGCGGATTCAAGTATCCCAGCGTCATTCATCATTGGGATAGCAACCATTTTTACATAGTAGGGCTCTCCATTTCTTGAAAGCTTTTCAACTTTTCCAAACCATGATTTTCCACATGAGATCTTGTCCCAAATCACGTCAGCCCGTGCCTGGCCTTCTTTGTCCTCGGAAAACATTTGCCAGAAGGACTTACCTAAAATACGTTTTGGCGTCCAGTCGCTTGCTACTAGGAAGTTGTTATTTGTATATGTAATCAAGCCTTCACTGTCAGTACGGGTCACCATTAGGAATTGTATCAGACTGTCCATGATTTGCGGCAATTCATTAAGAGTAGTAGTGTTTGCCGAACTCATCTTTTTGTCCCCTTTCTAAGTGCATATATCATCCATTATATAGGATGAGAGATTAATATGTATTGTAATTTGATTCAAATGCAAATAAAGTATTTTATTGCCAAAAAAGACATTGTGAGGGTGGTGGAATTTCACTGTTTTCGTTCGATAATGTCCACTTTGGTTTTCTGAATTACACAATATGCACTCTATACAGAAATCTCAGTCTGTGGCATAATGGTGACAAGAGAAAAATAATTCGTATTACGAAGTAGTTTTTGGGGGTTAGGAAATGAAGACAGTTTTTTCATACGCAAAGCCGTATAAGTGGCCTATGCTCATCGCCTTGCTCCTCATGTTTTTGGAGCTTACGGTGGAGCTAATCCAGCCGTTATTGATCGCCAAGATCATTGACGATGGAATTTTGGCGGAAGACGTTAGCGTCGTTTGGACGTGGGGAAGTGCCATGATGGGATTGGCTTTTGTCGCATTCTTTTCAGGTGTGATCAATTCCTATTTTGCGGCACATGCAGCACAAAGTTTCGCTTTTGACCTGCGCCAGGCATTATTCCGCCAAGTGCAGTCATTTTCCATGGCAACGTTTTTAAGATTCCCAACATCGGGATTGATAACTAGATTAACGAGCGACGTATCGATGGCGCAAAACGTCCTATTCATGGGCTTGCGTGTCATGTTGCGAGCGCCATTATTAGTTATTGGTAGTTTGGTGATGGCGTTTGTTGTCAATGTGAAATTGGCAATGTATCTTGTCATTGGTGCGCCATTTCTTTTCATTTTCCTATTCATCATGGCGCGAAAAGGGGTCGGCTATTTTTCTGGCGTTCAACGTAGGCTTGACCGAGTCAACCGCGTTATCCAGGAGAATTTACAGGCAGTCCGTTTGATAAAAGCTTATTTACGCGGAATGTATGAAGCAAGTCGATTCATGAAAGTCGCAAATGCATTAAAGATGGATACTGTTAAAGCGATGCGAATGATGGAGCTCATTTTACCGGTTCTCTTGTTTGTAATGAACGTCAGTTTGATGGCCGTCCTATGGTTCGGTTCCACTGAAATCCGTACTGGGGAAGCACAAGTCGGTGAACTTGTTGCCGTCGTCAACTACGCAATGCGGATGACAGGGGCATTCTCAATGTTCGCATGGATCCTTGTTGCGTTCTCACGGGCTAAAGCATCATCCGAACGGTTGGAGGAAGTACTGCTTGCGAACGATGATTTGGAACAGCATGATACGGAAAGCTCCAGTTTCACTCAATATAAAGGGGAGTTGCGTTTCGAAAACGTTTCGTTTAATTATCAAGGAAAGTCTGAACCGATATTGGATAATGTCTCCTTCCATGTCGAGGCTGGTGAGAAACTTGCCATTATGGGGGCGACCGGATCAGGTAAATCCACCCTTCTAAATCTGATCCCGCGAATTTTCGAAGCGACCGATGGGAAGATTTTTGTCGGAGGAGTTGAAGTGAATGATTGGCCGTTGAAGGACCTGCGCGATACGATCGGGCTTGTTCCGCAGCAATCAATTCTGTTCACAGGTTCAATCCTTGAGAACCTTTCATGGGGAGATTCTGATGCTGCGCCGGATGAGCTTGAGGAAGCTGCGAAAAAGGCACAAATTCACGAATCAATTGATTTATTCCCTCAAAAGTACAGAACGCGTGTTGGACAAAAAGGGGTCAATCTATCAGGTGGACAAAAGCAACGACTTTCCATTGCACGTGCACTTGTTCGGAAGCCTTCAATCCTGATTCTTGACGACAGCACGAGTGCGCTCGATGTTAAAACGGAAAATGCTTTATGGGAGGCATTGGAAGAAGAAGCCGCAACAATGCTTGTTGTTACTCAAAAAGTTCAGACAGCAAGAGGTGCGGATCGGATTCTCCTACTCGATGAGGGGAAAGTTGTTGGATACGGCACCCATAAAGAATTGATGGGGCAATCCGAATTGTATCGGAAAATTGCTGAATCCCAGTCGGAAGAGGAGGTGATCATCAATGGTGCGGATAATTCGTAAACCTTTCGGCTATGAACCGATTATAAAGAAGGAAGATATAAAAGGTCCTAACAGGAAAAAGGTAGAACGGGCGGGTGATTGGAAGTCAGTTTTACTAAGAATTTGGAAGCTTGTTGATGAACAACGGGGTCTGCTCATTACGGTGCTTACTCTAGTTCTATTTAGCTCAGGTCTTGCACTAATGGGGCCATTCCTGATTGGTACAATTATAGATAAATACATCATCCCCATGGAGTTTGACGGTCTGGCAGGCGTCATCGGGCTGTTGATTGCAATTTATGCAGGACTATCATTGACACTTTATTTTCAAAGTTTTTGGATGGTTGGTATTGCGCAGCAAACGGTACTTAGATTGCGCACGAATTTATTCTCCCATCTTCAAAAGCTGCCGGTAACGTTTTTCGATAGACGGCAGCATGGAGAATTGATGAGTCGTCTGACGAATGATATTGAAAACGTCAGCCAGACGTTGAACTCTTCATTCATCCAAGTGTTCTCGAGTATTTTGACATTGACGGGAACATTGGCTGTAATGCTTTACTTAAGCCCGTTTTTAACGCTGTTGACGATGGTAATTGTTCCGATCATGTTCATCGCCATTCGGTGGATCACTCGCCGAACAGGCTTGCTCTTTAAAGAACAGCAGCAAGCGGTTGGTGAGTTGAACGGAATGATTGAAGAGACGATTTCCGGACAGCGGATTGTCAAAGCATTTTCCCAAGAAGAACGGGTAATGGAAGAATTCGCTCAAAAAAGCGACCGCCTTCGTCGGACAGGATTTTGGGCAATGACATATTCAGGGTTCATCCCTAAAGTGATGAACTTTCTGAATAACGCCGCCTTCGCAATTGTTGCAGGTGTCGGCGGTCTATTGGCGCTTAATAGTGATGGTCTCGTCACAATTGGTACAATTGTTATCTTTTCTGAGTATGCGCGTCAATTTACAAGACCACTTAATGATCTATCCAACCAGTTCAACACGGTGCTTTCGGCAATCGCCGGGGCAGAGCGGGTATTCGGGATAATGGATGAGCCAATTGAGAAAGATGACGCAAAGGAACATGCAGATAAAGTATTGAAAGGGGACGTCGAGTTCCGGAACGTATCCTTCGGTTATGCTGTCGAAACGGACGGCTATACGATCGACGATGTTTCCTTCCAAGTAAAGCCAGGTGAAACTGCAGCATTCGTAGGCGCAACCGGGGCAGGGAAGACAACGATTATGCAACTGCTTGCCCGATTCTACGAAACGAATAAAGGGGATATCTTAATCGACGGTATTCCAATCAAAGACTTGCCACGTCAAACACTGCGCAGTCAAATGGCATTTGTCTTACAAGATCCATTCTTATTTGAAGCAACCGTCATGGAAAACATCCGCTACGGAAGGCTCGATGCCACGGATGAGGAAGTAATAGAAGCTGCGAAACAGGCTAATGCACATAGTTTCATTTCCAGACTTGAAGATGGTTATAATACAGTTTTGACTGCCGACGGGGGAGAAATTTCACAAGGTCAAAAACAATTGCTCTCCATCGCAAGAGCACTTGTCGCAGACCCGGTATTGCTGCTTTTAGATGAAGCAACAAGCAGCATCGACACCGTCACGGAACTGCAAATCCAGGAGGCGCTCGAGCGATTGATGGAAGGACGAACAAGCTTCGTCATCGCCCACAGACTGAACACAGTCCGAAAAGCTGACACCGTCTACGTCATGGGCCAAGGAAAACTTATCGAATCCGGAAACCAAGACGAATTGATCGAAAAACAAGGCGTTTACTATACGATGTTGATGGACTCGAAGATATAAGAAAAAGGCTGCGTCTCTACGCAGCCTTTTTTTCGTCTGGCTTCGGGCGCTAACTGCTCGGGTCATAAGATAAAGCTGATTCGTGGCAAAAGGCGCCACTACGCATCTTTGTCTTATGCCTGGGGCCGGCTGGATGCCGGTCATGCAGTCGTTGCCGCACGACGCGGCGTTCTTAGACTGCGAACCTCTGTTGGGCGAGCGCCCTCCGCTTTTGGTTATTTCCTATCGTCAATATCCAACTTCGTTCCATCACTGAAATCGACTTCCAAATCGAACTTCGTATACGTATCCAACCCAAACCACTTCATAATCTTATCAATCGCATCCTTCTTCGAAGTATCTTTCGTCAGCATAATATTCATGAAAAGACCATCAAGCGTATTGAATGCTTCTGTGCCTTCCAATTTCAAGTCGGCCAACTTATTCTCGTATGAGGCACTATGTGATTTGGCAACTGCATACTGCGCATCTACAACGTCCTGCCCATCAACCTCTATCTCCAAATCGAACTTATTAAACCCATATCCTGAACCAGAGTTCAACGTTCCGCCTTCAACGTCTTCTTTGACGACAAGTGTATTATTCTTTTGTAGAGGCTCGTCCGGCCCCTTGCCCACATCCTTATTCGAATTTCCGCAAGCTCCCAAAATAAGCACAGCGAATAAAAAGAACATCGCAGCCCTCAAAGTGTTCCTCATGATAGCAAACCTCCAGTTATAGTATCTCTTCATTAATTTCCTTCCAAACGTGAAATTAAACACTGGGGTAGGGGAGTGCGTCGAAAGATGGTGGTTCTTCGTCCAAAGAAGGCTTTGCCGTGTTCAAAGACGGCGATGCTGCGACCGAAGTGCAGGGCAGGGGGTGCATATCCAAAGTAAGTCGGAGTTGCTGTCAAAAGGTAATGTGTTAAATCATCAGAGTCGGTGATAAACCTCCCAGAGTCGGTGATAACAGGCTGAGAGTCGGTGATAAAGTCGCCCGAGTCGGTGATAAACCCCGCCGAGTCGGTGATAACCAATAGTGGGGATTTTTCATGCATCGTTTGCAAGAGAAATTGTACTCTGAATGTGATAAATCATGCGAGTCGGTGATAAACTCCGCCTGAGCGGTGATAAAGGTGCTCTAACCGGTGATAAACACCATCTAAGCGGTGATAAACCACAATCGAACGGTGATAACTCCGGTCTAAGCGGTGATAACCACATTTCCTCTACAAAAAAACAACCAGCGCCCGGCCGGTTGTTGTATCCCCCATATTAAAATCACCATTTAGCGCGATGCTCCTCCGCGCAGCCGAGCATTTGTCGGATGCGGAGAAATGTACCGTCGTGCAGCTTGACTCGGCCGTTGAAATAGCCGACGAGCTGATGGACATTTCTTTGTATTAGCTGAGCATTCGTCTTGGCTGTTCGTTCGAAGAAAGGAGAAAAAGTCATATCGACTTGATCGGAAAACTTAGTGCGAATATGCCAAGGATGCATATAATTTTCCGGACTATACGTGAAAATGACATCCTCATGAACCTTAGTCATAACGCCATCCACAAATATTGCATTCTCCGTCATACCTGTTCCGTCTGTCCATTTGCCTCCAAAGTTCAGTCCGATCCGACGACCGCCTGAGCGTTGGGACGCCATTGCCCAATTCCACTCCGCATCACGCGGCCAAACCCCGCGTCCGTAATCAAGGACGGCAAAACTATAATCCGGATTGAAATTGTAGCGTTTATCACCAATCTTTACAAAACCGGTTGTAGGTAATGAATAATGCTTCGCCGTAAAATGAAACAAATCCCTTTTCCATGGGATGACAACGTTGAGGGAGTCGTCATGCTCCGGGTGTAAGATATGCAAGTCGGCATGGAGCACTTCATTATCAAAATCTGGGATTGTAACGGAAAGATGGGTCTCTCCTTGCATATGCACAAGCTGAACAGAAATTCGGTCATTCACGAATTTTACACTTTCAAGCACTTCCTCCGGCATCTTCACTTTTCGGCCAACCGGAAGCACAATCTGTTTCTCATAGAAGCGCTGCGTTTCGTAGTCAAGAATATAAACAAAGCAAACTGCCGCGTAATCAAGATGGCTGATTGCTGCAGAAAATAGAAGGTCCTCGCCGAACACACACCAATAATTCCATTTCTTTTTCCGCATGAAATGACCCTTTAAATTGCTTATAATGAGCGGATGGCGGGCAAAGCCGATCGCCTCGGGATTCAGCATCCCCTTGCGATCGCAAAGATTCACCTGGTCCGTTATCTCCCGTTCGGCATGCTGCAAGAAGATCCCCCCAAACTATTGTCTTTTTTGCTTACCATGTTATAATTTATATTGTATCAGATTTACGGGGCATTAGCTCAGCTGGGAGAGTGTCACGCTGGCAGTTATTGACTCGTAAAAATAATACGGGGTCGTAGCTCAATGGGAGAGCGTCGCGCTGGCAGTGCGAAGGCTGTGGGTTCAATCCCCATCGACTCCATACCTTGGTTAATCAAATATCGAAAGTGTTCAACTCAATTTTTGAGTGGAACGCAACGAAACTTCCACATCTGTTAAATTACAGAACGATGGGAGTTTTTTATTTTGAAGTATTTCGATGAAAGACCAACAACTGCAAAACGACAACCACACAGGAGGACAGCAGAAAAAGCAGTAAAAAAGGAATCAGTCTAAATTGTATTTGAAAAGTTCCTTGAAGCTAAACAGAAACAGAATTTAAGAGCATCTACTTTAAACGAGCATGTGGGATTGTTCAAAAGCATTACCAAATTCCATGAAAGCAGAAGTGACAGGACATTATATCTTTCAGACATTACAACTCAATTTATTGCTGATTATGTATATTGGATGAAAAATGAAGCTGTTCGATATGAAGGACATAAATATTTTCCAGAACATGCTCAAACGGTTGGATTATCAGATGCTACAATTGAGGGTCGCTTGAAATACCTCAAAACATTTGTGAATTGGTGCTTGAAGGAAGAAATGTTGAAAGACAATCCATTTAACAAATTTGAAGGGTTCAGAAAAGATGAAGTTGAAATTGAGATTTTAACTCGTGAAGAATTGAATAATCTGCTGAAAGTGGTTAAAGGACATTCCAATAAATCATTCAAGAATTTTCGTGATTATGTTCTTTTACATCTGTTAGTGGATTCCATGTTGCGTATAACCGAATGCTTGTTGATTAGCCCGCATGATATTGACCATACGAACCGAAC
Organism: Sporosarcina thermotolerans; assembly: GCF_042658975.1. Classification (NCBI taxonomy): domain Bacteria; kingdom Bacillati; phylum Bacillota; class Bacilli; order Caryophanales; family Caryophanaceae; genus Sporosarcina; species Sporosarcina thermotolerans. The sequence continues at coordinate 272,430 of NZ_JBHSRM010000002.1, read as the reverse complement.
TATTATAATTCGCTCCACCAATGCTAAGAGTCGTAAAGCTCGCATTGTACCGTTGTCTAACAAAACGTATCGTCTGTTGTTGCAACTTCAAGAAGAAAATGCGCTGTTTGAAGGGGAAGTGGACGATTTGCTCTTTCTTTCTCTGTCAGGTCGAATGTTAAATAACAACAATGTTTTGAGAGACTTTAAGAAATACGCTCTTGAAGCAGGAATCACGAAACGCTTTTACATTCATTTACTGAGACACTCGGCAGCTACGCATTATCTTTCATCATCTGGAGATGTTGAATCGTTGCGCTTGATATTGGGACACTCCGACTTGAGGATTGTATTAAATTATGTCCATATGGCAGACAATACCGTAATTGAAAAACATGCTAATGCAGGTTTCTTTGGAAGTGACAACTTAATAAGTCGGAAGCGAGATAACAAAAGGAATTAACATTGCAATAGACGACCACTACCATTCGGTGGTGGTTTCTTTGTTTATATTCATGAAAACAAAAAAACGCCCAGCGATAGCGCCAGACGGTTTTAATGATGAGTATAATAATTATTTACCACCAAAGAATTTTGAAAATAAAGATTGCTTCTTTGGTGATAATTCAATATTTTTTAAAATTTCGGAAGGTCTAAGCCATGTGGTTCTTGCTAAATCACCATCTCGTGTAATGTATGGTTGCATTGTGGCAGTTTTTAACATGAGTACTTTGGGTTGCAGTTCGCCTTCGTATGTTTGAAACCCTGTTACTCGGTAGCATACGGAATAATCAACTTCTTGTGTATAGTATTCAATCCGATTTACAATATCTCCGATTTTAATGATTCCATTATCTAATTGTATTTGTGCCATTATAATCACCCCCCAATTTATATATTCGCTATGTGAGACTTATTTCCTTGTTTATCAAAATAAAACACACCAGGACATGCCCAGTGCGTTTTTGTTAATGTTTGAACCCAATACCAATTTCTTCAGCAGTTTCAAGAATCTCTGTTATAAACCTCGTTTCAATAGCAGTTTCTATCTCTTCATAAGTGATAATTTCTTTAGCAATCAATAAATCGACCAAAACCTCAAGAGTGGTTCGTACTGAATCTTCACTTAAGCTTTGTTGTTTGTTCTTAAGAATTGCGATTTTTTCTTCTGTTGTCATAATTAATTCCCCATTTCATTTTTGTTTTTGTTATCTGGAGCTATTGTAGTGAGGATTTTTAAATTGGAAAGGTGAATTCTAAAGTAATACTATTCCCGTTATTCAATTAATATTTAACGAGGTTCCCAGCAACTATTTGGCCGGATATGATTAGAATTATCAGACAAGTACAGGAGATGATTGAGCTATGCGGTGCGTATGGGATATGAAAGGAAGTAGACCGTTGTTGGTAACCACTCAAGCTGTTATTGATGAAATTTCTCGAGAGACGTTTGCTGTAGGTGAATACATATTTGATGAAAACTATGTTGAGATTACACTCAGTAGTTATGAAATTCTATTAAATGCCCTGAGAATTTATTATGGGTCTAACATGATGGATGAAAAAAGTTTGAATGAAATTAATAAGGAGTTACGGAAGTATGAATTGTGAATCAAAAGTAAAAGTCATCTATAAAAAGTCGCTTTTTGTTGAGCTCGTGAAGCTCGGTCACAACTTCCTGTATTCCACTAAAAACAAAAATAACCCGAATTACCAATGTTTTATGTTTGAAGCGACAAAAGAGCTTGATAGAGATTTAGCAACAATTACTGGTCATGAATATGACGGGACTCAAAGAACTGAGTCAAAATAATTGTAGCTATTTGAAGGAAAATATAGGAAGATGTCGAATTGAATATATGGGAGGTGAGAAGAATGACCATTGATGAGAGATTGGATTTTATCGAATACAGACAACAATTGCTATTTGAAAATACTCCATATTCCAGATTGCTTTTTGAATACAGAATCACTGAAGAACAACATGAAGCAATCATGGATATTTTTGATGAATACCGCACCAAAATAGGTGCAGGAGAAAATGTTCATCATGGCTCTTTTGAACAAAGAATTTATGATGCAGTTCCGCAACACGATGGAAATTATCATTTTGTAGAAGCACTGGCACAAGAAAACCACAGACGTGAGAGTTGGGAAGAAGTCTTTGCCACCCTTTATGGTAATATGCAAAAATATCAAAACTACATGAGCCAACAAGACTGATTTGCTTTAAGAAAACATCTTTTTTTGCTATATTACAGTCGAATTAATAGTAAAGGGGGAAATTTCATGGCATTGAATTGTGAAGTATGCGAGCGTGATTTGCCGAACTACTCGGCAAACATTATGGTTGGGGAGTGGGAATATCCCAATCCAGTTACAAACGTCTTTATAATTTGTAAAACATGCACGAGAAACTTGGACAGGCTTGCAGGAGTCGGAAAACTATTTCATAACATGTGGGAATTGTATTGGTTAAGAGACAATTTTTCCGAGTTTCATCAGCAAGTTTTAAGAGAAGAAGCAGAAGGCTCCCGAGTGTGGGGAAGAGCTGCCAAAGATAAACTGAATGAAATCGGCAAGACTTTGGGTAGCACGTTACCACCTCTGTAAAAACAAATGACACAAAATAAAAAGTAGCGCCAATTTCACTCTGGCTCTACTTTTTTTATTTCAACATTAAAATGTTTTTGGATAAACTCCAGTTCCTCCTCATAACTTAAAACTCCGTAAGCTCGTCCAATTGTGCCGGACTGCATTTCCCATATAATATTGTGTTCCTTATCAGCATTCGAGAAATCATTTTCAGCCCAACGATTGAGAATGTCTAAATAAATTGAAGCGTTATCGTATTTGCTTTCGTTTGTTTCAACAACTTCAATTAGACGTTGAACACGTTCCTGAGTTAAAGGGAGGAAGCCCCACTTTCCGTCGGCTTTCACTTTTTGATGGCTCATGGCGTGAATGATTTCTTGTACAGCAAGCTCGTGCATTGAAAGTGGCAACTCCACTTCAACAGGTATTTTTCTCTCTTCAGAAACTTCAATTACTGGCTTTACAATCCCATCGTCCTCAAGATTAGGAACTCCAGGTTTTTCCTCAATTATTAAGATTTCTTTATTCCATTGAATGAACATGAAATAGGCAACGACAGCCAGTAGAACAATAACTAACGGAATAAATATTTTCTTATTTTTCACTCAATTCACCCCTTTAATTAAATATACAGCACCAAATATTGGTTCTCATAAAGAAAAACCGCTCCGCAGGGGAACAGTTAATTAAATACACATAGAATTTTCCCATTCTGTCATTCTGAACTCATCTAATGTTCGTGGCAAATCAAACTGGCAGTGTGAAGGTCACCGGTTTGAACCCGTAATGCTCCATAACCAAGGAACCTTGTCAAACTAACGTTTGGCAAGGTTCTTTTTTTGTTTTGATTCGCCTTTTTGTTAATTTCCAGCGACGAATATGGCGGTGGTGTAGAAGAATCTGCTGTTTTTAGCAGTAGGGTTCTTTTTCATGGAACAGAAGACTATCACGTTTGTCTTCAAAGCTGAATATCTTATAGGCGAAGCCATTATAACAACGGAGGAATCGTTATCGGATATTTGGTTACTGTAGAGTCGGGTGTGAATTTGTATGTTGAAGATCTTAATCCGAAGGGCAACAAAACCATTGTATTTATACATGGATGGCCGTTGAGCCATAAACAGTTCGAATATCAGTTTAATGTTCTTCCGTCTTTGGGGTATCGTTGTATCGGCATAGACTGGAGAGGGTTTGGCAATTCGGATAAGCCATTCGACGGTTATACATTAGACAGATTGGCCGATGATATCTGTGCGGTTATCGGTATACTTCAATTGGAAAACTTTGCGCTTGTAGGTCACTCGACGGGTGGAGCTATTGCGATTCGATATATGACAAGGTATAACGGTTACGGAGTCACCCATCTTGTACTTGTTGATGCTGCTGCACCTTTAGGTTTTTCGGAGGAAACTGCGAATCGATATCTTATGCAAACGTTAAATGATCGCCCGAAGTTGATGCAGGAAGTAATCGATGGCTTTTTCTTTCAGTATATAACCAAAGAATTCTCTGATTGGTTCTTTCAAATGGGGATGCAAGCCGCGGGATGGTCGACGGCTGCAATCATTGTTTTATTGAGAGACGAGAATTTGTACGAGGACCTACAAAAAATAGTTGCCCCCACGTTAATTATTCACGGCATCCACGATAAAGTTATTCCATTTTCACAAGCTAAGGAGCAAAATGAATTAATCCCAAATTCGCAGTTAGTACCGTTTAACTACAGTGGTCATGGTGCTTTTTGGGAAGAGCGTGATAAGTTTAATCGGATATTGACACAAATCATTAATTAATACCGGTCACCAGTTCAAACTCGGTATACTCCATATTTAGAGCCTTGCCAAATAATTTATGGCAAGGCTTCTTTTTATTTTCAGTGAAAAAGGACTTCAGAATAAAACATTAGATGCCACAACTATTGTGCATTCCTCTTACACCTTCTTCATACCATGGCAGGGGGAGGTTATTGTATGTACAATCGTGAAGCAGCGGTCCGGTATGCGGATCAATGGTGGAATGGCAGGAATCCGGCATATCCTTCATTCGATGTTGATTGCACGAATTATATTTCGCAATGCCTACGGGCAGGCGGTGCACCGATGCATGGGTATCCAAGCCGTGAGCGGGGCTGGTGGCTGCAAGGTGGGACTTGGAGTTTCAGCTGGTCGGTTTCGCATTCATTACATTGGTATGTGGCAACGTCGAAGAAAGGGTTAACCGCGAAGAAGGTCAGTTCACCTTATGAGTTGGATTTGGGGGATCTCATTTTCTATGATTTCCAGGGGGACGGGAGATACGATCACTCAACTATTGTCACCGCGAAGGACATCAACGGTGCGCCACTTGTCAATGCTCACACGTATGACGCCTATCATCGGACGTGGGACTACAAGGATTCTTACGCCTGGCGGGAAAATGCGAAGTATGCATTCTTTAAAGTTAACGATAATTTTTCCTGAACAGATAAAAGATTGTGAATTTAATGACTGGAAGCAAGAAAATAAAAAAGCTTGAGGTGAAAAATTTTATCTCAAGCTTTTTTCTGTGCTACTGTATTGTTACTTGAGTTCAGTCATACCACAACACAGCAAGCGTTCCTTCGCCCGCATGGACCGCCAGTGTTGAGCTAATATCCCCGATCTCGACTTCAATACCGGGAGCTTCATCCCTAATCATTTTCTTCAGCTGCTCGGCTTGCCCTAACACATTGCCTTGCATCAAGTAAATTTTGCCCTTTTTAGTTGGGTGCCTCTCAAGCACTTTGTCGACCAAATACTGAAGCGCTTTCTTTTCAGAACGTACTTTTTCAATCGCTTCTAATTTGCCATCAGTTGTAATTTGAATAACTGGTTTCACTTTTAATAGGCTGCCAAGGAAAAATTGGACTCCATTCATACGCCCGCCTTTGTATAGTTGCTCCAATTGACCGATGAGAATGAAATTATTTAATGATCCTGCAATCTTATCAAGACTTTCCTTGATTTCATTAACAGAAGCACCGGAATCCTGCAACTTCATTCCTTTTTGGATTAACCCCGTAATGCCGTAAGAAACAGATAGGGAATCAATGAACGTTATTGGAAAATCAGCAATTTCTGCGCCTGCCATCGAAGAGGCAAGTGTTCCGCTTAATTCGGACGAAACGTGCACGGCTATTGCTTGTTCATAGTTTTCGGCAATCTGTTTAAACTTCTCAGCAAATTCCCCTGCTGAAGGTTGCGATGTTTTTGGAAACTCAGTCGCGTTCTTAATGTTTTCATATAATTGGCTGGGTGTAAGGTCAATCCCATCCACAAATTGCTTTTCCCCGAAATGTATATTTAAGGGTATCGAATAAAAATCGGGGTGTTGCTTCAATTCTTCTGTGATGTATGCCGTGCTGTCAGTAATCCATGCAATCGGTTTTTTTGTCATAGTCCGCCATCCTTTTTCAAAACTTTCATTCCTTTTATTATTATACTACGGAAAGTAATCTTGCGGAATACCTAATGAAGAAATGTCGGAATATCTCCAGTGAAGAGGGCCATCCTTCCTGTTGCAAGGAATTTGTGTATAATAGTTGGAAGTATGATCAAAAGGAGAATTTAAAATTATGAATGAACAAGCATTATCGGTTAGGGATGCAATCGTCAACCGTCGCTCGATCAAGAACTTCAACGGGCAGCCGGTCGATCTTGAAAATATAAATGAGATTTTAGATGATGCAAGATGGGCGCCGAACCATGGGTTGCGCAATCCGTGGCGTTTCATCGTAGCTGCCAATAAAGAGTATGTGAAATTCCAAGATGTTTTAAAGGAATACGGAGTTCCAAAATGGAAAGAGCTTTCCGAGGAGGACTTGGAAAAGCAAATGAAGAATTTCCGTGCCCCTGGAGCAGTCGTCTTCGTTGTTGTGAAGGAAGACGTACGTCAAAAGGAAAGGCTCGAGGACTATGCAGCAGCAAGTATGCTCATTCAAAATGCGATGCTCTTAGCGTGGGATAAAGGTATCGGATCTTGCTGGAAGACACCTCCATTCCTCGATAATCCGAAATTCCGTGAAGAACTTGGCGTCAAACAAGGCGAACGGATCATTAGCATGCTCCAATTCGGCTACTATGACGACTACCCAAAAAACCGCACCCGCACACCACTCGAGGACATCGTGACATACTACGGCAGAGAAGAAGCAAAAGAGGCTGGGGAAGAATAAAAAAAAGGGCAATCCCGGTATATCGGGATTACCCTTTTTTTACTTCCTCAATTCATCCTTCGTAAACTCAGCAAGCTCGTAATAATAATCACCAATTACACGTAATCCCTTATCAAAGTTCTCCAAATGGAAATGCTCATTAGGGGCATGGAAATTTTCGCTTGATAAGCCGAAGCCCATAAGAACGACTGGTAAATTCAAGATTTCATCGAATGCCGCCACGATTGGAATCGAACCACCCATACGTGTGAAAGCAGTCGGTACTTCATATACCTTTTCGTATGACTTGCCCGCAGCTTGGATAGCCGGGTGATCGAAAGGCGTGATGAACGGTTTTCCTTTATCGAACTCGGTAACAGTCACTGTTACTCCCGCCGGTTTATGCTTTTCGATATGCGCTCTCAATTTTTTCACGATATCTTCAGGATCTTGGTCAGGGACAAGTCGGCATGTAATCTTCGAGCCAGCTTCAGATGGCAATACAGTTTTAATGCCTTCGCCTGAGAACCCGCCAAATACACCATTTACTTCAAGAGTAGGGCGTGTCCAAGTCTGTTCCAAATAGGAGAAGCCTTTTTCACCGAAAAGCTCATTCACTCCGATTTCATCTTTCAAAGCTTCTTCATTGAAGTCAAGCGCACGGTAAGCTTCACGCTCTTCATCTGCTAAAGGACGTACATCATTGTAAAAACCTTCAACAGAAATAGTACCTTCCTGATCATGGAATGATGCAAGAATTTCCGAAATGGCATGGATCGGGTTTTGTACACCGCCACCGTAAATACCTGAATGCAAATCGCCTTTTGCACCTTTAACGTCAATCTGAACGCCAGCTAAACCACGTAATCCATAGCAAATTGCTGGTTTTCCGGGTCCGTACATTCCTGTATCAGAAATAACAATGATGTCTGCTGCAAGCTTCTCTTTCTTCTCCTCGATATATTTCTCAAGGTTCGGACTACCGATTTCTTCTTCGCCTTCAATAATGAATTTAACATTCACTGGCAAGCTTCCATTTTCATTCATAAGCGCTTCAACCGCTTTGATATGCATGAAAACTTGTCCTTTGTCGTCACTTGCCCCACGTGCATATAATTTATTATCACGAACTTCGGGGTCGAATGGACCGGTTTCCCATAAGTTCAACGGATCGACAGGCTGAACGTCATAATGGCCGTAGAAAAGAATAGTAGGTTTCCCTTCCGCATGAAGCCAATCTCCGTAAACGACTGGATGTCCTTCGGTTTCATCGATTGAAAGGTTTTCCAACCCCGCTTTTTGGAATGAATCCTTCAGCCACTCGGCCGCTTTTTGCATATCTCCCTTATGCTCAGACAATGCGCTAATGCTCGGGATACGGAGAAAATCCTTCAATTCATTCAAATGTTCGTCTCTTTTTGCCGTGAAATAGGCGTCCAATGATTTTAGATGGTTCAAGTGAATCCCTCTTTTCAAATTAATTCGTGAATAAAAATAGTATATCATGTCGGCGGGAATCAAGTTATTTAAAAGGACGGATATATTATGAGTATGGTATGATATTGAAAAGTTACTAAATTGAACGAATTGTAGAAGTACAGATAACACCGGGAGGAATCACTTTTGTTTATCGCACTTGGCTTCTTTTTATTCGTGTCGTTCTTCCTATCGGGGAGTGAGACGGCATTAACCGCGGTCAGTCGGATGAAGGTCCAACTTCGCGCTGAACAAGGCGACCGTAAGTCAATCAAATTAAGGGATCTTATTTCGAAGCCAGACCGCATGATTACGGCAATTCTTATCGGAAACAATGTGGCGAATATTATGATGCCGACGCTTGTGACGATGATCGCAATCGATAAAGGTTGGAAGGTTGGACTTTCGACGGGGATTTTAACGGTCGTCATCATTATTTTCGGTGAAGTACTGCCGAAAACGATTTCGGCGACATTTGCCGATCGAATTGCATACGTAGTAGCACCAACTATCTCTTTTATTGTCAAACTACTTACCCCATTAACAGCATTTCTTGCTTTATTCACAAACTTCTTTATCCGCATCATTTCAAAAGGCGCGGTGACCGAAGCGACGTTGACGAAGGAAGAGCTGCGTTCAATGGTGGACATCGCATCGACAGAAGGAACATTTTTGCAAGAGGAGTCACTTCGGTTGAAGGGTGTACTTGACTTCCCTGAAAAGGACGTTTCCGACGTTATGGTGTCACACAGGACAGATGTCATTGGACTTCCGATCGAATCGACTTATGAAGAAGTACGGGATACAATTCTCGAATACTTTTACACGCGTTATCCAGTGTACGAGGAAAGCATTGACCGGGTGGTAGGCATTTTTTATTCGAAAATGCTGATTGAATGGTCGATGCAGCCTGAAAAGAAACTATCCGAACTCATGGATGATCAACCTCTTTTCGTCGTGACAACATCAAGTGTCGAAAAAGTGTTTAAGCTTATGCTTGCAAAGAAGAAACATATGGCCGTCATTTTGGATGAATATGGCGGGACTCTTGGAATTGTCACGCATGAAGATATTATTGAAGAGATGATAGGTCAAGACATCGAGGATGAAACGGACTTCGATGAGGAAGTACTTGTCTATGAAAAAGATGATCATTTGTTAATCTGCCATGGACGGCTTGAAATTGTCGACGCTATCGAACTCTTGGATGTAGACTTGCCGAGCGACCTCGAAACAATTGGCGGGTTTGTCATGCAGGAGTTAGGCCATGTACCTGAACCGGGAGAGCGGTTTACATATGAAAATCTCTTTTTCGAAATCGAAGAAATGGATCGAAGCCGCATTGTGAAGATGAAGATAACGAAACGATTTGATAAGGAAGCTGAAGAAGAATAACTACACCGCTCCGCACTTTCACCCTTTTAGCTTGTTATAGCTTAGGGTGTTTTTTTTATCAATTTCCGACAGAAGACTCCCACTTCAAGGAATGTGAAGGGCAAAGCCCAATGAGTAAGTGGGAGATGAATGTCGGTTAGGCATAAGCCTGAAGATTAATTTGTTTGAATACTTAGTATTTTAATAGTGTAATTAGTGTTAAGCAATAGAAAGGCTGACACTACAATGAAATTAGATAGCAACAGCCATTCAGTGTTCTTACTGTATTATCATCTTGTTTTGGTCGTTAAATACAGAAAAAAAGTTTTCAATGATGAAATGTCTGACTACGCAAAGGACATGTTTGTAAAATTTGGTGAGAAATATAATATATCATTAGTTGAATGGAATCACGATTCCGACCATATTCATATTCTATTCAAGGCCCATCCAAACACAGAAATGTCCAAGTTCATCAATGCTTATAAGAGTGCAAGTTCTCGAATGATCAAAAAGGAATTTCCACACGTTAGAGAAAAACTGTGGAAGGAAATGTTTTGGACAAGAAGTTTTTGCTTGCTAACCGCTGGTGGTTCTCCTATCGAAGTAGTAAAACGGTATATTGAAAATCAAGGTTTGAAGTGAGGTGAGGTCAATGCTGGTCAATAAAGCGTATAAATTCCGTATCTATCCAAACAAAGAACAGGAAATACTGATTGCTAAAACCATCGGTTGCTCACGCTTTGTATTCAATCATTTCTTGGCGCGTTGGAATGACACCTACAAAGAAACAGGCAAAGGATTGACATACAATTCCTGTTCTGCCGCATTAACACGGCTGAAAAAGGAACTGACGTGGTTAAAGGAAGTTGACAGCATTGCCCTCCAATCTTCACTTAGGAATCTCGCAGATTCATATGGACGCTTTTTTAAACGGCAAAATAAAGCACCCCGATTCAAATCGAAAAAGAATAAAGTACAATCCTATACAACAAAACATACGAATGGAAATATTGCGGTTGAAGGAAATAAAATCAAACTTCCTAAACTTGGGTTTGTCCGTTTTGCCAAAAGTCGCGAAGTTGAAGGCCGCATTCTTAATGCAACGGTCAGACGAAATCCATCTGGGAAATATTTTGTATCCATTCTGGCTGAAGTGGAAATACAGCAGTTAGCAAAGACCGGCTCTTCCATCGGCATCGATGTCGGTCTGAAGGAATTTGCAATCCTGTCAGATGGGACGCTATACAAAAACCCCAAGTTTTTTCGAACGATGGAGAAAAGGCTCGCTGATGCACAGCGCATCCTCTCCAGAAGGCAACGATTAGCTTTAAAGAGAAACTGTAAACTTGATGAAGCAAAAAACTATCAAAAGCAAAAACGGAAAGTCGCCCTCCTGCATGAAAAAATCACAAACACACGAGTGGACTACTTGCATAAAATTTCTACCGAGATTGTCAAAAACCACGATGTCATCGGTGTTGAGGATCTGCAAGTATCAAACATGTTAAAGAACCGTAAATTGGCAAAAGCGATTAGTGAAGCATCCTGGTCCCAATTTAGAACAATGCTTGAATACAAAGCGAAATGGTATGGCAAGCAAGTTGTTGCTGTTTCTAAGACATTCGCAAGTTCCCAACTTTGTTCATCTTGTGGATACCAAAATAAAGACGTTAAGCATCTCGCACTGCGCGAATGGTGCTGCCCCTCTTGTGGTGCGCATCACGATAGGGATATTAACGCGAGTAAAAATATTAAAAACGAAGCCGGAAGGCTTCTAACCGTAGGTACTGCGGGGATAGCCTAATCAATAACTGATGGTTACGTCAGTGTTCTTAGGAATCTCCCACTTCAAACAAACTGCAAGTTTGTTAAGTGGCGAGAGGTTCAACTATATAATAGGTTTGTATTTACTTTGAATTAGGGGTGATTCGTTTGAACAATCCATTGTCAGATTTTCAAATATCATTTCAACATATTGATGCTACGGTGCCGCGGATCAATAAAGGGATTCAAATTATCTTTGTCCTTAGCGGCAAGATAAAAATAGAGACATCCGATCGTTTTTATCATATGGAAGAAAACGATTTACTTGTCATTAATCGCAATCAGCTTTACCAAGTTCAAGGTGATGAAGAGAATAGAATAATGGTATTGTCCATATCTGACGGTTTCATGGAGCACCATTATGAAAACTATCGCAATCATCGCTTTGAATGTTATTCAAGAGAAGTTGATCTTGGAAGAGAAGAAAAGATTCTTGCCATACGAAAGCTGTTGGCAAATGTGATGATTAGTTACTATAGACAAGATGAAAGCTATCAAATTGAGCTTACAAGCTATATCTGTCAATTGCTCCTTATATTAATCCGAAGTTTTAAAGCGGAAGGTAGTATCATTCAGAAAATAGATACGGGTGATCGGCGCCTATTGCAAATCATTGACTATATGGAAAGAAATTATGATCAGATGATTACATTGGAGGAAATTGCGTCGAAATACTTTCTGTCTACAAGTTATCTATCCCGCTATTTTAAACAGAATATGGGGATTGGGTTTAGTCGTTATTTAATGAATATCAGGCTTAAGCATGGCATGAAGGAACTGCTTTACACGGATGACTCCATCTCGCAAATTGCCATGAACAATGGTTTTCCAAACACAAAAGCATTTTCAACCCTTTTTAAAGAAGTACATGGAGTGACTCCGCATGTCTATCGAGACACCCATAATGTTCAAAAGGAGGATTCAGTTCAAACCTATAGCAAGGAAGACGTTTCACATCTGATTCAGTCATCAGAGATTATAGAGAGGTTGAGTAACATGAATGTAGATGATCAGAAATCTTACAACCTGACTGAACTTCGGTATGAAAAGTTGCCAATTGCCTTATCCGATCTTGCGAAGGTGAACTTACATTATCCTGATCATATTCTGATCGTTGGAGAAATATCTGAGCTGTTAAAAGAAGATGTTCGCTCGCAAATCATAGAAGTAAAAAAGGATTTGCAGTTACGGTTTATAGGAGTCCGTCACCCCTCTAGTAGCACGGGGATCCCGCCGGAAGTAGAGACGGACGAAGAGATTCCAACAACCTCCCCATATTTTAATATTGATAATGCTTTAGAATTTATGAGGAATCATGATTTATCTTTGTTTATTCGGATTGATTATATAGATATATCAAGAGATGGAGAACAATATTTTACCAAACTTGTTCAATTCATAAGACATTGCTTACAACGATATGGGGAGTCGTTTGTAAAACAATGGCATGTACTGTTTTATGAGCCTTATCCTACAGTAGTGGATGCAATTGAATTAAAGAGAACATATATAAAATTACATGAAATATTAAAAACGATGATTCCTTCCATTCAAGTAGGCGTGTATATGCCTTTTTCTTTCATTAAAGAAAAAACGAGCACCCATCATGAATGGCAGTTGGAACATGGCGAGTTAATCGACTTCATCGGTTATAACGCCAATCAGAATGAAGTAATTGATTTTGAAGAGACGGCAGAAAAGGAATTTGAGTTGGCAAAGGATTACATCAAGGAAAAAACCAATAAACTGAAGCTCTATTTAAAAAGGAATCATCTTGAAAAACCGCTTCATCTCGTTGCGTGGAACACATTATCAGGTAATACGCGGTATACGAATGGGACATTCTTTAGAGGAGCATTGGTTTTACAAAATATATTGGACATATCCAGAGACGTGACTACAATTGCTCTTTGGATTAATACGATAACACATGAGCAAAGTGGAAGGGATCTACGATATCGGATGGATGGCGTTGAATTATTCCACTATCTTAAGGGGAAACGTCCTGCTTATTTTGCTCTGATGTTTTTAAAACGTCTACAAGGCGAGATTGTTGCACAGGATCAGAACTACGTAATGACAAAAAATGACCGGGGATATCAATTAATCATCATGAATACAACCATTATCAATCCTTATTTATCCACGGAAGAGGCATTCCTTCAAAGGCTGCATAAGGAAGTACACGTAACAGTCTCTGGAATCCCCAAAGGAGATTATCAGATCCGTAAGCAAGTGTTTGATAAAAATAATGGTGCGCTCTATACGAAGTGGCGTAATCTGAACAGTAAGTATGGCATGGATGCGGAAATCATTGATTATATTATCCATTCCAGTCGTCCTTCTTTGGAGATTTTCGATGAATCAATTGAAGATGAATGGTCGTTTTATTCTAACTTGACAAGCAATGCGATTCACTTTTTTGATATTCGAAAAGCCTATTGATTCATCGAAATGAAGCCTTCCATCAGTGGAGGGCTTTTTTCAATTGTATATATCGGACCTGACAATGACAAAAATCTACCCCATATTTTTTCCGCTGTAAATGATAGGTTAATACTTTTGCTCTTTCACCTCGTGATCTGAACAATTATTGACTCTCTTCTTACAGCCTAACTTCTTATAATCGAAGTATAGAAACGAAACAATAACCTAAGGCCTTATTTAATCCAATATATCGTTTCTTTACAAAACGAATTAAAAAAATTTAGGAGGGGTAACAATGGAGACAAGTTACAAAGGTACAGATAAGTTAATCACTGGGATTGTATTCGGGGTTATCACATTTTGGCTTTTTGCACAGGCGATGGTCAACGTGGTACCGGCGATTCAATCTGATTTAGGAGTTTCGCATGGAACGTTAAATATTGCAATCAGTTTAACAGCATTATTCTCTGGGATGTTTATCGTAGCAGCTGGTGGACTCGCAGATAAAATTGGACGCAAAAAGATTACGTATATCGGGTTAGTGTTAAGTATTATTGGTTCTTTATGTCTTGTATTTGTACAAGGAGCTGTCCTACTCATTATCGGACGGATCATCCAAGGTATTTCTGCAGCATGTATTATGCCAGCAACGATCGCGTTAATGAAAGCATACTTTGATGGAAAAGATAGACAACGTGCACTTAGTTACTGGTCAATCGGATCATGGGGCGGTTCAGGTGTCTGTTCGTTTGCGGGCGGTGCCATTGCAACATATATGGGATGGAAATGGATTTTTATCTTCTCAATTATTTTTGCTCTTCTTGCTATGTGGCTTATTAAAGATACACCTGAAAGCAAGGCAGCAGGCAGCGGTAAATTTACATTCGATTACAGTGGTTTGGCTATCTTTATCGTAACGATGATAGCATTGAACGTTTTTATTACATTCGGTGCAGACTTAGGCTGGACAAGCGCAATTACTATCCTTCTTGCAGTCGTTACCATTGTCGGAGCAATTATCTTCTATAAAGTAGAGAAAAGAAAAGCGGTTGCGCTTATCGATTTCTCGTTGTTTAAAAATAAACCATATGCAGGCGCAACGTATTCAAACTTCTTATTAAATGCGATTGCCGGAACACTCGTTGTTGCTAATACGTATGTCCAAGTAGGTCGAGGATTCACGGCATTTCAAGCAGGAATGCTTTCGATCGGATATTTAATCGTTGTTCTCGCGATGATTCGTGTTGGTGAAAAAATCCTTCAAAAAGTTGGAGCGAAGTTACCAATGGTAGCAGGGGCAATAATCAGTACTATCGGTGTAGCGGTCATGGGTCTAACTTTCTTGCCTGATTTTGCGTATACAGTCGTCGTATTTATTGGGTTTGTCTTATTCGGTCTTGGACTTGGTATCTATGCAACGCCATCTACAGATACATCTGTTTCAAATGCCCCATCTGAGAAAGTAGGGGAAGCAGCAGGCGTTTACAAAATGGCAAGCTCCCTTGGTAGTGCAATCGGTGTTGCGATTTCGGCAACTGTTTATAGCTCAGTTGCAGCTGCTGGAAGTATTGAGACAGCAGCATCGGCAGGGATTATCGTAAATGTCATCTTCGGTGTACTCGCCATTCTTTCAATTGTGATTATGGTACC
The DNA here is from genome assembly GCF_042658975.1 of Sporosarcina thermotolerans. Taxonomy (NCBI): domain Bacteria; kingdom Bacillati; phylum Bacillota; class Bacilli; order Caryophanales; family Caryophanaceae; genus Sporosarcina; species Sporosarcina thermotolerans. Next base: position 256,931 of record NZ_JBHSRM010000002.1, on the reverse strand, counting down.
TAAAAATGCAGGTAAAACAACAGAAGTTACAGATGTTCCATTGCAACAACCAGTCCCAACACTAAATAAAGCTACAAATTAATAGAAATAGATCTGAAGCTTAGTAATAATTTGGTGCGGGATGGAGGACATTTTCATTCTGCACCATCAAAAAAGGAGACGGCATTATGAAAAGTGAATTAATGAGCATGCTTGAATCACGCAAAGAAGAAATCATAAACATACGCCGGTATTTACATGAACATCCTGAAATCTCATTTCAAGAGAAGAAAACAGCTCAGTTTATTGCGGACTTTTATAAGGGAAAAGATGTCGAGATTCATACGAATGTTGGAAATGGACATGGCATAATCGTAACAATTAAAGGTGGAAAGCCTGGAAAAACAATTGGTTTGCGCGCAGATTTCGATGCGCTTCCAATTGTTGAAGAGACAGATGTACGGTTCAAATCGAAGAATGAAGGCGTCATGCATGCATGTGGACATGATGGACATACAGCTTATTTATTAGTTTTAGCTGATTGCCTAATCCAATTAAAAGACTCTATTCCAGGTACTATTAAAATCATTCATCAACATGCTGAAGAAGTGCCGCCGGGCGGAGCAAAAAGCATCGTGGAATCTGGTTTGCTTGATGATTTAGATGCTGTATATGGTATACATTTGTTGCCTATGGGACCTGCGGGTACAGTAGGTTATCATGCAGGATATTCCTTCAATGGACGAGCATATATGAAATTAAAAGTTCAAGGAAGAGGTGGACATGGTTCCTCCCCACATCTTGCAAATGACGCCATTGTTGCTGCTGCCCATTTTGTGACAGCTGCTCAAACCATTATTAGCCGCAGATTAAGCCCATTCGATATTGGCGTAATTACAATCGGATCTTTTGATGGAAAAGGTACATTCAACGTGATCAAGGACAGTGTAGAACTGGAAGGCGATATTCGCTATATGACAGTAGAAACAAAAGAAACAATTGAGAGAGAAGTTAGACGGATTGTTAGAGGGATTGAAGAAGAATTTGACGTAAAATGTGAGCTTACGTATACGCCGGATTATCCGCCGTTATACAACGATCCTGAGCTTACAGCGAAGGTAGCGGAAAGTTTACGGAGCATGGATGATGAAGACATTAAAGAAGTAAAGGAATTCCCTGCGATGTCACCATCTGAGGACTTTGCTTATTATGCAGAAAAATTCCCGGCATGCTTTTTCTACATTGCATGTACACCAAAAGGGGTAGAGAATCCCTACTTTAACCATCATCCGAAATTTGATATTGATGAGGATGCGCTCCTCGTAGCCGCGAAAGCTGTTGGACAAGTTGTTTGCAGTTACTATGAAGTAGATTAAAGGTAACGTTATAATCCATGCCACATATTTTCAGTGTGGTATGGATTTTTATTTTACTACCCTATAGAACATTACAACTTTGTAAGTTGAGTGAAAGACAAACCGATAGTTTGTAATGGGAGATTCATTGATAATGAAGTCAACAGTTACAAAACGGAGGAATTATCTATGAAAATCGACTTGACTGAGCTATACGAGGAATATGGCCGTTATATATATCATTTATGTTTGAAATTAACACGTAATAAAGAGGAAGCAGAAGACCTTATGCAAGACGTGTGGGTCAAAGTTGTCCGCTATAGCGGGAAAATGGACAGTGTCGACCGTATGAAAGCGTGGTTGACTACAATCTGTATGAACACTTTCCGCGATCGTTACAGAAAAGACGTTAGAAGAAGTAAACATGTGATGAATCAACCTGAAACATTGGACGTTCCAATCTTGGATTTGGTTCCCAGTGATAACCCGACACCGGTTGAAATGATCGAACAAAATGATATCCAACTGATGGTCCAACAAAAAATTGGTCAATTGGATGGCATTTACCGAACAACGATTGAATACTTCTATGTATACCAATATTCATTAATTGAAATCGCGGATTTGATGAAAGTATCAATTGGCACAGTGAAATCCCGTTTATTCCGTGCTAAGAAATACTTGAAGGAATTAATGATAAACGATACAGCGGTGAGGGAATATGTCATCGCGTGATGAACTGAATACTGAATGAATCGCCTCTTTCATAAGAGGCGGTTTTTTTATTGGGTGAGGAGTTCCCATAGAACATCGTCGACTTCCCATAGAATCGCGATGAGTTCCCATAGAACCGCATCGACTTCCCATAAAATCACGAAGAGTTCCCATAGAACGTCGTCGACTTCCCATAGAATCGCGATGAGTTCCCATAGAACGTCGTCGACTTCCCGTAGAATCGCGATGAGTTCCCATAGAACGTCGTCGACTTCCCGTAGAATCGCGATGAGTTCCCATAGAACGTCGTCGACTTCCCGTAGAATCGCGATGAGTTCCCATAGAACGTTATCGACTTCCTGTAAAATCACGAAGAGTTCCCATACGCTGGCTTCGGATCACGAAAATGGCTGTCCACGAATAGAATCATCTATCCGTGGACAGCCATTTTGTCATTCAGAGAGCTCTACAAGTTGTTTATTCAACAAAGCCAATTTTTCTTCCATCACGGCTAACCGTTGCTCCGCTTTATGGACGGAGTCTGCATGTCCTGTCGATTCCAATTTCTCCACATCGCCTTGAAGGCTAATATAGTCCATTTTCAATTCGGCAATTGCCGATTCGATCTGACGTTTATTCATAAATATTACTCCAATCGTTTTCCTTTAGTTTAGCATATCGGACATTGTTTTTCCGCCTACTCCGCGTTTTGGATGTTCTACTAGATAGAAGATTGTCTCTAAAATCGTGTCCAATCCTCCTCCAAGATTGAGGGAGAGTTGGCGTTCGATGGCCCGTTTCCTTAAAGGCTCATGTAGCAGGGGTTCCATGATTGCATTGAGTAGATTCGATTGTTTCACTTTCCGTCCAAGGCCAAGATGGACGAAGCCGTGCTGTTCTTTTGGAAATGTCAGTCCCACCTCAAAATCACTCTGCGAAAGTATGATACATGGAATGCCGATCACCGCTATTTCATACGGCATATAGCCCGACGCGCATAAAACGACGTCTGCATTCGCATAAATTTCCGGTAGGTCATAAGGAGGTTGCTGGACAATTGTGTTTCGCCTGCCGAGCGCCATCATACGAAGAGTGCTTACATCATGCGGATACCTTTCCCCAACAAGGACGGTCACTTTCAATGGAATCTGTAGCTGAGAAACGTGGCGCAATGCCCTGAATGTCAGGTTTCCTTCATCCTCCTCTCCGAACGAGATGACAAGATGAGGGAGGGGTCCCGGAGGCTCTTTTTTAAGTCCATGTTTCTCGAATTTATGCATGGACGGGTCTGCGATGAAAAGCTGGCGATCTCTCACATAATGTTCCGGCACTTCTTCAATAGAATCGTCCAAAAGGGTTTGGATTACAAAATCCGCCTGTTTTCCACCATCCCCGAAATCATCAAAATGCAGGATGGATGGAACAACTTCCTGTATTTTCTCCACTTCTTCTGAAATCGTCGAACCGGAATCTCGGATAAGCAGATCAGGTTGGATGAATGTTAAAACTTGTAACAGGTTGGACTTTTTACCGACAATAATCGATTTGAATTCATCAGACGGTAGGGGAGAATTTTCACCTACTATGAATAGGACGTTCACTTCTTTTGCGATAGCTTGGGCAAGTATAGTAGCCCGTCTTGTGGGATAAGAGCCTTTCCCGTCGGCCCTTGCAATGTAGAATGCAACGGTTTTCTTCTTTGAATTTTCTATCGGAATCACCCTTTCTTACCTATCAATCAACTACTCTTCTTTTAACCCTATGATTCTAAAAAAGGAGTTATGTACAAATGTGTGGATTGGAAGTGGAATTGTGATAAACTAACACATATTCTTAAAAGGACAGGGGGAATTTCCGTGTTCGAATCATTATTATTTGACTTGATGCTTGTCATTTTGTTGGGAATCCTTTCGCAATGGGTTGCGTGGAAATATAGAATGCCTGCAATTGTAGTCATGTCTCTCGCGGGCCTGCTTGTTGGACCGATTTTCGGGTTAATTAATCCACAGGAAACGATGGGGGATCTGTTTGGCCCGATTATTACATTTGCTGTTGCGATTATCTTATTTGAAGGTAGCTTGAACTTGGATGTTCGGGAAATTAGGGGGTTCAGCAAACCGGTCGGTAGGATTGTGACCATTGGCGCTTTCATTGCATGGATAGCCGGATCACTTGCAGCACATTTTTTGGCCGGACTATCTTGGGAAGTCGCCTTTATCATAGGTGGTTTATTCATCGTCACGGGACCGACGGTTATCCTTCCGTTGCTTAGACAGGCGAAGTTGAAGCCGCGTCCCGCCGCGATATTGAAATGGGAAGGGATTGTCGTCGATCCTTTCGGCGCATTGCTTGCGGTCTTTGCGTTTGAATTTATTAAATTCATCAATAGCGAAGTTACACTAAAATCATTATTATTATTCTTTGCTGCATCCGCATTTGCAGTGTTCATCGGGTGGCTTGCCGCCCTAATCATTGGAAATTCGTTCGAGCGGGGAAGTATACCGGAGTATTTGAAGGCGCCGATTCTGTTTGTCGTTGTCCTGTTCACTTTCGTCTTCTCGGATGAAATCATGCATGAAACAGGATTGCTTGCTGTTACAGCAATGGGAATGAAGATGGCGAATATGCGCCTGACGACGTTGAATGATGTTCGCCATTTCAAGGAGAATATATCGGTGCTTCTCATTTCAGGAATTTTCGTCATGCTTACTGCTTCACTTGATCCGAAAATCCTGATTGAAATCTTCAATCCGGCAATTATTACGTATGTCGCTGCAATGCTTTTCGTAGTTCGTCCTTTATCGATTTGGATTTCTACAATAGGTACGGATCTCAATTTCCGTGAGAAATTGCTGATAGGGTGGATTGCACCAAGAGGGATTGTCGCCTTGACTGTGTCCAGTTACTTTGCAACAATTCTTCTCAACAATGGTTACAAAGACGCCGAGTTATTAACTGCATTGACGTTCGCGCTCGTCTTTTTCACGGTTGTTCTTCATGGTTTTTCGATTGGCTTCATTGCGAAAAAGTTGAATTTGACGACTACCGAAGAGTCGGGTGTTGCAATAATAGGAGGTTCACGTTTTTCTGCTGCACTTGCTGAATCAATTAGGGACACTAACAATGAAGTCCTTCTTGTCGATCAGGGCTGGGCGGCACTCGCGGAGGCAAGAAAGCGTGGACTGAATAGTTATGTTGGCGATATCCTTTCTGAACAGATTGAATACCATCTAGATTTGACGCCTTATCGATATATGCTTGCTATGACAAAGAGGGATACGTATAACGCACATATTTGCGCGGATTTTGCACCGGACTTAGGGCGCCAGCATTTATTCCAAACGGCCTTCCATGTAGAAAAAGACTTGGAGGCATTCAAAATAACTGGCGGACAAAAACTCTTTTCGCCTTCCATATCGATCTATGCCCTCGAGGAGAGGATGCATGCGGGGCACGTAATCCGAAAGACGATGATCACGAAGCAATACAGTTATACACAATATTTACGGGAACGCGATGATAAGTCGATTCTTCTATATATCTTGCGTGCGGATGGTTCAATTGAATTCTACACGCCGAAAGTTGAGTTGCAAGCGACAGCAGGGGATGCAATCATTGCGCTCACATCTCCTGCAAAGACAATTGAGCGAGTCAAGGAACGGCTGGGTATGGAATCTCTGGACGGATCAATCCCGTATGAACAATTGGAAGAAAAATTCATTGAAGAACCTTCCGTAGGGAAACGAAATATTCCAGGTGCAGCACCGGCTTCGACGAAAATAGTCAAGTAAGCTTGTTTCAAGTAAATGTCTCCATGTCTATGGTACGATGAACGATGGAGAACAGCTATAAGGAGGATGCCCTGTGAAAGTTTTGTTTGTGGACGGGACCATTATAGGTAGCAAAACCGGCGCGGTACTCGACGCGGTCGAAAAGTATATGAAAGAAACGGGTAATGAATACGAAATTGAACGGATGGACTTTGCAGATTATGAACATCAATTCGTGGACGGTCGTCCATTGGAACAATATAACGAAGATATGCAAAAGTTGGTTCAGAAATTCGAAAAAGCGGATGCTTACATCATTTCAACACCTATCTTTCAAGGATCCATTCCAGGCGTTTTGAAAAATGCCTTTGATATGCTTCATCCACATGCCATGCGGTACAAACCGGTTTCCATTGTTGCGAATGGCGGCACTCACCAACATCATCTTGTTGTTGAAAATCAATTGAAACCAATCTTAGATTACTTCCGTTCCCTTGTGACACCGAATTATGTGTACACACAATACGACCATTTCGATGAAGACAATCGTATTATCGATGAAGATGTGAATAATCGATTACGTGAAATGGTAAGGGTTTTCGGGAAGTACGGGGAAATGAGTAAGGATTTGTGCAAAGATACATTGGATAACGATTGAAATATATAAAACCTGTCGCCCTTTCGAGGTGTGCGACAGGTTTTTTCGTTCAGACTCCGGGCGCCAGGCGCTTGGGTCATAAGTCAAAGCCGCTCTGTGGCAAAAAGCGGCCACGCCGCATCTTCGCCTTATGCCCGTCGCCCCTAAGCCGGGCGCCCTGCGCTTTTGTTTTTAGGGCGCCTACAATGACGTATAGGGGCTTCTCACGTATAATCGTGTTAAGTAGAAAGGGGATTTATCAATGTCCAAATCAGTTGTATTAGCCGAAAAACCATCCGTGGCGCGGGATATTGCGCGGGTATTAGGCTGTAATAAAAAAGGAAATGGCTTCTTGGAAGGTCAAAAATATATCGTCACATGGGCGCTTGGTCATCTTGTGACACATGCAGATCCTGAAGGATACGGCAATGAATACAAGGAATGGAAGATGGAGTATTTGCCGATTATTCCTGAACCGTTTAAACTAACGCCAATCAAACAAACATCGAAGCAATTCAACGCGGTCAAAGCACAGTTGCGACGGAATGATGTTACGGAAGTTATCATCGCGACGGATGCTGGACGTGAAGGGGAGCTTGTTGCGCGCTGGATACTCGAAATGACGAAGAATCGCAAGCCAGTGAAGCGCCTTTGGATTTCATCCGTGACGGATAAGGCGATTAAAGACGGATTCAATAATTTGAAGGACGGTCGCCAATACGAAAATTTATATGAAGCAGCGGTTGCCCGTGCAGAAGCGGACTGGGTTGTAGGTATTAACGCGACGCGTGCACTTACAGTGAAATACAATGCACAATTATCGACGGGTCGTGTACAGACACCGACACTTGCGATGATTGCAGAACGGGAAAGGCATATCCGTGAATTCAAGCCGAGATTCTTTTATGGATTGCAGGCATTGACGGAAACTGCAAGATTCACATGGTCCGATAAAGCAGGTCAAACACAGTCGTTCAATAAAGAATTGATTGAGAAATTACTAACTCGTCTTGATGGAGTTCATTCCGGAAAGGTGAAAGATGTGAAAACGACGCCGAAGCAGCAACCGGCCCCTCCTTTATTCGATTTGACGGAATTGCAGAAAGAAGCACATAGACGCTGGAGCTGGTCCGCGAAAGAAACCTTGTCGACGTTGCAAAATCTATACGAAAGACATAAAGCGGTGACGTATCCACGAACCGATTCCAAGCATTTGACATCAGATATGGCAGATACGTTGAAGGAACGCATAAAAGCGGTCGACATCGGGCCGTACAGGAAATCTGTAAATGTACTGTTGCGCTCAGGAGCTGTGAAGCCGCAGAAGGGCGTCATAGACGATAAGCGGGTTTCGGATCACCATGCGATTATCCCGACAGAGGAAACTCCGATTTATCAAAACTTATCTGATAAGGAACAGCGTTTATATGACTTGATTGTAAAACGCTTCCTTGCAGTCTTTTTCGGTCCATTCCGCTATGAGCAAGTGACTGCTGAGCTTGAAGTAGGCGGGGAACTGTTCAAGGCAAAAGGGCGGACAGTTACGGATGAAGGGTGGAAGGCAGTTTATTCCACGGATGAAGAAGAGGAAGACACCGACCGTTTGCCTGCATTTACGAAAGGCGACGAAGTGAAAATCCGGGCAATCGTCATGACGGATGGGCAGACAAAACCGCCGGCCCGTTTCAATGAAGGAACATTATTAGCTGCGATGGAAAATCCTTCTCAATTCATGGCGGGGGAATCAAAAGATCTGATCAAAACACTTGGCGATACAGGTGGATTAGGTACTGTCGCGACACGTGCAGACATCATCGAAAAGCTGTTCAGCTCATTTGTCATCGAGAAGAAAGGGAATGACATCTACACGACTTCGAAGGGCAGACAGCTTTTAGAGCTTGTGCCGGATGATTTGAAATCACCTGCTTTGACAGCAGAATGGGAGCAGAGCCTGACGAAAATCGCCAATGGGAAAATGAAAAAGTCAGCTTTCATGAAAGATATGGTGGCATTCTCAAGGAAGACAGTTAGTGAAATCAAAACGGATGACAAGAAGTTCAAACATGATAATGTCACTGGGAAAATGTGTCCGGATTGCGGAAAGCCATTGCTTGAAGTGAATGGCAAACGTGGAAAAATGCTTGTCTGCCAAGATCGTGAGTGCGGCCACCGTCGTAATGTCTCTCAATTGACGAATGCACGCTGCCCAAATTGTAAGAAGAAGCTTGAGTTGCGCGGGGAAGGGGACGGCCGCATCTTCGTATGTAAGTGCGGACATCGAGAAAAGCTCTCTGCCTTCGAAAAGCGTCGTTCAAATTCTGGTGGTAAGAAAGCTGATAAGCGTGATGTGCAAAAGTATTTGAAGAAGCAGGATGAGCCGGTGAATACGGCGATGGCGGATGCTTTGAAGAAGATGTTTGAGAAGTGATTTTGTGATTTATGCGTGTTTGTGGGGGATTATGCGTGAATTCGCGGATTTATGAGTGATTGTGGCGAGTTATGCGTGAATGAGGGGATTTATGCGTGTTCGTGCTGGTTTATGCGTGATTCGAGGAATTTATGCGTATTTGGGATGAGGTATGGGATTCATGATTTATTTCCGAAGGATGTGGGGCAATGGCGAAGCAGAAGAAGACGAATGCGGTTCGGATTTTGGAGAGTGAGCGGGTCGCCCACGATTTGATGGAATATGATATTCATGATGGCCAGTTGGATGGCGTGTCGGTGGCGGAGAAGACGGGGCAATCGGTGGATTTAGTATTCAAGACGCTTGTCGCGATAGCTAACCCGCGGGAATTATTCGTTTTCATCATTCCGGTGGCGGATGAACTTGATTTGAAGAAGGCGGCGAAATCTGTCGGTGTGAAAAAGTTAGATATGTTGCCGTTGAAGGATTTGACGAAGGAGACGGGATACGTCCGTGGTGGTTGTTCGGCAGTTGGTATGAAGAAAAAATATCCGACTGTGATCGACGCATCGGCTGAAGGACTTGATGTTATGATTGTGAGTGCCGGCAGGCCTGGCTTGCAGATGAAGTTGGCACCGACGGACCTTGCGAGGGTAGTTGACGCATCGTTTGGGGATATCGTTAAAGAATAGATTTTTTGAAAATACCATTCGAAATTTGAATGGCTGGGAAAGAAGAATGTAGATGAGAAAAATAATTGTTTGGAGATGGGCTTCCTTCGTAGTCGGAATGATGATTTTATCGTTAGGCATTACGATGACTATTAAAGGGCAACGTCTTGGCGTTGGCCCTTGGGATGTCCTGCATATTGGATTATACCGGAATTTCGAATTGTCGATCGGTACATGGGGAATCATTTTGAGTATTATCATCGTCGTAGCGACGGCGGCTGTCCTAAGACAGTGGCCGAAATTTGGCACATGGCTGAATTTGCTGCTCATTGGTCTATTTATCGATTTATTCAATTGGTTAATTCCAGACATTAGCTCGATGACGGGCCAAGTGATCATTTTCACACTTGGAATTGTAGTTATGGCTTACGGGGTCGGTATTTATGTTGCGCCTAATTTAGGGGCTGGACCTCGTGATAGCCTGATGCTCATTTTTTCCGAAAAGCTTGGATTCAGCATCAAAAAAGTGCGGACATCAATTGAAGTGATTGTTGCAATTGCAGGCTGGTTATTAGGTGGTCCTGTAGGAATTGGAACGGTGATCATCGCGCTTTTGATTGGCCAAATCGTTCATTATTCGCTGCCTCAATGCCGAAAGCTATTAGCGAAGTTGGCGGGAGCGGATGAAGCTCAAATTATGGGATTGGTCCAATCAACCGTCCATCCAACTAAAGAAATCGGTGAAAATGTGCCAAAGCATGTCGATATGAATGAAACCGTCGAACACACAGCCGTTGGAAGCAAGAATTAATTGTAAAAAAAATGTTTTGAAAGCACGCGCAGACAAGCCGTGCTTTTTTTTATTCTTTGGGCATATGGTAGACGTATGTAACAAGTAACCGAAAAGAAAGGATGGTTATCATATACGGTACAATCACGGAATACATGGGGACAGCCTATACGGGGCGCGGAATTGCACATAAATATGAGACATTGATCGCAACTTCGGAAAAGACGGTGTTTTTAAAGGCGCCTCCGACAAATGCCATTTCGAATTTATTGAAACAAGCTGCGGGACATTTTCTTAAACGGGGATATGATGTAGATCGTTTCAATAATCCGGTGGAGCCGGACAATACGGAAGCCATTTTTGTCAGGGATCTCAGTTTATTCATCATACAGGCATCCCATCCGGTTTCATTGGAACCGACCGAGTTAGGTGGCCGACATCATGTCATCAGCTTCTATGATGCATTCGATACAAAGAAACTTGAGGCGCAAAAGGCTGAAATGACTGCCATCGCCCAAGAATCGGATGAAGTGCTTTCGAAAATGCTTCAATCTATGAAAAATGCATTGCTGATCCACGATGATTGGGAGAAAGTGAACATCAACAGAATGATGTGGAAAGAACATGAGAACTTGATAGAGTCGTTGAAAAAGGAGCTTTTCGGTACGATGAAACTTCATAAGAAATCGACCGTTTCCCACCGGATAGCAGGCTCGCTATCTATTGGGGGATCTCGCGATTATCTGCCATCCATCACTAATAAGATGAAGCGCCGGATTCTCATGAAGGGATTGTCGGGAACAGGGAAATCGACGATGCTCAAGGCGCTTGGCAAAGAGGCGGAACGAAGAGGGATTGACGTTCTCTATGGATGGTGTGGATTGGATCCAAGAAGTGTGGACCTCGTGTTATTGCCGGAATTGTCGGTTTGCCTATTCGATGCAACCCAGCCCCATGACTACGATCCTGAAGGGCCGACGGACGAAATTTTGGATCTTGTGTCCTTGTGCGTTGAAGATGAGGCGGCTGAAGAAAAAATCCGTGAGATCAGCGGAAGATATAAAGAGAAAATAATGGATGGAACGGGTTATATGCATGCCTTCGCACAATCTGAGGGAAGGCTACGGCAAGTGATGGATAAAGCGATTTTGAGGAATAAATTCGATGAAAAGGCCCAACTATTATCTGAGTGGATTGACGAGTAAATAGTTCGTTCTGCGAGTTGCGCCCCTATATGCTAAAATGGGGGCATAACCCGTTTGAAAGGAAGATCAATTTGTCAAAAGTCCTCGATTCATTTTTAAAAGAAAATTTACAGGAATTACGCGACCAAGGTCTCTACAATGAAATCGACCCAGTAGAAGGTCCAAATGGCCCGATTATCAAGATCAAAGGGAAAGAATTGATCAATCTATCCTCGAATAACTATTTAGGTTTGGCGACTGACGAAGATTTGAAAAAGCTCGCAATTGCAGCTACTGAAAAATACGGCGTAGGTGCAGGTGCAGTACGTACCATCAACGGAACGCTTGATATCCACGTTGAGCTTGAGAAAAAGCTTGCAGAATTTAAAGGGACAGAAGCAGCAATCTCTTATCAATCAGGATTCAACTGTAATATGGCTGCGATTTCAGCTGTTATGAATAAACAAGACGCCATTCTTTCAGATGAATTAAACCACGCTTCAATCATCGACGGCTGCCGTCTATCCGGCGCGAAAATCATTCGCGTTAACCACCAAGATATGGACGACCTTCGCGCTAAGGCGAAAGAAGCGACAGAATCCGGCCAGTATGGCAAGGTCATGTACATTACTGATGGTGTCTTCTCAATGGACGGCGATATTGCGAAGCTTCCGGAAATCGTGGAAATCGCTAAGGAATTCGACTTGATAACGTATGTTGACGATGCGCATGGATCAGGTGTCCTTGGTAAAGGAAAAGGAACAGTGAAACATTTCGGACTTGAAAAGGAGATCGATTTCCAAATCGGCACATTGTCGAAGGCGATAGGTGTTGTCGGCGGTTATGTCGCTGGAACGCAGGAATTGATCGACTGGCTGAAAGTGCGCTCCCGTCCATTCCTGTTCTCAACTGCAATGCCGGCAGGCGATGTTGCAGCAATCATGGGTGCGTTGGATAAAATTATGGAGTCGACTGAGCTGTGTGATAAGTTATGGGAGAACGGCAATTACTTGAAGGACGGCTTGAAGAAGCTTGGATTCAACATTGGCGTGTCCGAAACGCCGATTACGCCATGCATTATCGGTGATGAGAAGCTAACACAGCAATTCTCTATGCGATTGATTGAGGAAGGCGTTTACGCGAAATCGATTGTATTCCCGACTGTTGCAAAGGGCGCCGGCCGCGTCCGCAATATGCCGACTGCTGCACACACGAAGGAAATGCTCGATGAAGCACTTGTAATTTATGAAAAGGTAGGCAAGGAATTGGGCGTAATTTCATAATAGACTAGGATGACTGTCGTATCGGCGAAAGATTGCCGATGCGGCAGTTTTTTTGTTTTCGTCAATAAAGTGATTAAAATCGGTTGAAAAGGGTAATAGATGAGTAGAAATATAGTCCGGAAAGGTGAAGCATATGCGATATAACGAGAGCGTCCAGCTATTGCAATTGAACGGTAAAGAGGGCGTGACGATTGTGAAGTTCCGATATGACAGAGTGAAAAAGGTGATACTTACCATCATTCGTGAAGCGGGGATTCTTTCGTATGAGGAGCTTGCAAGAAGGTCAGCGGGAAGATTATCGCTACTTGATGGCAATAACCACTGGTATATGGAAGAAATTGTGAAGGATCTTGAGGCAAGGGGACAGCTTGAATGTTCTTTGGATGAAGGTAAACTATTTGTAAAATCAGTTAGTTAATTGATAAAAAGAAATCCCATCTCGTAAAAGATGGGATTTTTTTTGCGTGAGGGGAAATATCCTCACCCTTCCTTCGTAGAAAAGACACCTTCAGCCATTCGATTCAGCAAATGATGAATGACATATCGCTGCATACCAAGCGCACTCTTAGTTGCAAGCCGTGTCTCAGTCAAAAATTGATCCTGCTTTTTTTGCTTCATGGCAATAACTGCCTTCATGGAATGTACCAACCAAGGAGTTCGGAGTTTCTGGGAATACTCGGTGGCTTTCCCCATATTATTACTCATCGTATATCCGATTCCAGCATAATAATCACGGTATGCAACATTCTCCATCGTTTTCGAGAAGTCAATCAAACCTCTCCAATTCTTTTGAAAGACTAACAAATTGGCTTTATATATTTCTTGTACTTCCGCATTCGCATATGATTTTAGTATTTTATTCAGCTGAGTAATTATTTCCTCGTCTGTCCCATGTGCAAGTGCATGGGCATATCCGAAAATCGGTTTATTCCTATGATTGGTGAGATACTGGTCAATCAGTTTCAAACTTTTCGATTTGTAAATGATATAGAAAGGATAACCCATCGTTAAAACGAAAGTAAAAATCATGACCAACGTGAATACAAGCCACATCTGCAAGCCTGAAGCAAACAAAGCCACAGTCAAAAGGGCGCCTGCAACTATGACAAGAATAAAATTCATATATTTACTGAACATTGCACACCTCAACATTTTTTACTTAAGTATAACAGAAAAGTCAGAGGAAAAGATTAAGATAAGAGAACCATTATTGTGTTTTCGAGATGAACATAATATAATCTTTTTATATTGATAGTAAAGTGTTTCGAAGTTACATCGAAAAAGAGTGTCCTTCCCAAAAGTACAAATGATCGCAAGGAGGAGTATGGGTTGAAAAAAATTATGGTGACTGGAGCGCTTGGACAAATCGGTTCGGAATTGATTGCCAAGTTACAGAAAGAATACGGTGAAGAAAACGTTTTATCCACGGATATCCGCCAGCCGGAACAATCGGTTACGGGACCGTTTGAAATTTTGGACGTAACGGATGGAAAGAAAATGCATGAAATCGCAAAGGATTTTGGTGCAGACACAATCATGCATATGGCTGCGCTTTTATCTGCAACAGCAGAAAAACAACCTTTGTTTGCTTGGAATCTCAATATGGGCGGACTCGTGAATGCACTTGAAGTGGCACGTGAACTAAATATGCAGTTTTTCACGCCAAGCTCAATCGGCGCATTCGGTCCTTCCACCCCCAAAGCAAACACACCTCAGGACACATTGCAGCGCCCGACAACAATGTACGGTGTCAATAAAGTCTCAGGCGAATTGCTTTGCGATTATTACTACACGCGATTCGGAGTTGACACACGCGGTGTCCGCTTCCCAGGATTAATCTCCTACGTTGCGCAGCCAGGCGGAGGAACGACCGATTACGCAGTGGACATTTATTACAAGGCGATTGAAGTAGGGAAGTACACATCCTTCATCGCGGAAGGCACTTATATGGATATGATGTATATGCCAGATGCCTTGCAGGCCATCGTCGACTTGATGGAAGCAGATCCAGCGAAATTGGTGCACCGCAATGCGTTCAACGTAACCGCGATGAGCTTCGAACCAAGTGAAATCGCTGCATCTATCCAAAAACATATTCCAGACTTCAAAATTTCCTATGAAGTCGACCCGGTCCGCCAAGCAATCGCCGACAGCTGGCCCGATAGCATCGACCCATCAGCAGCCACGGCAGAATGGGGCTTTAAAGCGAAATATGATTTAGACGCAATGACCGAAGACATGCTTAAACAATTGAAAATAAAATTGAATAAGTAATAGTAAAAGACCGCTAATCCAGATAAAGGATCAGCGGTCTTATTAGATAGTATGTTTTAGTATTATGGAATCTCTGTTGATTGAAGTGTAGGGCGGCGACTCCAGCGAAAGCGTAGCGTTACGAGCAGGGATTAGTTAACGGCTGCCTTAATTTCTGCAAAAGCCGCAGAAATACGGCAAATCGAACTCTTCGTGGTTCGATTGGCTGAAGCCGTGCCCGCGGAAAGCGTCCGCCCGAAACGGAAATCAACATTTAATATTTTATTTATTAAAACAACAAATGTGCAACGCCTGCAACGATTGGCAGGGCGATGAGTGTACGTAGTAGGAAAATGATAATTAAATCCAAGAAGTTGATCGGAATCTTCGTGCCTAAAATCAAACCACCAACCTCAGACATGTAAATCAACTGGACAACAGAAACCGTCGCAATTGTGAACAATGTAATCTGGGACGTGATGACGCCTTCTGCTAAAATGACAGGCAAGAACATATCCGCGAATCCAACAACCATCATTTGTGCAGCCTCAGCCGCTTCAGGAATTCCAAGAATGGATAAAATCGGTTCAAACGGCTTTCCTAAAAAGGTGAATACACCTGTATATTCAGCAAGCACAAGAGCAACCGTACCGAACGCCATTACAACTGGCGCGACACCGATCCACATGTCCAAAACATTGCGCATTCCATCTGTGAAAATCCTTCCGATGGAACGGTTTTTCGAAGCCGTGTCCAATGCATTTTCAAGGCCGTGATTGAAAACATTATACCCTTCAGGAAGTTTTTCTTCGTCCCCGGTATACTTCCGACCATCAATATACTCTGATTTCTTTCCTCTTAACGGATAAATACGCGGCATGATCAATGCCAAAATTACACCCGTCAAAAGAACTGTACCGTAAAACGGAAGGAAATAATTCGACATACCGACTGTATCGATGATTACAAGTGAAAACGTAATGGAAACGACAGAGAAAGTTGTCGCGATAATCGACGCTTCCCTTTGCGTATAATGGCCATCTTCATACTGTTTGCTCGTCAGTAAAACACCAATTGTTCCATCTCCGATCCATGATGCAAGCGCGTCAATCGAAGAACGACCAGGCAATTTGAATAATGGGCGCATGATCTTTACCATCATCGTGCCGAAAAACTCCAAAAGACCGAAGTTCAATAGTAGTGGCAATAAAAGACCAGCGAATAAGAAAATCGTGAATAAGAATGAAACAAGGCCATCCGGCGCAAGAAGCAAGCCCCCTGTATTTTCATTCCAAATGATTTCTGGACCGATTTTGAATGTGACCATAATAGCGAAAATGGCACCAATGATACGTGTAATCGTCCAAAATGGCGTTACTTTAAACAAGCTTTCCATTAACGTTGGTTTAGAGCTGTTACGCGGGATGAATGAATAAATCAATGACCCGACTGCTGCGATTATAATAATAATCATTGCTGTCATCGGCATCGCTGGTTCCAACCAACCCGATAAAGTAGCAGCAAATTTTGCGATTGGCACTTTCCATTCTTCACCGAACTTCAATGGGATCATGAATAGGACAATTCCAAGAATGGAAGGGATTAAAAAGTAGAGAAAGGTGGATATACTATGCTTTTTCAAATCTGCGTCTCTCCTTATGAATAAATTCTCGTAGTTAATGTATATTTATACATAGTAAAGGGTTAAGCCTCATTTGTAAATATAGTATAGTAAAGTTTCACTTTTCAGTTTTCCGAGATGGCTAAAAAAAAGCCCCGATGAACTCGGAGCTTGGGGAAATTCTATTTTTATTCAAAATCCTTATCCCACTTATAAGTGAAAAATCGTTCGGTATGCAGCCATTTTAATGCATCGGGATCTTTTTCAGCCAAACGCTTTTCCATATCACGCATCATCCAAACGGTTTGTGACGCATGTGAATTAAGCGTGTTGAGTTTCTTCTGAGCCGCCGCCTCGACATTATGGATAATGTCCGGTTCTCCTAAAACTTCGGCTGTATTTTTCGAAAATGCAATCGTATACAGTTTTGGACGCTCGGATTCCGACATCCTTCTGACAGCGCGGACGACTGCACGTCCTGTTGCGTCATGGTCCGGATGGACGGATAGTCCAGGGTAGAATGAAATGATAACGGATGGATTAGTATCCTCGATCAAATCGGTTACAAGCTGGATCATTTTTTCATCATCCTCAAATTCAATCGTCTTATCACGTAATCCCATCATTCGGAGATCAGTTAACCCCATCGAAGCCGCAGCATTTTGCAATTCTTTTTTACGGATTTGCGGCAATGTCTCGCGGTTCGCAATTGGTGGGTTGCCAAGATTTCGTCCCATTTCACCAAGGGTAAGACAAGCATAGGTGACGGGAACTCCCATTTCAATATAGGTAGAAATCGTGCCCGACACGCCGAAAGCTTCGTCATCCGGGTGTGGGAAAATGACAAGTACATGGCGTTCTTCTTTAATCATCGAAAAGCCTCCTGTTCGTTACGGCAATAGCTTAATATGTAAAAGGTGTTTCGCTTATTTCGAGCGCAACCGCAAGCTTTCCATCGGGATCGAGTCCGCACATGAGAAGCCGATCATGCTCATCGACTGTATAGTGTGTAATGCCTTGCGCATAAATCCATCCCGAAGGAAGCTTCAACCCAACGCGATGCGGCGATTCGCCCGCCACTTTGCCAAGCTCGTATTTGACAACAACATTTCGAATAAAAGCCCCTGCGTTGAAGAATCCTTCTTTTAAATGGGCAGCATATGCGCCATTCGTCGTCTCCAAATGGATATAGACGTCTTTATTCGCAAATGTATCAAGTAGTTCCTGTAAATGATCCGGTTTCACGATTTCCATTAATTCATCCTCCTTCATACAAAAAATACGGATAGTTTCAGTATATAGAAAAGCTTTAGTGAATGCATTTTAGGTGCTTGTTACAAAAGCGGAAGGCGGCGTTTAGCCTCGACAGGCACTGAAGGGCTTGAAAAAAAGGCGTTCTTTGCCTTTTCTTTCAAGACCGAAGTGACCCGAGAGGTTGCCGCCTGTAGCTGGATGTAACAAAAGCGGAAGGCGGCGTTTAGCCTCGACAGGCACTGAAGGGCTTGTAGCTAAATGAATCAAAAAGGTTAGAAGAGTACTACCGCTTCTAACCTTTACACATTATATCTCCGTAGCCGTAATCTCCTGTGTACCTACTCGTTTAGCAGCGCCGTGCATAACCGGACCGACGTATTCGTTCAACTTCCAACCGTTTGCAATCGCAGCGGTAACGAATTTCTTCGCTTCGATGACGGCTTCTCGCACATTTAGACCGTTCGCAAGATTCGCTGTGATCGCAGCTGCGAAAGTGCAGCCAGCGCCGTGGTTATAGTGAGTTTCTGTCTTTTCGGCTTCAAGCAATGTAAACGTCTTGCCGTCATAGAAAAGGTCCGCAGCTTTATCATGCTGAAGCTGCTTTCCGCCTTTGATCACGACATTGCGTGCGCCTAATGAATGAATCTTTTCAGCGACGGACTTCATTTGCTCAATTGTAGACGGTGTTTTCATGCCCGCAAGTTGGCCTGCTTCGAACAAGTTTGGTGTAACGATTTCCGCTTTCGGTAGCAAAAACTCTACCATCGCGTCAACTGTTCCTGGATTCAGAACTTCATCCTCACCTTTACATACCATTACCGGGTCGATCACGACATGGTCAAGACCGGATTCAGCAATAGCTTCCCCAGCAGTTTCGATGACTTCCTCCGTACTAAGCATTCCAGTTTTTATCGCGTCAATTCCTGTCGAAAGTGCTGTTTTGAGTTGCGCCTTCAAAACGTCGATCGGAAGTGAGTAAACTCCATGGCTCCAATTATTATCGGGGTCCATCGTCACGACGACTGTCAAGGCCGTCATGCCATATGTGCCATGCTCTTGGAATGTTTTAAGGTCGGCTTGGATTCCCGCGCCGCCTGATGTATCGGTACCTGCAATTGTAAGTGTCTTCTTCATAGTCATGGTTTAAATCTCCTCCTGTTCACTAACTCCATCCTTAATAGTAATCAAAATAAAGAATAAATACAATTGTCGGAGATTGAAGATTAAAGTCGTATTAAGAATTTATTCAAGTCTATCTATTGTTTGCTTGGGAACTTTTCGATAGGCTATACGTACAACTTAATAGCGAATCTCATAGATAAAATGTCGAAAGAAGGGGAGTGAGGGTATGGAAGATAAGAAGAAACTGCAAGAGATTGAAAGGTTATTAAAGGAACTCAAAGCATCCGAAGCCGAAAGTGCGGTGACAGTGGAAGAGGCGCTCGGCAGGAAAACCAAACCGAGACCCAAATCCACCGTCAGTTTGTGGCGAGTAACCAAAATGCTTTTGTTTGGCTGGAAACGGTCAATAATCTTAATCGCGGTCATTCTGCTCCTTGCCTTCATCTCTGTACCTTTTATCGCTTTCCAATTCTTGAAGCAAGGTAGCACCTTCACGGAACAGAAAGGCGTTTTCCTTGAACAGATAATGGATCTGAATGAAATGGCGACTGCGGAAGCCTTTACGAAAGTCATCGTCGAGCGTCAAGACAACCAGTTGTTTGGACAAAGCATCGGGATGAATTTGCCAGGAACAAAACGACAGCTGCTTGTTGTCATTCCGGGGTCCGTTAAAGCTGGCGTCGACATGTCCAAATTAGCCGAAAAAGATGTAATTATAGATGAAAAGAATAAGACTGCGAAACTATTTTTGCCTCCAGCGATCTTTTTAGGCGGCGCTGAAATCTACTTTGATGAAGTTGAAGTTTATTCGTACGAAGGGGTTTTTCGCACGAAGGCGAATATCGATGAAGCTTATGAACTTGCTGCTGAGGCGAAGACGCTCATCCTCGAGGAAGCAACCGGCCAAGGAGTTTTGAAAACTGCGGAATTTAATGCTGAAAAGACGTTGAAGGAAATGTTTTCATTCGCAGGATACGACGTAACAATCGAATTCAAGGAGTGAACAACATGACAGAGGAAAGATTCGGCAACGATTGGGATGAAGTCCTCACGGAGGAATTTCAGAAACCGTATTACTTGCAGCTTCGCGATTTCCTAAGAGAAGAATACACCAACCACGCCGTGTATCCTCCGATAAAAGATATGTGGACGGCATTCAAGTTGACGCCGTTCGAAGACGTGAAAGTCGTGATTTTAGGGCAGGATCCATACCACGGTCCTGGACAAGCTCACGGACTCAGCTTCTCGGTCAAGCCAACTGTCAAAATTCCGCCAAGCCTTCGGAATATGTTCAAAGAATTGCAGAGTGATATTGGTTGTGCCATTCCGGAAACGGGAACCCTTACCGGCTGGGCGGAACAGGGCTTGCTCATGCTCAACACCATTCTGACAGTGAGGGAAGGGGAGGCGCATTCCCATCGGAAAAGTGGCTGGCATCTTTTTACGGACGAAGTGATTCGGAAACTTTCCAATCGTGAAGAGCCAGTCGTTTTCATCCTATGGGGGCGACCCGCGCAAGAGAAAAAGAAGCTGATCGACGAAACACGAAATGCAATTATCGAATCCGTCCACCCAAGTCCGCTTAGTGCAAACCGTGGATTTTTTGGCAGCAGGCCATACTCCAAGGCGAATCAGTTCTTGAAACAGTGGAATGAAAAGCCGATGGACTGGTGCAATACGATTAGGAAGTTTTAACTCGTCGATCCAAGTGGTAAAGTAAAGTGAAAGAGGTTGGTCGAATGGCGGGGAACTGTTTTCAATGCCAATATTTCTTTGTCACATGGGACCCGCAAAACCCGCGTGGCTGCAAAGCGTACGGATTCAAAACGCGGGAAATCCCATCCATCGTCGTCAAGCGATCATCCGGAATGGAATGCTTGAAATATGAACCGAAGAAAGGGGTTGCAAAACAATGATTACAAACGAACGAATCATTGAGGAAATGGAACGCCAGCTCAGCTTTGCAAAGTCGGCAAAGGACGACCAAACTGTCCGTGAAGCATTAACGGCGGTAAGGGCTCTATGTCAAGTCGTGCTTGGCGAGACTAATACTGAGCGTCAAGAAGAACCAATCATCACACCAAGAACAATGGCCATCTCCCATAAGCCGTTACTTTCTTCATTGGAAGGCAAGCCGTTAGATGAGGAAGACGCAAACGGCGGCTCAATCTTTGATTTTTAATTAAAAGCCAAAACAGCTATGATAAGAGATGGAGCAATTATCTTTACGATAGAAAGTAGGAAAACAATATGCCGTTCTTCATTATCGCAGGAGCTGTTAACGCAGCACTTGCCGTTGCATTCGGTGCATTCGGCGCGCATGCCTTAAAAGAAAAGCTATCCGAACATTATCTAGCCGTCTGGGAAACAGCCGTCCAATACCAAATGTTTCACGCAATCGGCCTCCTTGTAGTTGGCATCCTCATGAGCCCGTCACTCATGGGCTCATCCACCCAACTGACATGGGCAGGCTACTTGCTATTAGCCGGCATCATCATCTTTTCCGGCAGCCTATACGTCCTCAGCCTATCTGGCATCGGCATTTTAGGCGCCATCACTCCAATCGGCGGCGTCGCATTCATTGTTGGATGGATCATGTTAATCATCGCAGCTATCAAATTTGGAAAATGATATAGGAAATGAAGCGGTTTGAAGAACTAAAATTCTTCAGACCGTTTTTTTAATCGCGTCGGGGGAATATGGGGTGGGAATGGGGTGGGGCGCGTTCAAAGAAGCGCAGTCCGCGTCCAATCCCCCCTCAATCTTCAATGAATTGTCAAAACCTTCACACATACACTCGCTCATTTTTGATATCCTATAAAAAAGGGGGAATTTCCATGGTGTTGAACCGTTTTCGTTCAAAACAAGTCCTATTTGCTGGACTATTGCTATTTGTTCTTGTCAGCAATTATTTTGTCTATCGGCTACCTGCAATCCCTATGCCAGAAAACGCCCGTGCAGTCGTCATCGGCTCGTTAGTGGACCTCGCCATCGTTGCGCCGCTACTGATGCTATCGCTCACAAGGAAGAAAGGTTTCAGCTTGAAGCGATTTATCACATTCATGGTGATGGGGCTTATAGCTGCGAGATTCATCATTCCGATCAACTATTTTGAGCCATTCAAATTCGTCCCATACGCAGCAATCGGTGTCGAAGGACTAATCGTACTTGCTGAACTCGGGCTGATTTTCCTGTTAATTAAACATCTACCAAGAATTATCAAGGAAATAAAGGAGCATCAAGTTAGTAGCCTATTCGCGTTCCCCGCACTTGTAAAAGAGAAAGTTTCATCCCACCCGCTCATTTCCATAGTGGCGGCAGAATCACTTATGTTCTATTACGCATTTGCCTCTTGGAAACGGAAACCGCCCGTCGGGGAAATTATGTTTTCATTGCACCAGAAGACAAGTCTGTTAGCGTTTTACATTATGCTTATTCACGCAATTGTTATCGAGACGATTGGTATCCATTGGTGGTTACATGGGAAATCCGCGATACTCTCCATCGTATTGCTTATCTTGAATATTTACACAGTCATTTACTTCATTGCAGATATTCAAGCCGTACGCTTGAACCCATTGAAGATGAATGAAAATCATATGCAAGTATCCCTCGGACTCGGGAAACGCATGGAAATTCCTTATGATGCGATTGGAAAAATCGATTGGGGTCTCGATGCGGAACACTATAATTTGAAATCAAAGGGATTGATCGAATTCATGGCCCGTGATTTTGAAGAAGTGAAGCCGCATTGCATCATCCATTTCAGCCGGCCTTTGAAGGCGACATTATTCCTTGGAATGGAAAAGGAATTTACTGCGACTACGTTACGGGTGGATGAACCGGAAAGATTCCGGCATATACTTGAAAATAAAAGAAGTCTTCCATTGCCGAAATAGGCAACGGAAGACCTTTTTTCATTGGTCAAGGCTGTTGATTAAAGTAGTTCAGTTCTTCATTAAACTCCGCATAGTCAAAATAAATCATTGGCATCAAGTAGCGTTTGCCACTAGCTGTGCTTAAAATGACGTGATCACGACCGGCTGCTTCAACTACTCCGGGAATTGCTAAAGTGTTTTTTCCCGCTTCGATTGCATGCTCGAACGAGAAGTGGAAAACGCCGGGCTTGCCTCTATTCAGTCGAAGAATGTTCTCTATATACGATTGCTCGACAAAAGGCGGCCTACCACCAGTACTTGGGACTGTTGTAGGCGGTACCATACCAGGCATTTGATTCTGAAACTGAAACTGTGGTTGAAACTGTGGAGATTGCTGCTGAAAACCGGGATTCCAATAGTATTGGACCATTTTTTCATCCTTTCAATTTTGAAATTGGATTAAACTTGTGGACAATCCTGTGCACTAGGGGAAAAGAAGCAATGCGCTTTGTACCTTCCGGTGTTCCATTGATTGTACCATTGGACAGGGCAATCGCCAGATGGTTCGAAAAACCAGAGTGAACGGGTTGCTGAAACACCATTTGTTAGAGGTTCCGGACATCTTTAAAATCCAAACAGTCAGCACGCACTCGGTTGACTCCGACATTTCCAACCATCAGCATACCAAGCTGCCTTTCACCTTTGCATCTGCGCGCATCAACCTTGCAAGCAAGTCAACTTCCTTATCTGTGTACTTTATAACTGCCACAGCATAACCCCCTCGGTAAACCATATGCTTTACTACTTTCATTCATGACCAAAAAACTTCCCAACCCTTTCTGAAACGAGGGTTCTGAATCCAGTGAATTGTGTAGTCATCTATCTTGGGATACATGTATACTAAGGGGAAGGGGGGATTCGCATGCGAATTGAAAATAATATACCAAGTTTCATTGATTTTTGGGGAGCGGGCGAAGATAAAACATTTGCTGAGTTGGAAGCGTATTTAAATGAACATGAAAGGGTCTATGCAAACTATTTTCCGATTCATTGCCCAAGAACAGAGGAACGCCTGCAAGCGGCACTCAAGAAATATAATGAAAAATTTTACGATATCCGTTCCATTTCAGAAAGTCTGCCGGCAATTCTTCAAGAGATGACTGCGGTTTATCAAAAGAAATATAATCTTGATGTTGAGATGAGTTATAAAATGCTTGTCGGCACATTCGGCTCAAACGCATTCGTGACAAGGGACAACAGAAGGGAAATCTATTTTGCCGTCGAAAAATTATCACCAGAACATGACCACCTAAAAGTGATTGCCGCGCACGAAATTGGACATGTCACTCATTTTTCAATGGCAACCCGTCAAGGTATGGATTGGTCCACAGTCGATTGGATGCACGGCTTGACGACGCTTTTCACAGAAGGCGCTGCAACGTATTTATCCAAGCAGACAGTCCCGGGTCTATCGGAACCAATTTATTTTACATATGATGACGACGGGGAACCATGGGTGAAATGCTACGAGGAAAATAAAGCCGAAGTGAAGCGACGATTTTTAGACGATGCCTTAATAGGAGAATGGGATATGGCGAAGGAAAAAGAATGGTTCCGACTTTCCGGAGGCTCCTATTTCGGCCATAACCGTATTGGCTATTTGTTAGGCACGGACTACGTTGAACATCTCGTAAATCGTCTCGGTGAAGACTCAGCTTTGACGTTTTGGAATGGAAATGACTTGAAAGAGGATATTATAAGCTATTTAAGGGGATGAAAATTCATTCACTATCGTGGTTTATGCGTGTTTACGAGCGTTTATGGACATTTCTGTGGAATTATGCGTTTTTGTAAACATTTATGGACTTTTAGGTGAATTTATGCGTGATTGAGACGATTTATGGACTTTTCGTATCCTATATTAGTGATCTCCGTTGATTGAAGCGAAAGGCGGCGACTCCTGCCGGAAAAGCATGAGCTGAAGACCCCGCAACGAAGCGAAGCGTAGTGAGGAGGCTGAAGCCATGCCGGCGGAAAGCGTCCGCCTGTAGCGGAAATCAACATTATAAAAAGGAGCCCCAGTATTGGCGGCTCCTTGCACGTTTAATCAAACAGTAAAAAATGAAGCTTTTTTATCTCCATCCAACATCGTCCCGATAAAGAACGATCCGAATACGCCATAACGCGCACTCACTTCATCAAAACGCATCTCATAAACCAATTTCTTGAACTGAAGCACATCATCTGAAAACAGCGTAACGCCCCATTCGAAATCATCGAAACCGACAGAACCGGAAATGATCTGCTTCACTTTGCCCGCATAGCCGCGTCCAATCATCCCGTGACTACGCATCATAGCCTTACGCTCATCCATGCTGAGCATATACCAGTTATCCTCGCCATCACGCTTCTTGTCCATCGGGTAGAAGCAAATGTACTGGCTACGTGGCAATTCCGGATACAAACGTCCGCGTACATACGGATTTTGGTATGGATCCTCATTGGATTCACCCGCAAGATAATTTGACAATTCCACAACGGAAACATACGAATACGCAGGAATCGTATAGTCTGCAATCGTCAATTTATTGAATTCCGCTTCAAGCTCTTGCAATTCGTCAATCGTTGGGCGCAACGTCATCAACATGAAGTCCGCTTTTTGCCCCACAACCGTGTAAAATGCATGGCTACCGGTTTTATTATCATCGGCTTGCTGTAATTTATCCAAATAAGCGATGAATTCATCAACCGCTTGCTGACGCTCCTCTTTTGAAATCAACTTCCAAGACGCCCAATCCATCGTGCGGAAATCATGTAATACATACCAGCCATCGAGTGTAATCGCTGCTTCGTTCATATGAATTCAAACTCCTTTATACGTTGATTTACTTCTCCCCATAGTCTAACACAACGAAGTCAAAAACATGATTCTGAGTCGCCAACTTCACATAATCGACAAGAAGTGTATAACTGTTCCTCAGGCATGATCTGGTGTATGCTTATAGCGGAAAAAAACTGATCTAACAACCGGGAGATAATGAAATGTCTAATTTGCAATTACCAAAATGGCGCTTCATCGACGAATCGATGATTGCAATAAATCGCTCCGCCCTTGAGTCCTTCGCAATGGATGATACACTTTGCCATCTCGTCGGCCAGAAAATGACCGTGCCGACCGTCCGCACATGGGTGCATGATCACACAATCGTCTTAGGCATCCAGGATCACCGTTTGCCGCATATCGATGACGCGTTGCCGCCGCTTCACGAAGCGGGCTATAAAACAATTGTCCGGAATTCAGGTGGACTTGCTGTTGTGCTCGATGAAGGCGTGCTCAATATTTCAATTATTCTATCCGAACAGG
The DNA here is from genome assembly GCF_042658975.1 of Sporosarcina thermotolerans. Lineage (NCBI taxonomy): Bacteria > Bacillati > Bacillota > Bacilli > Caryophanales > Caryophanaceae > Sporosarcina > Sporosarcina thermotolerans. The sequence goes on along the minus strand of NZ_JBHSRM010000002.1, from coordinate 230,649 downwards.
ACGGATCCATCGATATTCCGGAAGGTTATGAATCAATGTTAGCCTTTGTCCGCATGCTGTTTCCGGAAGCAGCGGATCAAATAGAAGCCTATGAAATTGTCGGCTCCTATTGTCCGGGCACTTATGACTTAAGCATCGGCGGCCGCAAGTTCGCAGGGATTTCCCAAAGAAGACTACGGCAAGGCGTCGCAGTCCAAGTATATTTATGCGTGGAAGGCAGCGGCGCTGAACGTGCAGAACTCATTCGCGATTTATACGAAAACGGTTTGCAAGGCGAGCAGACAAAATTCACCTACCCAACGATACAGCCGGAAGTAATGGCATCCCTGTCGGAACTTTTAGGTGAACCACTAACTGTCAGCGACATCAACATTCGTGTCCAGCTACTGCTCCGAGCGCTTTCAACAGAAGAATTCCAAATGGCAGGCCTAACGCCGGAAGAAATGGAACTCTATCTGTTCTACTTAAATCGCGTCGTCGAACGAAATCAAAAAATGCTTGCAAGAGGTTAAAAACGCATAAATCATGTTAGACACGCATAAACGCGCGCAATCACTCATAAACGCGTAGAATCACTCATAAATCGCACAAGACACGCATAAACTCACGCAATTACGCATAAACGCCCCCTCCCCAAAAATAAAAAACCGCCGGATCAATGATTGATCGGCGGTTCTTTTGATACGAGGTTGCCGTTACGCTCCATCGTGAAGACCGGGGCGGTACGCTCAGTGTCATCATCCAATGTAACTAATCTACGGGCGCGGTTCATGATCTGCACGAACTGTTCGTAGTCGCTTCTCAAGGTTTTATTCTCCAATTGAAGCTTTTCAATCTCTTTTTGAAGAGTCTCGACTTTCTCATTTGCGATTTTTGCAGTCTGTTTCCATCTGAGTGATTCAGAGTCGCCTCCGCCGCTATGATGTAAACGAATTAAATAAGCAATAACGGTGTCAAGGGATAATGCGGATAGTGGGACAGGCGTCCGCTCTTCCTGATCTTCCCCTTGCAAAGGGCTATATAGCTGTTGGCTGCGTCGCTTGAAATCAGCACCTAACACACGCATTGCCTGTTTCCGTTCCTTTTTCGCCTCAGATAGTTCTTTCTCGTAATCGCGGCGAACGACTGCATTCCATCTGAATCCGCAAGCGGCAGCTGTCCTATTAAGGGCATCGCCCACTTCTTCGAATGCGCCTAACTGTGTACTGCCTTCCCTGACATGCCGCAACACCGTCTCGGCTAATAAAATATCATTTTCCTCGAGCCAAGCATCCTGTCTAACTTTCACCATCTCCTTGCCTCCTGCCATGTTAATAGTCTCTTTCTTACGGTCAGTGTGGACAGTGTTGAATCCTTTTATTCATTCAAACTAAAACACTTTCCAAAAAATATAAAGTTCTTTTCAAAGAAAACCGTCCTTTTCTCATCTTCCACCTTCTCGACTTTTTGATATACTTAAGAAAAGGCATCGACGGAGGTGGATGAATAAGTGGACTATAAAAATGAAAAGCTTTTCGAAGAGAAAGTATTCAAGGATCCGGTCCACCGGTATATCCATGTGCGCGACAAAGTGATTTGGGACGTCATCGGCACGCGCGAATTTCAGCGGCTTCGCAGGATTCGGCAGTTAGGGACGACCTACATTGTCTTCCACGGAGCGGAGCACAGCCGTTTTCAACACTCATTAGGCGTCTATGAAATTGTTAGGCGGATCATTGATGACGGTTTTAGCGGGCAAAAGGAATGGAATGCTGAAGAACGATTACTGACACTTTGCGCAGCCTTGTTGCATGACCTCGGACATGGCCCGTTTTCCCATGCGTTTGAAAAGGTATTCGCGCTTGACCATGAAAAGTTCACGCAAGACATCCTGACAGGGGACACGGAAGTGAATAAAGTGCTTCGCCGCGTTTCGCCGGACTTTCCTCAACAAATTGCAGATGTCATCGGCAAGACTTATCCGGACAAGCTTGTCGTCAGCCTCATTTCAAGCCAAATCGACGCAGACAGAATGGATTACTTGCAACGGGACGCCTATTACACTGGCGTATCCTACGGTCATTTCGACATGGAGCGAATTCTTCGCGTCATGCGTCCAGACGAGGAACAGGTAGTTATCAAGTTTAGTGGAATGCACGCGGTGGAAGACTATATAATGAGCCGCTACCAAATGTATTGGCAAGTCTACTTCCACCCGGTTTCGCGAAGCGCAGAGGTCATTTTGATGAAAATCCTGCATCGTGCAAGATATCTACATAAAAGCGGCTACAAGTTCACTTACGAGCCTGTCCAATTCAAATCATTTTTCGACCGGACATTCGGGCTCGAGGAGTACATATCGTTGGATGAAGGCGTACTGATGACCTATTTCCAATGGTGGCGCAATGAAAAAGATGAAATCTTGGCGGACCTATGCGATCGCTTCCTGAATCGCCGACTATTTCAATACGCTGAATTCGATCCTGCGACGGAATACCGGAAAATTGGCGAACTTGAAAAGCTATTCAAAGAAGCTGACATAAATCCAGAATATTATCTTGTCACAGATTCATCTTCGGACCTGCCATACGATTTTTATCGTCCAGGTGAAGAAAATGAACGCGTGCCAATTTACTTACAGATGCCAAGCGGGGAGCTGCGTGAGCTATCCCGTTCATCGGAGATTGTTGATGCGATATCAGGTAAACGAAGGACTGACCATAAAATTTATTTTCCAGAGGATCTGTTGGCTGCGAAAAGGGATGAAAACCCTTTGTACGATAAAATTTTACGGATGTTAAGAGGGTAGGAAGGAGTGGAGTGGCTTGTTGCAAGAACATGCCAAGATTGTGCAATTTATTGCCATGGCAAATGAAGTGAACGGACGGAAAAAGCTGCAAAAGATGATCTATATCGCTAAAAAGATGGATTTCCCTTTTGCTGAAAAATATGAGTTGCATATGTACGGACCTTATTCGGAGGAATTAACGCTCCGAGTCGAGGAGCTATGCGAAATGGGCTTCCTCGCGGAAAGCTGTGAAGATAAAGGTTCCTACGTCCAATATAGCTATAATGTAACGGAGGAAGGGGAACGATTCGTCGAAATGGCGGAATCTCCTCACGCCAGTTTAGACGATCTCCTCAGCAGACTGAACGGAAAAAGTTCAAGATTCCTTGAACTGGTTTCCACTTTGCTTTATTTCGATTACCTACCAAAGGACGAGCAAATCGCTAAAGTGCATATCGTGAAAAATAAACTAAATTTCAGCGAAGACGAAATGAACGACGCCTTCGCATTCATCGCAGAACTCCCAACGTGTTCGACAGTCGCATAATAGTACCGAATCCCCTTATGAAAGGGGATTTTTTTATTGGAATAAAGTGATGGAGACCCCGCGCTCAAGAACCCTAAAACCCAATAAAAAACGATGTGAGGATTTATATTCTCACATCGCTTCGATCAGTTGGCGTCGCTCGCGCGTTTGCCTCCAGTTGCAAAATGGTTTTTGGACATTTCTTCGATAATGACAGAAACGTTTTGAATCGGAGCACCCGTCGTTTCAGCGACGACCGCAGACACTTTTTCACAGAGATTGCGTTTCTGCTCATCCGTGCGGCCTTCAAGCATTTTTACAGTTACGATTGGCATACTATTTCCCCCTTTCGACTATCTTTAGGTATAGTGTATATAATAGCAGAATGGGAGGGGTAATAGAAATGACGAATGAGCAGAAACCAAAACAGAAATTAGGATTTACCATCATAAAAGATGATCCAACCGATGGGCATAAAGGGTTCGGAATCGGATCATTGTCACTCGAAAACGTCTCGCCGGTAATCGTCGACATCAATGAAGAGGAGGCGCGCATCGAATTCGGTGCGATGCATGCCCGCAGCGACACGGAACGCGGTGTAAAATTCACGACGAACCGAGAAGATTCCGAAGGCGGGAAACCATACTGGCTCGTCTGGGTCACTATCGACTTCAAGGAAGAAGGCCCCTACTATGCCGGCGTTACTGCATGCGAAATGGTTGTAAACAAAGAGAAGCGCAGAGGATATAAAATTCTTGCCGATCATGTCAATAGAATGGATAAGTCAATGAAGCGGCATATAATGGTCGATTTTATGGATGATAAATCGAAAAAGATTCTCTCCAATTTCCTTTCGACGCATAATAAAGAGATGTGGGACCGAAGCGAACCGAAATTACACATCGATTTAGCCGTAGATTCACCCGAATTATGAACAAACTGTGAAACTTGCCATATACAGCAACTTCTGAGGTTGAATGTCAGTTCAAAAGGAAGTACACTGAAACTACAGCTTGCACTTGTAAGCTAGGACAACCGGAACATGTATATTCTGTCAAATGCTGGTTCATTACCAACCCAAGCAATGCTCCATCACAAGACAGACTGCATGCGACGGTAAAAAAGCTTTGCCTCTCCGATGAATTTCGGAAGGCAAAGCTTTTTTGATTTTTGAATGAATTGCCGGTTCTCGTTAATACATCAAGAGTTCTCGTTCATGGCCCAGGAGTTCTCGTTAATAGTCAAGGAGTTCTCGTTAACGTATCGTGAGTTCTCGTTCTCGGTCTTGGAGTTCTCATTAACGCCGAGTAACTTCTCTTTCTCGACCGAAGACTTCTCATTTATCCACAAAAAGTTCTCATTCCCTGCCCGAAACTTCTCAATCACTAAAAAAATGTCTATTCAAAAAACGAAAATGGAAACAGTTCAAAAGTTCCTGACTCACTGTCCTGGCCGTTATTCTGTTCGCGCAAGTTCTTGTCGGTGCAAAGTTTTTGTGGCATGTCTTTTTCCTTCAAGTACATAAGTCGCTGTTTCGGACATTCGTTGACCGCGATTCCACCGGTTTCGATATCGACCTTTATACTGCTGATGCCTTTCGGTGGGATGAAAGGCTCGGGTGCTTTGCCAGCATGCACCGTTTCCATGAAGTCGATCCAAATTTTCTTTGATGCGGCTTTATCCTGAAGGTCCGTCAGTTGTTGCCCGACGTCATATCCTGTCCAAATTCCGGCAGTGAGTGACGGCGTGTATCCGATAAGGTATTGGTCAGAAATGGTAGTTCCTGATTTAGCGGCATATGGCCTGCTTTGCTTGGAACGCATTGAAAGACCGGTAGCAACGGAATAATCATTGAAAACGGGGTCGAACATTCCTGTCAGTAAATGGGTGAGCACAAATGCATCCTGTTCGGTAATGGCCCGCTTCGTATTTTTCTTCGGCTGCTCGTATACCGTCTTTCCTGTCGAGTCCGTAATGGACAATATGGTTGTAGGTTCGACTTGCAATCCGCCTGAAGCAATCCTGTTATAGGCGTTTGTCATTTCCAACAATGAAACCTCGGATGTCCCCAACGCAACTGCCGGTGACTCCTGGAATTTAACGTTAATCCCTAAGCGCTCCGCCATTTTATTGAATTTCTTATATCCGATATCCTCAAGCGTTTTTACAGCATAAATATTATCTGAAATGGCAACTGCCTGGGCCAGGGAAATTGGATGGCCAGCGAATTTCCCATTAACGTTTTTCGGTTCATAGGTGGAGCGTCCTTCATCATAGGTGAAAACTGTCCGTTCCGTAGACTTGAACGTCAATGGGTTGTAACCTTCCTCAAGCGCCGCCGCATATAATATCGGCTTCATTGCAGAACCAGGCTGCCGTTTCGCTTGTGTCACCCTATTGAAAGGACTTTCCGAATAATTCACGCCTCCGACGAGCGATGTGATGGCCCCGGTTTCAGTCTCAATTGACATAAACCCGACTTGTAGCTCACTATCAGGCATATATTTCGCGATGTACTCCTCGGCCGTCTTCTGATGATGTTGGTCAAGGGTTGTCCGGATTGTCCAACCACCCTCAGCGGGGTAGCGTCCTTTTTTGCTCAAAATCTCCTCCGCTTCCTTCCAAACTTCAGCAAGGAAATAAGGGGCGATCTGCTTCATGTCGGCCCAGTCATCCGTTCTTAACGTGATTGCAATATCCGCCGCACGGTCCCTTTGCTGTTCAGTGATAAATCCCTGATTCTTCATAAGCGAAAGGATCAGCAATTGCCTCTCCCGGGATTGCTCCGGATAATCACGTGGTGAGTAAACCGATGGACCTTTCGCAATCGCCGTAATGACCGCCGATTCCTCAAGTGTCAAATCCTTCGCAGACTTCGCGAAATAATACCGACTTGCAGCCTCAACACCATACATTCCGTGACCGAAATAGACCGTATTCAAATAGCCTTCCAAAATGACATCTTTCTCATAGAAAGTTTCAAGCCGGTACGCATACAATGCCTCTTTAATCTTCCGGGTCCATGATTTTTCATGTGTTAAAAATAAATTACGGGCATACTGCTGGGTAATGGAGCTCGCGCCTTCCGCTTTACGCATCGATTTAATATCTTTCAAAACAGCTCCGGCAATTCGTTTATAATCAAATCCGTTATGATTGAAGAAATTCCTATCTTCTGTCGCAATTACGGCGTCGATCAAAAACGGGGAAATCTCATCAAGATCAACCCAATATCGACGTTCTGCGGAAAATTTATCACCAATTTGCCGCCCGTTCTTATCAAGAAACACACTCGCTTTTGGGACGCTTAAAGAAGGAGCGCCTGTAATTTGAGCGTATAGACGAAGGCATAAAAACATAGTGAAAAACGCAGTTACCGCTGTAATCGCCAGCATGGAAAAACGTCGTAAAAATACTCGTCTCTTTTTCTTCTTTATATACTCTACTCTTTTCATGCAATCCCTTCTCCCACCGTTCTTTGCAGTCAGTATGCAACAGGAAGAAGAAGATTAAACTGAAAAAACGGGAGAAAATGATATTATCATCATCTATTGGAATACTAGGGTGGAAAACGATATAATGAATAGATATTTTGAACCTTAAGGGCGGTGCACGTGTGAAATCAAACATAGAAGGACGTAATGTGAATGTTCATCTTCAGTCCACAATCCGGCACGATGGCCAAACTGCGGATAAACATGAACTGATAGCTTCAGGGATTTTGATTGAAAAAGCAGGTAAAACGTATTTGCAATTTGAAGAGAATACGAACGGTCAACAGGTGAGGACGACTGTCAAATTGGATGAACCGGATGCATTGATCATGAGAACAGGTGCAGTTCAAATGCGTCTGCCTTTCACTGTCGGAGAAATTCGACCAGGTACATATGGCGCAGGTCCAGCGACGTTTGACTTATTAGTAAATACGACGAAACTCGAAGTAATGGAAAACAGGTTTACGGCACATTACGAATTACATGTGGAAGACGCACTTCTTGGCATACATGAAATGACGATTCACTACACGGAGGGAAAATAATGAACGCAGTTGAAAAGATTCAACATGAAATCAAAGAAGCATTTCGCGAGGCGGTAGTCGCTTCTGGACTTACAGAAAGCACTGAAATTCCCGATATCCTCCTCGAAACACCGAAAAACAAGGAGAACGGCGATTATGCAACAAACATCGCGATGCAATTGACGAAAATCGCGAAAAAGCCACCACGCGCGATAGCTGAAGCAATACTTGAGAAAATAGATACATCCAAAACAGCTATTCAATCTGTCGAGATCGCAGGTCCAGGTTTCATCAACATTAAGCTGAAAAGCGATACGTTAGGCGAGGTCATTACCGCGGTTCTTTCCCAAGGGGAAAACTACGGTCGTTCCACTTACGGCAAAAACGAAAAAGTACAAATCGAATTTGTTTCAGCGAATCCAACAGGTGACTTACATCTTGGACATGCTCGCGGAGCGTCGATCGGCGATTCATTAAGCAACATCCTCGATTTTGCAGGCTTCGATGTAGCAAGAGAATACTACATCAATGACGCGGGCAATCAAGTGAATAATTTGGCCCTTTCAGTCGAGGCCCGATACTTCCAAGCATTGGGTCTTGAAAAAGAAATGCCAGAAGACGGCTACCATGGACAAGACATCATAGGGATCGGCAAGCAATTAGCTGAGGAATTCGGAGATAAATACGTAAATACGTCAGAAAAGGAACGTCAGGAGTTTTTCAGAGAGTACGGACTTAATTTCGAATTGGCGAAATTGAAGCAGGATCTTGAGAATTTCCGTGTACGATTCGATAACTGGTTCTCTGAAACATCCCTCTACACGGATGGGAAAATCGGCATCGCGCTTGATAAATTACGCGCGAACGGGCATGTTTACGAAGAAGACGGTGCGACATGGTTCCGCTCAACAACATTCGGGGACGATAAAGACCGTGTACTTATCAAAAATGACGGCACATATACGTACTTGACGCCGGATATCGCGTATCACGAAGACAAGCTTCGCCGCGGTTTCGATAAGCTCATCAACATCTGGGGTGCTGACCACCACGGTTATATCCCGCGTATGAAGGCAGCGATTGAAGCGTTGGGCTACAACCGCGACACACTTGAAGTGGAAGTTGCACAAATGGTGCAGCTTTACAAAGACGGCGAAAAGTTCAAAATGAGCAAGCGGACGGGGAAAGCTGTCACGTTGCGCGAACTTGTTGAAGACGTAGGTCTTGACGCAGTCCGTTATTTCTTCGCAATGCGTTCGGGCGATTCACAGATGGACTTCGACCTCGACCTTGCCATTTCGCAGTCGAATGAAAACCCTGTATACTACGCGCAATACGCGCACGCTCGGATTTCATCAATTTTGCGACAAGCGGATGAATCAGATCTTTCCGCTTCAACGGATTATTTGAATTTATTGCAATCCGAAAAAGAATCGTCGCTATTAAAGAAAATCGGCGACTTCCCGCGGGTAGTAAGCGATGCAGCAAGAATGCGCGCTCCGCACCGGATCACAATCTATATCCAAGAGCTTGCCGCGGAATTCCACAGCTTCTACAACGCGGAAAAAGTGCTTGACCCTGAAAACCGCGACTTGTCCAAAGCACGCCTATCTCTAATAACTGCAACACGCACAACAATCGCAAACGCATTGAAACTAATCGGCGTATCCGCTCCGGAAAGAATGTAATCGAATCGATTTGCCCCTCCAAACAGTGGAGGGGCTTTTTAGTGTCTGCATAAAAGTAATTATCCTGCCCAAAAACGCATAAAATTCCGCAATCCCGCATAAATCCTCCCAAAAACTTATAAATGCCTAAAATCACGCATAAATCCTCACAATCACGCATAAATCACAATACTCACGCATAAATCCCCGCAATCCCTCATAACGCCCCTCGACAACAAAAAAATCTATAGTATAATTAATCTCGTACCAAAAATTACATAACCAAACATGAAGGTGCCCCGCCGTCAACGCCGGGGTTAAAAGGGAAGTCGGTTCAATGCCGGCGCGGTCCCGCCACTGTATGTGCTAGTCTTGCCGCAAGAACGCCACTGGAAAAACTTCCGGGAAGGCGCAGGCAATGCGTTTGATGCACGAGCCAGGAGACCTGCCTTCATGAGTCACCCGTACCCTACGAGGATAGGTTTGGTGGAAATCGGCACAGTTATTCTTTTCGCACGCCGTATTTTTACTAAGCACATTCCTCCGTTCACAAAACGGGGGATTTTTATTTGGAACAAACAGGAGGAAAAGAGAATGAAAAAGTTTTGGCAACTATGGCTGACAGCAATCCTTGCGACGTTCCTGCTCGCGGCATGCGGCACGGATAATGCGAAGAAAGACGACGCATCAAAAACAACACAAAGTGATGTTGCAAAAGAAGCATTCCCGCTTACGTTAACTGACGCAATCGGCAATGAAATCACGCTTGATAAAGCACCTGAAACTATCGTTTCCATGGTGCCAAGCAATACGGAAATTCTATTTGCGCTCGGCCTCAACGAAGAAATCGTTGGCGTCAGTGATTTTGATGATTACCCAGCAGAAGCTCTTGAAAAAGAAAAAATTGGAGGACAGGAGTTCAATGTCGAGAAAATCGTGGCAATGAACCCTGACGTTGTTTTTGCACATGAATCCGGCCTTGGCATGGGCGCTGACGGGCTACAACAAATCCGCGATGCAGGCATTACAGTGTTTGTAGTTAAGAACGCAACGAATTTCGATGAAACATATACGACAATCGAGACAATCGGACAAGCAACAGGTAAGAATAAAGAAGCTGAAACAATCGTATCTGACATGAAAGCGAAAGTGGCTGAGACAATCGCGAAAACTGACAAAGTCAAAGCGAAGTACATGAAGCGTGTCTTCATCGAAACATCCGATGCGCCTATCTACGCACCAGGCAAAAACACATTCATGCAAGAAATCCTTGAGATGATTAGTGCTGAAAACGTAATTACTGAAGAAGGCTGGGTCATGATCAGCCCTGAAGAAATCGTCAGTCAAAACCCTGACGTCATCCTTGTTATGTACAGCTACGTTCCGGATATCGTTGAAAGCGTGAAAAACCGCGCAGGCTTCGCGGATATCACTGCCGTCAAGGAAGACGCTGTCATTCAAGTCGATGAAAACTTGACAAGCCGTACGGGTCCACGCCTTGCTGAAGGACTGGAAGAAGTAGCGAAGGCGGTTTACCCAGAGGTTTTCGGTGAATAAAGCAATAATTGCCTACATCGTGTCCGCCGCCACACTTATCGTGGCGGTATGGCTCGGTGTATCAATTGGAACCGTTAAAATTCCGGTTCAAACATTTTGGGACTCATCGGATACAACAGCTTCAAATATACTATGGAAAATCCGCATGCCCCGCGTCATCCTCGCTGGGTTAGTCGGTGCATCGCTCGCAATTTCAGGAGCCGCCTTCCAAGGATTGCTGAAAAATCCGCTCGCAGATCCATACACCCTCGGAGTGTCGTCCGGCGCCTCTGTTGGTGCTGTTGTGACACTCTTTTTTGGTTTATCGATTCCAATTTTGGGCACATATACACTTCCAGTATTCAGTATGGCAGGCGCAGCCGTGACAATGTTCCTCGTCATTAGCTTTGCAAAACTCGTAGACCGCTCGATGAAAATGGAAACAATCATTCTAACCGGAATCATCTTCGGTTCATTTTTAGGCTCGGTCCTGTCGCTCATGATCGCTCTCACAGGCGAAGAACTACGGCAAATTATCAGTTGGCTCCTTGGAAGCGTTTCGATGCGAGGGTGGAATTACATTTTAATGGTGCTGCCGTTCGTCGTCATCGGCTCCTTCATCCTTTGGCTCAACCGCAGGGAATTGAATGCAATGCTATTCGGGGAAGAACGCGCCCATCATTTAGGTGTCAACGTCAAACGCCGTAAAATCATGATCCTTTTAGGAGGCTCCATATTAACAGGCTCAGCAGTCGCCGTTTCAGGGACTATCGGCTTCGTCGGATTAGTCGTGCCACATATGACACGTCTCATGTGGGGGTCGGATCACCGACATTTGCTCACTTTATCATTCATGAACGGCGCATCCTTGCTCATCATCTGCGACCTGATCGCGAGAACAATCATCTCGCCAACAGAATTGCCGGTTGGCGTCATTACAGCATTCATCGGTGCACCGGTGTTCGCGTACATCTTTTACAGACAGAGAAGGAAAGGGGCCATGTAATATGCTGAAGGTAGACAACCTATCAGGAGGCTACGGCAAAGAACCGATCGTCAAAAACATCTCATTCTCTGTGAAGAAAGGGGAAGTATTAGGCATCCTTGGTCCGAATGGCAGCGGGAAATCGACGCTCCTGAAAATCATTTCAGGCATCTTGCCGAAACTTGAAGGAACTGTCCAGATTGACAGGCAGGATGCCGCAGTTTATTCCCAAAAACAATTTGCAAGAAAGGTCGCGGTCCTTCCGCAACTTCATGCACATGCCTTTTCACATACAGTAAAAGACACCGTCGCACTTGGAAGATACCCGCACCAATCCGGGCTTTTCTCGTCCTGGTCCAGTGAAGATGAAAGCGCAGTGACCAAGGCAATGGATTATACAGGCGTTACCCGCTACAAAGACACACCGATTGAGCTTCTTTCAGGGGGCGAACAACAGCGCGTTTTCGTCGCACAAGCACTCGCGCAAGAAGCACCGATCCTCCTGTTGGACGAACCGACGAACCATCTCGATATTGCCCATCAGCAGCAACTATTGGATACAATCCGGAAACAAGCAATCGAAAAAGGCGTCACAGTCATTTCCGTCTTCCACGACATCAACCTTGCTTCACTTTATTGCGACCGGTTGCTCCTTATGGATAAAGGACGGATTGCGACCATCGGTGAACCGAAGGATGTCATCATGGAGTCGACAATCGGTACTGTATATAACGCTCGCGTAAAAACACAGGCGCACCCTGAACTACCGAAGCCGCAGATGACACTCCTTCCTGAGCAAAAAGGGGAAGTAAAACCGTTTACTGTCAATAAACAGCATTTCACCGTCACGGCCGATCATGTTTCATTAAAAGTGGAACAACCATTGAAAACGATCTCATCTGCAGTCACGAACCCAGGGCTCGGCTGGTACCGTGCATTCGTCAACCGCCACGTCGATGCCAACTACAACTGTGAAGACGTCAAAGCGGAAATGGCGGATTATCTCGAAAAACGTGGCTACCATCTCACTGACACCGTCGGCATGATGACCGCCGTCACTACCGAACACGCAGAAATCGGCGAATATAAGGGCGAATTCGGCACCGTCCTCATCATGGTGACAGCGGGGGTAGGAAACGCCGTCGATGTTTCGCAAGCCCTCAGTCGCGACCGAGAACCGCACATCGGCACCATCAACACATGGGTCATCGTCAACGGCCATCTGCCCGAAGAAGCGTTCATCCAAGCGATGATCACAGCAACCGAGGCAAAAGCGAAGGCACTTCAAACCGAAGATGTCAAAGACCCGCTCACCGGTTCAATTGCAACGGGAACGTCAACCGACAGCCTGCTCATCGCAGCAACGCAAGAAGGACAACATCTGCCCTACGCAGGACCGATCACCCCCCTTGGCAAACTGATCGGCCATGGCGTCTACGACTGTACCATTCGCGCTATTAAAGCCTATAAAAAAGCGAAAGGATGGACCTCTTAATGCAAGCCCATTTTATTGCAATCGCGTTAGGGTTCGTCCTCGACCGCTTAATCGGGGATCCCTCGAACTGGCCGCATCCTGTGCGATGGATCGGCACATTCATCTCGAAACTCACCGCGGTCCTGAACAAAGGACGCGCCCGCGTACTTAAAGGCGCCGGTATGTTGTTCATAACTCTTTTCCTCGTAACAGCAATCGCGATTGCCATAACCGGTATCGCCTACCAATTACATATCGTATTCGGGATCATCACCGAAGCGATTCTTATCGTCATCGGACTTGCCCAAAAAAGTCTACGGGATGCCGCACTCGAAGTGTACGAACCACTAAAGGCAGGAGACATGGATGCAGCAAGGACAAAACTGAGCTATATTGTCGGCCGTGACACAGAAAGATTAAAAGAACCCGGCATTGCACGGGGCGCAATCGAAACCGTATCTGAAAATACTTCCGACGGCGTGACAGCACCATTATTTTGGGCTTTCCTTTTCGGCGCTCCAGGATTATGGATGTATAAAGCCGTCAACACACTCGATTCAATGATTGGCTATAAAGACGAGCGCTACCGTGATTTCGGCAAATTTTCTGCCCTCGCAGATGACGTCTTGAATTTCATCCCCGCAAGGATCACAGGATTGCTCATCTTGCTGACGTCGCGTAATGAAAGTGGCCTCCCACTTAGGAAACGACTAAGCGGCTGGAGCAAAGACGCCAGGCGACATCCAAGCCCGAACAGCGGGTTTTTGGAAGCCGCAACCGCATGGCAGCTTGGCATTAAATTAGGCGGGAAAAGTACATATCGAGGGACTGTATCCGAACGACCGGAAATCGGGCCGGGACAAAAGCCGTTGAATGGAGAGCATATAAAATCTGCAATCGAGCAAATGCACGCAGCCTCATTTGCATTTTGGATAATCTTTACCATCATTGGAGTGATCTTCTATGCAATTGCCTGAACACGGGGCGAACCCCCGCCATGTCTATGAAAAGTTTGGAATGGAAGCCCCTGCCGAAATAAACGATTTCAGCGAAAACTGCAATCCCGCAGGGCCTCCTCGCGCAGTTTTTGAACTCTGGCCAAAACTCATTTCTCGATTAAACGCATATCCCGACCCATCAGGCGAACCGTTTCTGTCTGGTGCAGCGAATTATCATGGCATTCCCGTTTCATCTGTTATCGCAGGAAACGGTGCAGCCGAGCTATTTTCGCTCATCGCGGAACGCTATCGAGGGAAGCAAGCAATTGTCGTCCATCCGACATTTTCGGAATATGAAGCGACGTTGCAAGCAAAAGGAGTAGAAATCACCCGGATTGTTGCTTCGGAAGAGGACGGCTTCAAGTTACCAGTCGAAACGATTTTGAATTCACTCTCATCCGCATCTGTCGTTTATTTGTGCACACCAAATAATCCGACAGGCATCCTACCGGAGCGAGCTGACTTACTATCAATCATACATAAAGCAGGCGAGATCGGCTGTGAAGTCGTACTTGACGAGGCATTCATTGACTTCATCGACGAAAGCAAATCATTCATCGCCCAGGTGAAGGATTTTCCACACGTCATCATCGTCCGCTCAATGACGAAAATGTACGCGATACCAGGTATCCGACTCGGTTACGCCGTCGCGCATCCAGACGTGATTGCCAAATTGAAATCACAACTGCCACATTGGAATGTCAACGGGATGGCGGCCGCAATCGGCGCGGTTTGCCTCGACCAGGAAGCCTATCGCATCGCTGCAATCGGTCACGCGAATGAAGAACGCAAGAAAATGACAGAATTCCTAAAACATCATGGATGCACCGTCACCGATTCAGAAACCAATTTCCTCTCATTTAAGCCGCCGAACGCAAGAAAGCTATACACAGACATGCTCAAGCAAGGCATCGTCCTCCGCCACTCAGAAAACTTCCGCGGCATGGACGGCCACTATCTACGCATCGGCATGAAAAGCAGTGAGGAAATGGAAAAGTTGCGAGGCAAGCTCACAGAGTGGTTTGAAAACGAGCGTTTCTTGGAATAAACGAGCGGTTTTGCAAAAGAATGAGCGGTTCCAGGAATAAACGAGCGGTTTTGCAAAAGAATGAGCGCTTCCTGGAATAAACGAGCGGTTTTTCGAAAGAACGAGCGCTTCCTGAAATAAACGAGCGTCTGCGCAAATCCGCCTGCGTGAAAGTGTCCCTCCATCGTAGAAATGAGAACTTTCAGTAGAAGAATGAGAACTCTATGTAAGTTAATGAGAACTCTTCAGTAATAAACGAGAACTCTCGCGCTGAGAACGAGAACTTCCTGGTCAAGAACGAGAACTCATGCACAGAGAACGAGAACTCGCCTCTCCATTTCCACGGGGGCTTGCAAACTAACAAGCAAACACACCTCGTGCCAAGTGTACTTAACAATCAAAAGAACTGATTTCTAACAGAATGGTGGTCCAAATTATGAGCGGAAAACTGACATTCATCAGCGGAGGCGTGCGAAGCGGGAAGAGCGCTTATGCGGAAAAACTGCTCATCAAAGGCGCAATCACCGCGGAAAGCAGGCTTGTCTATATCGCATCAGGTCGCGCGGTTGATGAGGAAATGAAAAAACGAATTGAAAAACATCAATTGGACCGTGCAGAACAAGCGTGGACGACAATCGAGCAGCCCGCTAACCTGTACGAGGCATTGCCTTTCATTCAACAAAACGATTTCGTCCTTTGGGATTGCCTCACGACTTGGCTCGCGAATGAATTGTACACGAAACAAGACGGTCAGTTTTGTATCCAACTCGATGGATGCATGGAAAATAAGGCAAAACAAATGCTCGAAACAGTGGATGAAATCCGTAAAAAATCAGCACATCTCGTCATCGTTTCAAACGAGGTCCTCGACGAATTTCCATCCCCTTACAAAGAAACGAAGAAATACAGCGAATGGATCGGCAGACTGCACCAAAAACTCGTCGCCTTAAGTGACGACGCCATCGAAATGGATTACGGTCTACCGCAATACTGGAAACGCGAAGGGCAGGTGGCAGTACGATGAAAGGAATCATGGTGATGGGAACGGCTTCGGACGTCGGAAAAACGATGATCTGCACCGCTTTATGCAGGTTGCTTTCAGACGAAGGGATGCGGGTCGCCCCATTCAAATCACAGAACATGTCGCGATTTTCCACAAAAGCAATAAACGGCGAAGAAATGAGCCGGGCGCAATACTTGCAGGCTGAAGCGGCGCGCACAACGCCAATCATCGAGATGAACCCGATCCTGATAAAGCCGGTTGGAGGGATGAAATCTGACGTCCGATTCTTCGGCGAAGCATTCAACGCAATCGATGGATTCGCCTATCGGGAACAATTTTTCACTAAAGCAATCGACGCAATTCGCACATCACTCGACAGGCTTAACGAAAAATTCGACGTTCTCGTCATCGAGGGAGCGGGAAGTCCTGCAGAAGTGAATTTGAACGACCGTGAAATCGTCAATATGAGAGTCGCAGATATGGCGGATGTACCGGTTTTACTCGTTGCAGATATCGACCGTGGCGGCGCAATCGCTTCAATTGTCGGCACGCTTCAGTTGATGGAACCGGAGCATCGGGCACGGGTCAAAGGGATCGTTATTAATAAATTCCATGGTGACGTCGCGCTGTTCGAGGAGGGTATCGATTTTATTGAAACATACACGGGCATTCGCGTCGTCGGGGTCATTCCACATATGATGAATCACGGGATTGAAGAGGAAGACACCGATCGACCCCAACAGAAGGCGCCTGCTGGAGTCGACATTTACGACGAGTGGGCGAAGCATGTGAAGGCGCATATCGATTGGCCGTATCTTCTTTCGGTCATCAAGGTGTCAGGCCAATGAACGGGCTTTTACTATCACTTCAGTTTTTCACATCAATTCCGGTGCGCAAAGAGCTGCCGATGGAGAGAAAAGACGTGACCCGAATGTACATCGCGTTGCCAATCATCGGTGGACTAATCGGAATCTCGATGTACTTAATTGCCTATCTCTTTACCAATGTAATCGGCACTGGACCCTTGCTTGCAGCGGTATTTGTCGTTCTGACTGGCGTCGCACTGACGGGTGGCCTGCACTTGGATGGATTCGCGGATACGGGAGATGCTTTTTTTTCGTATCGCGATCCTATTAAGCGGCTTGAAATACTGGTCGACCCACGTATCGGCGCGTTCGGGACAATGTCACTCGTATTGCTGATACTCGTGAAAATCGCATTGTTCCATGAGTTTTTGTTAGGTCATACGGAATGGCTGCCATTATTCCTTGCTGTTCCAATCCTATCGCGGGTAGGGATGAATATTTACTTTACAACGACACGCCCCGCAAAGGAGAAGGGAATTGCGCATTTTTTCATGGGGAAACTTTCAAAAGGGAAGTTGATTGGCTGGTCAATCTTAATTGGAGCAACAGCTTTAACTGGGCTTGGTTTGGCGCTTCACTCTGTCATTGCTCCGGTCGCACTAGTTCTCGTTCTTGGAGCTGGCCTGTTTTTATTCAGAAGATGGTCTTTAAAGAATTTCGGTGGCGTTTCGGGTGACCTTTGCGGGGCATTCATCGAAGGGATGGAGGCGTTGTTATGGCTAACAATCATCATTTGTATCTGATTCGCCATTTACAGACCGCTGGGAATCGGGAACGCAAATATATCGGTTGGACGGATGAGCCTATTGAAAAGGTTTCAGATGTGTTTTGGAATTTAGCAATCCCCGAAATCGTGCATGGAAGTGATCTGCTACGAGCTCAGGAGACTGCGGCATTGTTGTTTCCAAATGCGGTCTACCATTCGGATGCGAGATTTCGTGAATGCAATTTTGGCAATTTTGAAGGGAAAACATACGCCGACCTTGAAATGGATAAGGACTACCGCAATTGGTTGGATGATATGGAGAGGCGTGCACCGCGTGGCGGAGAAAGTATGTCGGACGTAGAGCGGCGCGTACTTGAAGCGCTTACGGAAATGCCAAACGGTGCCGTCATTGTCACACATGGTGGTCCAATCCGCATCGCGATGACCAGGTTTTCGAAAGAAGTATCCGATTTCTGGTCATGGGAAGTCCCTCACGGATCGGCATGGAAATTCGAGTGGGAAACATACGATAAGTTGAAGGAGAGCGGACGATGCATGTCATTATCGGAGGTGCCCATAACGGGAAAAGGGACTATGTCAAAAAGTTAATGGTCGGCAAGGAATATTACTGGCTGGACTTTTCCGTTGAAGATTCCCCATTTGACGCAATCCCGAATGAACCGACACGGCATACTGTCGTTATAGAACATATCGAAAGTTGGTTAACGACTACCAACTTGTCGGAAGAGACTTCAATTCAGAAAATAGTAGAGGCAGTAGAAGGAAGAGACGTCATTTTCATTTTAACGGATATCGGACGAGGAATCGTGCCGATGGACGCTCTACAGCGGGCGCTTCGGGATGCATGCGGGCGGCTTTATCAGCAGTTAATTGCGCAAGCGGATGAAGTGACAAGGATCTGGTACGGCTTACCACAAACATTGAAGAAAAGGGGAGAAATCGGATGAAAATTTACACGAAAACTGGAGATAAAGGGAAGACAAGTCTGATCGGGGGGCGCGTCGATAAGGATAGCCTTCGCGTTGAGGCATATGGAACGATCGACGAATTAAATTCAATCATCGGCAAGGCGATGACGGAGCTTGAGGGCGATAAATTCGCGGATTTACTTGAGGACTTGGAAGCAATTCAGAATGAATTATTCGATGGTGGCGGGGATTTGGCAAACGTCATGAAAGAGCGTCACTATAAGTTATCCGATGAGCCGATTGAAGTATTGGAAAAGCGAATTGATGTGTTAATGGAAGAAGCGCCGCCGCTTGAGAAATTCATCCTTCCGGGCGGATCACCTGCAGCTGCGACACTACATATCGCAAGAACAGTGACACGTAGGGCAGAGCGGGTAACGGTGACATTGATGAAGGCGGAGGAAGATGTACCAGGCACAGTACAACGGTATTTGAACCGCTTGTCCGATTATTTATTCGTAGCGGCCAGAATCGTCAATGCGCGCCTTGGCGTTCCTGACAATGAATATGTACGCAGTGCGAAAGTGTTCCGCACAGGTAAAAAGAAAGAGGACTGAAAATGAATGTAAGAACGCTTGTCTTAACAGCTTTATTCGCAGCACTCTGCGCAGTCGGCGGGTTCATAAAAATCCCGTCCGGCGTAGGATCCTTGGCGTTAGACACGGTGCCAGCGCTTCTCTCAGCATCCTTTTTGCCACCGGTTTTCGTCGGATTTGCATCAATGACAGGTCACATCGCATCGGCAATGTACGCGGGGTTCCCGCTTGGCCCATTCCACATTCTGATAGCGATCGAAATGTTAGTCATCCTTTATGTTTTTGCACGTCTTCATAAAGCGGGAAGACATTCGTGGAAGTGGATTTTCTTCATCATCGCAAACGGACTGCTTGCGCCGTTGCCGTTTTACTTCCTTGTATCGCCAGCATTCTTTATCCGTGCAGTTCCTGCAATTTTACTCGCTACAGTCCTGAACGCAATCGTGGCAGCAGTTGTTATGCCTGCACTATCGAAAACCGTGAGCGGCAGATTCGGTCTAATTCGATGAGGAATGCAATCGAACTTGGCGATGGACTTATCATAACGACCGACAATTCAGGTGGCATCGGGGAGAAACCGAATGATCTTGTCGCGGTTCCTGATAAAGTAACCGCCCATTTCGCCGCGCGGGTCGCATTGCTTGAGCAGTGGGCCGCACACGCCGACCCGATTGCCGTTCTCATTCATAATTTCAGCGGTGACGAAAGTTGGGAGGCGTATGTAGCGGGCGTAGAGGAAGTCTTCCGGGAATCAAATTTGGATACTCCAAAAATTTCAGGCAGCACTGAAACGAATATGCAGCTCATGCAATCGGCCGTTGCTGTTACGATGATTGGAAGGAAGCGGGAAGCTGCTTGCGAAACCGATTGCGCTTGGTATGTGTACGGCACACCGCTTGTCGGTGGGGCAGTTATGGATAGATCGGGCGAAATCGCCTCCCTCCGATTAATCAAGGAAGCGATGGACCAAGGAATTATCCATCGAATTTGGCCAGTAGGATCCCGCGGGATTTTGGAGGAGTTTCAGAAGTTGACAGGCAACCTTAAAATTGAAATTCAAGTGAATGTTGATGTAAATAAATCAGCGGGTCCCGCCACAAGTGTGTTGGTCAGCGTACCGGCGGCTAAAATTGAAAAAGCAAAACAGCATTTTCAGGAGAAACTATATGAAATCGTCCCGCAAAGTGGCGGCTCCAATGTCAGGTAAATGACGTGGAGTCGCTTTTTCAAACTCAACTAAAGTATCGGAAAATAAAAAATATCCATTGACTGAATGCTCATTCATATCTTAGACTATTAAATATAACGTCGACAATGTATCCGTTTTCTACTACACTATTCATAAAGTTTATAGTTATCGGAAGGGGAGGAAATGAATGAATGCATTATTAGTCGCTAACTGGATCTTATTCCTTGCAGTTGTTGCCTATGCGCTTGCATTATTCACACATTTAATAACGTCACGTACGCAATTCATTAAACTCGGACGAAAAGAAGAGTTTGATAATAATGTGTCTCGTAGACTTCAAGCAATCTGGGTGAACGTGTTTGGTCAGAAAAGATTATTGAAGGATAAGAAAAGCGGGATCATCCACGTCATGTTCTTCTATGGCTTCTTATTAGTCCAGTTTGGTGCAATCGACCTTATTTGGAAGGGCTTGAAACCGGGCTCGCATTTACCGTTCGGACCGATTTATGGCGGATTTACATTCTTCCAGGAAATCGTTGTTGCCGTCATTTTGGTGGCCGTCGTTTGGGCATTCCACCGTCGTTACGTTGAGAAACTCGTCCGCTTGAAGCGCGGCTGGAAATCTGGACTTGTCCTGATTTTCATTGGAACACTTATGGTTTCGACGCTCGTTTCAAACGGCATGAACATGATATGGCAAGGCCATGAAACGACTTGGACAGAGCCAATGGCATCTGCAATTGCAACCGCTTTCAGCTTCATGAGCCCGACTGCAGCAGCAGTTGTGTTCTTTATCGCATGGTGGATTCACTTGCTCACATTGCTTACTTTCCTCGTCTACGTGCCGCAATCGAAGCATGCGCACTTGATCGCAGGACCAATCAATACGTATATGATGCGTTTTGACCGCAGAGGGAAGCTTTCGCCGATCGACTTCGAAGCACTTGAAGAAGCAGAAGACGAAGACGATATGCCGGCACTTGGGGTTGGCAAAATCACCGATTTCACACAAAAACAGATGATCGACTTTTACGCTTGCGTAGAATGTGGCCGCTGTACGAATATGTGTCCAGCTACAGGGACGGGCAAAATGCTGTCCCCGATGGATTTGATCACAAAACTTCGCGATAACTTGACGAACACTGGGGCGCTCGTCACGAAGAAACAACCTTGGGTGCCGGCTCCAATGTTCAAGCATACGAAGGGCAACCAAATCGCACTTGCAGCAGGTCTCGAAGGTGCGACGCTTGATGATATTTACAACCCATCCCTCATCGGCGACGTCATCACGGAAGAGGAAATCTGGGCTTGCACGACTTGCCGTAACTGTGAGGACCAATGTCCGGTTATGAACGAGCACGTCGACAAAATTATCGACCTTCGCCGTTATCTTGTTATGACGGAAGGGAAGATGGACGCAGATGCTCAACGTGCGATGACGAACATCGAACGTCAAGGAAATCCATGGGGTCTTAACCGTAAAGAGAAAGAGAACTGGCGCGACATGCGTCCGGAGCTTCACATTCCGACAGTGAAAGAAATGAAGAAAGCGGACGAAGAGTTCGAATACCTCTTCTGGGTCGGATCGATGGGGGCATTCGACAACCGTTCACAAAAAATCGCACTCGCTTTTGCGCATTTGATGAACGAAGCGGGCGTCAAATTCGCAATCCTCGGGAATAAAGAGAAAAACTCCGGTGACACGCCACGTCGTCTCGGGAATGAATTCCTATTCCAAGAACTTGCGACAGGTAACATCGATGAATTTGAAAAAGCAGGCGTCAAGAAAATTGTCACTATCGACCCGCATGCATACAATATTTTTAAGAATGAATATCCGGATTTCGGCTTCAAAGCGGAAGTCCTTCATCACACTGAAATGCTATATGACCTCGTCATGGCAGGGAAGTTGAAGCCAGTGCATCCGATCAATGAAACAATCACGTTCCATGATTCCTGCTACCTCGGCCGATACAACGACGTTTACGATGCACCGCGGGAAATCCTTAAAGCGATTCCAGGCGTCAACCTTGTCGAGATGAAACGTAATCGCCAAGACGGCATGTGCTGTGGAGCGGGCGGCGGACTCATGTGGATGGAAGAAGATACAGGCCACCGCATCAACGTTGCACGTACAGAACAAGCGATGGAAGTCAGCCCAGGAATCATTTCATCAGGCTGTCCATACTGCTTGACGATGCTGTCCGACGGTACGAAAGCGATCGAAGTGGAAGACAAAGTCGGAACGTATGACATTGCCGAGCTTCTTGAAAAGTCTATTTTCGGAGAAAATCTTCAAGCAGCTGGTGAAGAGGCGGAAGAACAGATTTTGCAATAAACTCAACATTGATTAAACCTATTAAACTATGTCCGATAAATGCAGGATATTGCAACAATTAAAAATGAACGGTATAATTAAGAAAATTGTAAGCTTAGTGAATATCAAGTTAGCGGAAAATGATAGGGAGTCTTTGCACTCCCTATTTTTTCGAATTAATAACCGAGCGAGCGTTCAGTCATCACTGCTTGCAAAGAAATGAAAACGTTATCATTTGAAATGGAGGAGAAGGAAATGAATCGAACAGTCATTATTGATGGGGCACGTACTCCATTTGGAAAATTTGGTGGTGCATTATCCGGCCAAACAGCAAGCGATCTTGGCGCAATTGCCATCAAGGAAGCATTGAAACGGGCAGATGTGAAGGCGGAAGACATTGACGAAGTGATTATTGGTACCGTGCTGCAAGCAGGTCAAGGGCAAATCCCTTCCAGACAAGCAGCGACGAAAGCGGGAATTCCATGGTCGGTAAAAACAGAGACCATCAATAAAGTCTGTGCATCCGGAATGCGGAGCGTCACGCTTGGCGACCAGCTTATCCGTCTCGGTGACGAAGAAGTAATTGTAGCAGGCGGCATGGAATCAATGTCCAATGCGCCTTACTACTTACCGAAAGGCCGCTTCGGATTGAAGATGGGCGACACACAATTGGTGGACGGCATGATCTACGACGGCCTTTCCTGCTCATTCACACCGGACCGCGTTCACATGGGGACGTACGGAAATAAGACAGCCGATTCATTTTCACTAACACGTGAAATGCAAGACGAATGGTCGTTACGAAGCCATGAGCGAGCACTTGCCGCAATTGACGAAGGGAAATTTGCTGAGGAGATTGTTGCCGTAGAAATCCCGCAACGCAAAGGTGATCCGGTAAAAGTTGAAGCAGACGAAGCACCTCGCCGAGATACTTCACTTGAAACACTCGCAAAATTGCGCCCAGCTTTCGGAAAAGATGGCACCATCACAGCCGGAAACGCGCCAGGCGTCAATGACGGTGCATGCGCACTTGTCTTAATGAATGAAGAGCGTGCGGCGAAGGAAGGCAAAAAGCCTTTAGCAACAATCATCGGCCACGCCGAAGTTGCAATTGAGCCCGAAAACTTCCCACAAACACCAGGACTCGTCATCAACGCATTATTGAAGAAAACAGGAAAAGACCTATCAGACATCGATATCTTTGAAATAAACGAAGCATTCGCAGCAGTTGCTCTCGCAAGCTCGCAAATCGCAGGCCTTGACCCTGAAAAAGTAAACGTCAACGGCGGAGCAGTCGCCCTCGGTCATCCAATCGGCGCAAGCGGAGCACGTATTATCCTAACACTTGCGTATGAACTTAAACGCCGCGGCGGCGGAATCGGCATAGCCGCAATCTGCTCAGGCGGCGGGCAAGGCGACGCGATAATGATTGAGGTAGAGAAAGAGTAATTCAGGAAATAGCATCGACTTCTCATTACGGGGTCTGGAGTTCTCATTTATTCACAAAGAGTTCTCCATACAACGTAGCGAGTTCTCGTTTTATCCAAAAGAGTTCTCATTACAGCGACCGGAGTTCTCGTTTAATCCTAAAGAGTTCTCATTACAACGTTTAGAGTTCTCGTTTAAACGAACTTTTCAACAGTAAATATTTTCAATCGTAGACGGGGGTACTTGATTATGGAAATCAAAAAAGTAATGGTTATCGGAGCTGGACAAATGGGTGGAGGAATCGCCCAAGTATGCGCACAAGCCGGCTTTGACGTCAAATTGAACGATATCAAAGAAGAATCCTTTGAGAAGGGGCTTGCCGTTATTACGAAAAACCTTTCCCGCAACGTCGAAAAAGGTCGAATGACGGAAGACGAAAAGAATGCAGTCCTTGGCCGCATTACGAAATCGCTCGACCTTCAAGATGCATCCGACGTCGACATCGTCATCGAGGCAGCAGTCGAAAATATGGACATTAAGAAATCAATTTTCAAACAGCTCGACGGGATTGCGCCAGCGCATGCAATTCTCGCAACAAACACTTCATCCTTACCAATCACTGAAATCGCAGCAGTGACGAAACGTCCGGAAAACGTTATCGGCATGCATTACATGAACCCTGTTCCTGTCATGAAGCTCGTCGAAATTATCCGCGGCCTCGCGACTTCCAACGAAGTGTACCAAGCTGTCGAAGATATGACTCGTAAACTATCAAAAACGCCTGTCGAAGTAAATGACTTCCCAGGATTCGTCGCAAACCGTGTCCTCATGCCGATGATCAACGAAGCAATCTACACATTGTACGAAGGCGTTGCTTCAAAAGAAGCGATAGACGAAGTGATGAAACTTGGCATGAACCATCCAATGGGACCTTTGCAACTCGCGGATTTCATCGGCCTCGACACTTGCCTTTACATCATGGAAACGCTTCACGAAGGCTTTGGCGACTCGAAATACCGCCCTTGTCCGTTGCTCAGAAAGTACGTCAACGCAGGCTGGTTAGGTAAAAAATCCGGCCGCGGATTCTATGAATATTCTTGATTTGATAAAGGCGACGGCTATGTAATCTGGTAGGTCAAAGGTCATGAAACGACGATAAAATTGTGAACATGACCGATAACTTGGCGGAACTGACCGAAAAACTAACCGCTCGTGACCGATAACCCGCCGAATTTGACCGATAAATTTGTGAACATGACCGTTAACGGGTGACTATCACGTTAAGTAAAGGAGCTAATTCCAATGGATTTTCAATTCACCGAAGAACAGCAGATGATGCGTACGATGGTCAGGGATTTTGCGAAGGCAGAAATTGAACCGTTCATTCCACGCATGGAAGCAGGCGAGTTTCCACGCGAAATCCTGACGAAAATGGGCGAGTTAGGTCTAATGGGCATTACCGTGCCAGAAAAATACGGCGGCTCTGATATGGACTTCGTTTCCTACATCATTGCCATTCATGAACTGTCGAAAGTGAGCGCGGTTATCGGCGTCATCCTTTCCGTTCATTCTTCAGTCGGCACGAACCCGATCATGTATTTCGGAAATGAAGAACAAAAAGACCGATACTTGCCGAAAATGGCGACCGGTGAATACCTTGGCGCTTTCTGCCTAACTGAGCCAGGCGCAGGTTCAGACGCCGGATCACTCAAAACAAGAGCCGTGAAAAAAGACGATCACTACGTACTGAACGGCTCTAAAGTGTTCATTACAAATGGCGGGGAAGCGGATGTCTATATCGTGTTTGCATCGACCGATTCTTCAAAAGGGACTTACGGCATCACGACATTTATTGTCGATAAAAATACTCCAGGACTCATCATCGGAAAAGACGAGGAAAAGATGGGGCTTCACGGTTCGCGAACTGTGCAACTCACATTCGAAGACATGAAAGTGCCTGCGAAAAACGTACTTGGCGAAGTTGGCGAAGGCTTTAAAATCGCAATGGCAAACCTCGATGTCGGGAGAATTGGCATCGCAGCACAAGCCCTTGGTATAGGAGAAGCTGCCCTTGAAGCAGCTACCGCCTATTCAATGGAACGTAAGCAATTCGGCAAACCAATCGCAGCAAATCAAGGAGTCGGCTTCAAATTAGCTGACATGGCAACCGCTTCCGAAGCGGCAAGACTCCTCGTCTACCGCGCAGCACAACTTCGTTCGGAAGATAAACCATGCGGAAAAGAAGCCTCCATGGCAAAACTTTTCGCATCCCAAACCGCTGTCGACAACGCCATCGAAGCCGTTCAAGTATTCGGCGGCTACGGATACACAGAAGACTACCCAGTAGAACGCTACTTCCGCGACGCTAAAGTAACCCAAATCTACGAAGGCACAAGCGAAATCCAGCGCATCGTCATCAGCAAGCATTTAACGAAATAACGAAAAGCGGAAGGCGCTTGCTCAGACGCGACAGGCATAAGACAAAGATTCGGTGTGGCGTTTTTTGCCACAAAGAATCTTTGACTTATGACCCGAGCGTTTAGCGCCTGGAGCTGGACAATAACGAAAAGCGGAAGGCGCTTGCTCAGACGAGATAGGCATATACAGTAAATACACCCATACCCTAAGGAGGAAACAAACATGGATTTTAAACTATCGGAAGAACATGAAATGATTCGTAAAATGGTACGCGATTTCGCAATGAATGACGTCGCTCCGACAGCAGCCGAACGTGATGAAGAAGAGCGCTTTGACATGGACATCTGGAACAAAATGGCCGAACTTGGTCTGACAGGTATCCCTTGGCCAGAAGAATATGGCGGAATCGGCAGCGACTATCTTGCATATTGTATCGCAGTTGAAGAACTATCACGCGTCTGCGCGTCAACTGGTGTAACGCTTTCTGCACATACATCACTCGCTGGATGGCCGGTATTCAAATTCGGTACGGAAGAACAAAAGCAGAAATACCTTCGTCCGATGGCGGAAGGAACAAAAATCGGTGCATACGGTCTAACAGAACCAGGCTCAGGTTCAGACGCTGGTGGCATGCGCACAACTGCGAAGCTTGACGGGGATCATTACGTATTGAACGGCTCAAAGATCTTTATTACAAACGGCGGAATTGCTGACATCTACATCGTATTTGCGGTAACAGATCCGGATTCGAAACATAAAGGCACGAGCGCATTCATCGTCGAGAAAGACTTTGCGGGCTTCTCCGTAGGGAAGAAAGAGAAAAAGATGGGGATTCGTTCATCACCGACAACTGAAATCATGTTCGACAACTGCCGTGTACCGAAAGAAAACCTACTTGGTGAAGAAGGCGAAGGGTTCATCGTAGCAATGAAAACATTGGACGGCGGCCGTAACGGAATTGCCGCGCAAGCAGTTGGAATTGCGCAAGGTGCACTTGACGTCGCTGTTGACTATGCGAAAGAGCGTGTCCAATTCGGCAAACCAATCGCTGCGAATCAAGGAATCGGCTTCAAACTTGCTGATATGGCAACTGCGACGGAAGCATCCCGTCTACTCACATACCAAGCTGCATGGCTTGAGTCAAATAACCTGCCATACGGAAAAGCATCTGCAATGGCGAAACTGATGGCCGGGGATACGGCGATGAAAGTAACTACGGAAGCTGTTCAAGTGTACGGCGGTTATGGCTACACGAAAGACTATCCGGTTGAGCGCTACATGAGAGACGCGAAAATTACGCAAATCTATGAAGGAACGCAGGAAATCCAGCGCCTTGTCATCTCCCGCATGCTGACAAAATAATCGGGGAGGATGATGCAAGTGAAGCGCGAAGTGAAATCGTCGGTCAAAGATGAAAGTTTGATTGAAAAAAGACGTGATCAGATCATCCAAGGGGCCGTCCGACTTTTCAAGGAAAAAGGATTCCACCGAGCAACGACAAGAGAAATCGCGAAAGCAGCCGGTTTCAGCATCGGCACTCTTTACGAATACATCCGGACGAAAGAGGACGTCCTCTACCTTGTCTGCGACAGTATTTACAATGAAGTGCAAAGCCGCCTGTCCGCCTCGATGGATCAGGAAGGAACTGTGGAAGGGCTCCAATCGGCAATCGACACATATTACCATCTAATCGACGACATGTCTGACGAATTCGTCGTCATGTACCAAGAATCAAAGTCATTGCCTAAGGACGCCCTCCAGTACGTCCTGAAAAAAGAGATGGAAATGGTCGCCTTATTCAAAAACCTACTGCAAGCATGCACCCGTTCAGGTGAATTGCGGATTAACGAGGAAGCCGTCAACTTGGCGGCACACCATCTCGTCGTTCAAGGACAAATGTGGGCATTCCGCAGATGGGCACTGCGCGCCGACTACACCATCCAAGACTTCATCAGCTTTCAAACCGACCAACTATTTAATGGAATCTTGAAAGGTTGAACCTTAAAAGAAAGGGTGTGCGAGAAATGCAAACAACTGAAATATACAAATCGAAGCACCACGTCCGGTTCGTTACGGCATCCAGCCTATTCGACGGCCATGATGCGTCCATCAATATTATGCGCCGCATCCTGCAATCGACCGGCGCCGAAGTAATTCACCTCGGACATAACCGTTCCGTCGAAGAAGTCGTCAATGCGGCTATCCAGGAAGATGTACAAGGAATCGCCATCTCCTCCTACCAAGGCGGACATGTCGAATACTTCAAATACATGTACGACCTTCTCCAGGAAAAAGGCGCGCCGCATATTCGTATTTACGGCGGCGGTGGCGGCGTAATCCTTCCGAAAGAGATCAAGGAACTGCATGACTACGGCATTGCTTGGATCTTCTCACCCGAAGATGGCCGCAAAATGGGCCTTCAAGGGATGATCAACCGCATGGTAGAGGAATGTGATTTCCTCACAGAAGTTGATGATGAATTAGAACGTCTTGAAAACGTTAGCACCGATCGTCCAGAAGTGCTTGCCAATTTGATCACATATGCGGAAGAAATGTATGACAAAGAAAACCCTGACGCGATTCAATTAATCAAAAAAGCAAGGGAACTTTCTAAACATACGCCGGTTCTTGGAATCACAGGAACGGGTGGGGCAGGGAAGAGCTCACTTACTGATGAATTGATCCGCCGTTTCTTGCGCGAATTGCCGGAGAAGAAAGTTGCAATCCTATCCATCGACCCGACGAAGCAAAAGACGGGCGGAGCATTGCTTGGGGACCGCATCCGCATGAACGCAATCTTCAACAAGCGCGTCTTCATGCGCAGTTTGGCGACACGCGGTTCAAGATCTGAGTTATCTGGCGCCATCAAAGACGTGCTTGACGTTGTAAAAACAGCCGGTTTTGACCTGATCATCGTTGAAACGAGCGGAATCGGGCAAGGGGACGCTGAAATCACGGAAGTATCCGATGTATCGATGTATGTCATGACAAGTGAATTCGGTGCGCCGACGCAGCTTGAGAAAATCGACATGATCGACTTCGCAGACCTAATTGTTATCAATAAATTCGAGCGAAAAGGTTCCGAGGACGCGCTTAGCCAAGTGCAGAAGCAATACCAACGTAGCCATCTTCTATTTGATAAAAAGCTCGATACGATGCCTGTTTACGGGACAATCGCGAGCCAATTCAACGACAAAGGGACGAACTCGCTATTCGCGGCGCTTGTGTCGAAGTTGAATGAAAAATGCGGACTCGACTGGGAAACGTCCTTTACGGAGTTTGTCAAAACTCAGAAACAGAACGTCATCATTCCGAACGACCGCACACATTATTTACGTGAAATCGCCGGTACGATCCGCGACTACCATAAAAAATCCGAACAGCAAGTTGACCTAGCACGCCGTTTATTCCAACTCGAAGGTGCAATTGAAGCTGTAAATGAAAAAGCGCCGGACAATGCACTTGTCGCTTCACTCGAGGCACTATCGGAAGGCGTGCGTGAAGAACTTTCTGCGGAATCAAAACGCATTTTATCAAACTGGAAAACATTAAAAGAATCCTATGCGGGTGATGAATTTATTACGAAAATTCGTGATAAAGAAATCCGCACGCTACTCACGACAACAAGCTTGTCAGGGTTGAAGATTCCGAAAGTGTCCTTGCCGAAATTCAAGGATTACGGCGAAATCCTCCGCTGGGTTTACAGAGAAAATGTCCCGGGTTCATTCCCATATACGGCTGGTGTTTTCCCGTTCAAACGCGAAGGGGAAGATCCGAAACGCCAATTTGCAGGAGAAGGGACGCCGGAAAGAACGAATCGCCGCTTCCATTACTTGTCGAAAGATGACGACGCGAAACGTTTGTCGACAGCATTCGACTCGGTGACACTGTACGGTGAAGATCCAGATGAGCGCCCGGATATTTACGGAAAAGTCGGGGAGTCGGGCGTCAGCATCTGTACACTCGAAGACATGAAAAAGCTGTATGCAGGCTTCGATTTATGCGCACCTTCAACTTCAGTTTCTATGACAATCAATGGACCTGCTCCAATCATCCTTGCGATGTTCATGAATACGGCAGTTGACCAGCAAGTGAAGCTGAAAGAGGAAAAGTTAGGCCGCGTATTGACTGTTGAGGAATTTACGGAAGTGCGCAATGCGACGCTTCAAGTCGTCCGTGGAACCGTGCAAGCGGATATTCTGAAGGAAGACCAAGGACAGAATACTTGCATCTTCTCGACAGAATTCGCGCTTCGTATGATGGGTGATATCCAGCAGTATTTCATCGATAAGAAAGTGCGCAATTACTATTCCGTCTCGATTTCCGGCTACCATATCGCGGAGGCGGGAGCGAATCCGATTTCGCAGCTTGCATTCACGCTCGCGAACGGCTTCACATACGTTGAATATTATTTGAGCCGTGGGATGAACATCGATGATTTCGCACCGAACTTATCCTTCTTCTTCTCGAACGGACTTGACCCGGAATATACCGTGATCGGCCGCGTGGCTCGACGTATCTGGGCAGTCGCAATGCGGGAGAAATATGGCGCGAACGAACGCAGCCAAAAGCTGAAATACCATGTCCAAACTTCCGGTCGTAGCTTGCATGCGCAGGAAATCGACTTCAATGACATTCGTACAACATTGCAGGCGTTAATGGCATTGCAGGACAACTGCAACTCGCTCCATACGAACGCTTACGACGAAGCGATCACGACACCGACCGAAGAATCGGTACGTCGCGCGATGGCAATCCAGATGATCATTACGAAAGAGCATGGTTTATCAAAAAACGAAAATCCTGTTCAAGGCTCTTTCGTTGTCGAAGAACTGACGGATCTTGTCGAAGAATCTGTCCTTCAGGAATTCGAGCGTCTAAACGACCGTGGCGGCGTGTTAGGCTCCATGGAAACACAATACCAGCGCGGCAAAATCCAAGAGGAATCGATGCTTTACGAAATGAAGAAGCACTCGGGTGAACTGCCAATCATCGGCGTCAACACATATTTGAACCCGAATCCGCCTTCCGAAGAAGACATCGACAATATGGAAATCGCACGTGCAACGAAGGAAGAAAAAGAGACGCAAATCACAAACTTGCGCAGCTTCCAATCACAACATAGCGACAAATCGGCTGAACACTTGCGAAAACTGCAGGAAGTCGCAGTCTCCGGCGGCAACATCTTCGCGGAACTGATGGAAACTGTCAAAGTCGCGAGCCTCGGCCAGATTACAAACACATTATATGAAGTCGGCGGACAATATCGCCGCAATATGTAAGAAAGGAAGGACGCTCTGTACGTAAGGGCGTTCTTTTTAGATGGATTCATTCATGGTGACCAGGTTTTGCTCGGGTTTCATGTGGTTATGCTCAAGTTTGAAGGTGTTTTGCTTGAGTTCGGATGACTTTTGCTCGAGTTCAGCATACTTTTGCTCGTGTTGGGACTTTTGACTCACCTGAAACACACCGCAAAACTTCCGCCGCATCATGAAAACCAAACCACGAAAAGTTTCCGAATTTTAATTGTTTAGAAAGTGGATTTTGGCTGTTCCTTCCACGTATAATAAAAGCAATAATGAAAAGAGGTGGGAAAAGATGAAACTGTATCATCATATTATGATTATAATAGTCATCATTACCCTCATCTTCTTTTTATATGGCGTGGGTTACGGGGCGATTCCGTTTTTACTTGCCTCGCTTTACCTTGGCTTCCTTAGCATTAAAGAATTCCAACGTTTGAAGAACAGTAAAAGATGGTAGCATAATAGGAGCTTCATTGTATATAATGATGAGTATGCTTTTGTTCAGAGAAAGGACGTGCGTTTGATGAATCTAACAGAAAAGACAAAGGAAGAACTCCTTGAAGAATCAATGATCGATATTGCGTTTGCCATTTTGACTGACAGACACGAAGCATTGACACTTGAACAATTAATGAATCAAATCCGTGAATTAACAGGTATGTCGGAAAAAGAGATGAAGGCGCGACTCCTTCAATTCTACACAGATATGAATATCGATGGAAGATTCCTTGCCATCAACAACGGCTGGGGATTGCGCGAGTGGTATCCGGTTGATCAAATTGAAGTAGAAACAGCTCCTGTCGTTAAAGTACGCAAAAAGAAGAAGAAAAAAGCGTATGACGATGATGAGGAAGAAGACGAAGAAGAAGAGGAAGTCGATGAGGACGAGCTATTCGACGAAGAGTTCGACGAGCTTGATGACGAAGAGGACATCGACGAAGACGAAGAGGAAGAGGAAGAAGATATCATCGAAATCGAAGAGGATCTCATCGAAGATGATGAAGAGCTTGAACTCGTTCCAGACGACGAATTGGATATTGATGATGAAGACGAAGACGAAGAGTTAGACGAAGACGAGGACGTTCTCTGACACTTTCCACTTGACTTCGAGCGTCAAAGGATTTAATCTTCTATTTGGGCTCCTTGAAAAAGGACACATGAATCCGTGTATAAGCGCTCCTGTTGTAGATAGACTACAGAGGAGCGCTTTTTTGATTTTTTTACTAAAAAACCCCTTAACTAAAAGGAGGAGCTATATATGACTAAATATATCTTTGTAACTGGCGGAGTTGTTTCATCATTAGGCAAAGGAATTAATGCCGCATCTCTTGGCAGATTATTAAAAAGCAGAGGACTACAGGTGACGAACCAAAAGTTCGACCCGTACATCAACCTCGACCCGCGGATGATGAGCCCGTACCAACATGGTGAAGTTTTCGTGACAGAAGACGGTGCCGAAACCGATCTCGACATCGGTCACTACGAACGGTTCATCGACATCAAATGTAATAAATACTCCAATGTAACGATGGGGAAAGTATACTCCTCCGTCCTACGAAAAGAGCGTCGTGGAGATTACAAAGGGGCGACAGTCCAAGTCATCCCGCATATTACAAATGAAATCAAAAGCCTAATCAAACGTGCGGGCCAAGAAACGAATGCAGACGTTGTAATTACGGAAATCGGGGGAAGTGTCGGCGATATCGAATCACTTCCATACCTCGAAGCAATCCGCCAAATGAAGACAGACCTTGGCAAAGACGACGTCATGTACATCCATAACACGCTAATTCCTTACTTGCACGCTGCCAGAGAAATGAAAACAAAACCGACTCAGCATAGCGTTAAAGAATTGCGCGGCCTTGGTATTCAACCGAATATGATCGTGGTCCGAAGCGAGTATCCCGTACCACAGGAAATGAAAGATAAAATCGCTTTATTCTGCAACATCAAACCTGAAGAAGTCATCGAAGCACTCGATGCTGAAACATTGTACGAAGTGCCGATCCGTTTACATGCACAAAACATGGACAAGATCGTTGTCGACTTCCTTGGCCTTGAAACGAAGGAACCTGATTTGACAGAAATCGAAGCGCTTGTGAACCGCGTAAGAAATCTATCACGTAAAGTGAAAATCGCCCTCGTCGGTAAATACGTCGAGCTGCAAGATGCCTACATTTCCGCAGTAGAAGCATTCCGCCATGCGGGCTATGAATTCGATACAGACATCGAATTTGATTGGATCAACTCTGAAGAAGTGACAACTGAAAATGTTGCTGAAACATTGAAAGAAGCAGACGGCATCTTCGTACCTGGCGGCTTCGGCGACCGAGGAATCGACGGCAAAATCGAAGCTGTCCGCTATGCGCGTGAAAACGGCGTCCCATTCTTCGGAGTAGGACTTGGCATGCAGCTTGCTGCAGTCGAATTCGCACGCGACGTTCTTGAAATAAAAGACGCGCATTCAGCAGAATTTGACAGCGAAACAGAAAACGCAATTATCGAAAACAACCGTGACTTCGAAGATCGTACAGATATCGATCAACCAAGCGGCGACATGCGTCTTGGCGCACATCCATGCAAATTGAAGGAAGGAACGAAAGCACAAGAGGCCTACAACGACGAATTAGTCTACGAACGCCATCGCCATCGTTACGAATTCAACAACATCTATCGCGACCAATTCGAAAGAGCCGGTATGATCGTGGCAGGCGAAAGCCCAGATGGACATCTCGTGGAAATCATCGAGTTGAAGGATCACCCATTCTTCATCGGAACTCAATTCCACCCAGAATTCGCATCACGTCCACAACGCCCACAACCGCTAATCCGCGAATTCATTCGCGCAGCACTCAAACACCAAGAAGCATAATACAAAAAAAGGTGAAGGGATCAAATCCCTCCACCTTTTTTCATTCATAATCAAACACGCATAACACCGCCGATACACGCATAAACCTCCGCAGCCACGCAAAAACCCACGGACTCACGCATAAACCTCCGCATCCACTCATAAACCCACGGACCCACGCATAAATTCGCCAGCCCTCACTAATCAATCCTCAAAAATCATCTCATCATACGCCATCTTCACGGCCTCATACAAAAATAACGCCACCATCAAATGAGGTTGGACGATTCTCCCGCCATCATTGCCCGGCAAAATCCCTTTAACCACGCCGGTCGACATATACGTATACGCAAGATCCGCCAATTCATTCTCATCGTTCGCTTTTTCCCCTGCAACAACAGCAAAAGGAATGAATTTATCGGCAAGCATCCGCGCCATACCGAGTGCTCGCTCGTCATTTGCAGTACGAGTAAAAAGCCAAACTCGGTCAGTAGACTGGATTTCCATTCCTTCCACATATTGAGTGGACCCTTTGAAAGGTTCAGCGCCAAATTCCGCATTTATTCCCATCGCGACCATTTCATCAAAGCCCATAAAGATGACTTGTCCTTCACCGATTGTAGCCTGAGCGAGCAATCGGGCCGTCTCCTCAACGGCTTCTTCATTATTCGAACCAGCCCGCTGCAAAAGCCCGCTGATCTGTGTTGTTACTATTTTCATGTTTTCCACCTCGTTTCCATTATATTTTTTTCGCCGGATAAAACCAAGTTATCAATATAGAATAAATATATTTTAAAGATAAGAAGGAGTTTATCCTTATTTGTTGAATTGTAAGTATAGTCAATCATTTAAAGGGGTGAGTGTTATTGAAGAACTTACTGATTGTGGACGACCAGCCGGGAATACGTTTACTATTAAGCGAGGTTTTTAGAAAAGAGGGATTGGAAACGAGGATAGCCTCTAATGGGGCAGAAGCACTCCGTTCCGTAAAAGAGAGAAAACCTGATTGCATCTTATTGGATATGAAAATGCCGGGAATTGACGGGGTAGA
Organism: Sporosarcina thermotolerans; assembly: GCF_042658975.1. NCBI lineage: Bacteria > Bacillati > Bacillota > Bacilli > Caryophanales > Caryophanaceae > Sporosarcina > Sporosarcina thermotolerans. The sequence goes on along the minus strand of NZ_JBHSRM010000002.1, from coordinate 194,991 downwards.
AGTGCTAAAAAGAATAAAAAAAGAAAGCCCTTACATACCGGTGTTCATGATGACAGCTTATGGCGAAAATGAATTGACAGAACAGGCACTAAATAATGGGGCTGATAAATATTTCACAAAACCTTTTAATATATACGAAGTGCGCGACGCGGTCATGGATGTTATCGCAAGTCGGAAATAATCATCCTGAATAAAGTGATCACATTCTGGCTAAAATTTATTTGGAATTAAAAACGTGAATTCCTAAAATAAATTCACGTAACTACGAATGAAAAAACACATCCTTGAAAAAGAGGCTCTTCAATTAAAAACACTTCTCACATAAAACAACCCACATACAACCGCAACTTACATCGAGTCCAACAGCGACCCAGACAGTAGTAAATACTGTCTGTTTTTGTTATGATAAAAGAGGTAAATAACGTATCATTCAATAAATTCATCCCACAACTCGGAGGAGGATACCACATGGCACTTGTTTCAATGAAAGAAATGATGATAAAAGGTAAAAAAGAAGGTTATGCAATCGGTCAGTTCAACTTGAACAACCTTGAATATACGCAAGCAATCTTGCAAGCAGCAGAGGAAGAAAAATCACCTGTAATCCTTGGTGTATCAGAAGGTGCAGCACGCTATATGGGCGGTTTCACGACAGTAGTCCACATGGTAAAAGGCTTAATGCATGATTTTAACATCACTGTACCAGTCGCAATCCATCTTGATCACGGTTCCAGCTTCGAAAAGTGTAAAGAGGCGATTGACGCAGGCTTCACATCCGTCATGATCGATGCTTCTTCAAAGCCACTTGCAGAAAACATTGAAATCACAAAACAAGTAGTAGAATACGCACACGCAAGAAACGTATCCGTTGAAGCCGAACTTGGAGTCGTCGGCGGACAAGAAGACGATACGATCGCAGACGGAGTCATCTACGCAGACCCTGCAGAATGTAAAGAACTTGTCGACGCAACAGGCATCGACTGCTTGGCGCCAGCACTTGGGTCCGTCCACGGACCATACAAAGGCGAACCGAACCTTGGATTCGAAGAAATGGAAATCATCTCAAGCCAATCCGACCTTCCACTCGTCCTTCACGGCGGAACAGGCATTCCATTAAAAGACATCCAACGTTCCGTCTCCCTCGGTACAGCTAAGATCAACGTCAACACCGAGAACCAAATCGAAGGAACAAAAGCAGTCCGCGAAGTATTAAACAACGACGCCAACGTCTACGATCCACGCAAATACTTGGCACCAATGCGCGAAGCCATCAAAAAAACCGTAATCGGCAAAATGCGCGAATTCGGGAGCACTGGAAAAGCGTAAGGCGCTTGCTCAGATGCGACAGGCAAAGCCGTAGCGAAGAACGGCTTTTGCGAGTAAAAGCGTAGCGTTACGAGCACATATTTGCCTTGCTTTGCGACCAAAAGCGTCCGCCCGTAGCGGAAATCAACAGTATTAATTTTAAATAAAAGGAGAAGCATCACAGATGCATTCTCCTTCTTTTCCATTCATAAAGAGGAGGAACACACCAATGAAATTTTTCATCGACACAGCAAACTTCGAAGAAATCAAAGAAGCACATAGCTGGGGAATCCTATCTGGCGTAACAACAAACCCATCACTGGTCGCAAAAGAAAACATCTCATTCCACGATCGCCTTCGCGAAATTACTGCCCTCGTACCAGGCTCAGTAAGCGCAGAAGTCATCGCCCTTGACGCAGAAGGAATGATCGAAGAAGGCCGCGAACTTGCTAAAATCGCACCAAATATCACTGTCAAACTTCCAATGACACCGGAAGGCTTAAAGGCGTGCTCCGTCTTCGCCCAAGAAGGCATAAAAACAAACGTGACCCTCATTTTCAGTGCCAACCAAGCTTTGCTTGCCGCACGCGCTGGAGCCACTTACGTATCCCCATTCCTCGGCAGACTTGACGATATCGGTCAAGAAGGAATTCAGTTAATCAGCACAATTGCGGACATCTTCACAATTCATGACTTGGACACGCAAATCATTGCAGCTTCCATCCGCGGGCCGCAGCATATTACAGATGCAGCACTTGCGGGAGCGCATATTGCAACAACTCCTTTCAAAGTACTCAAACAACTATTCAACCACCCGTTGACAGACCAAGGTATTCAACAATTCTTAAACGACTGGGAAGCAAGAAAGAACAAGTGAAACGCCAAAGGAGACTGAAATGGACGTTTATAAAATAAGAGGCGGCAAACCTTTACAAGGAACGATAAAAGTGAGCGGAGCGAAGAACAGTGCCGTTGCATTGATTCCGGCATCCATTTTGGCGGATTCACCTGTCACGATTGAAGGTCTTCCGGAAATTTCGGACGTCTTAACACTGCAGGCGCTTCTTGAAGATATTGGTGGAAAAGTGAATTTCGGAGCAGGGAAGATGACGATCGACCCATCCGAAATGGTTGCCATGCCACTTCCGAACGGCAATGTGAAAAAGCTAAGAGCATCCTATTATCTGATGGGCGCAATGTTAGGCCGATTCAAAAAGGCGGCAATCGGACTTCCTGGAGGCTGCCATTTGGGACCTCGTCCTATCGACCAGCATATTAAAGGCTTCGAGGCTTTAGGTGCAAAAGTGACAAATGAACACGGAGCCATCTATCTGCGTGCCGATGAACTGCGCGGCGCTAAAATCTATTTGGACGTTGTCAGCGTTGGCGCGACAATCAATATCATGCTTGCTGCGGTCCGTGCAAAAGGCCGGACAATTATCGAGAATGCTGCCAAAGAACCTGAAATCATAGATGTCGCAACATTGCTTTCAAACATGGGTGCCAACATTAAAGGCGCCGGTACAAATGTCATCCGAATCGAGGGAGTCGAAAGGCTTCACGGAACGAAACATACAATTATTCCCGATCGTATCGAGGCGGGGACATTCATGATCATGGCAGCGGCTGCAGGAGACGGTGTCTTAATTGATAACGTAATCCCTTTCCACGTTGAAGCACTGACAGCGAAACTCCGTGAGATGGGTGTTGAAGTCGAGGAAAGGGAAGAGCATATTTTCATTCCGAAAACGAGGAATTTGAATGCAGTCGATGTAAAAACACTCGTATATCCAGGTTTCCCGACGGATCTTCAACAGCCATTCTCAGTGCTATTGACACAGGCGAACGGCACTTCTGTCATAACGGATACAATATATTCCGCGAGATTCAAACAGATTGATGAACTTCGAACGATGAATGCAGAAGGAAAAGTAGAGGGCCAATCTGTCATTTTATCTGGACCAACGCCACTACAAGCCGCTACTGTCCGCGCTTCGGATTTAAGGGCGGGTGCAGCTCTTGTCATCGCAGGATTATTGGCGGAAGGCGAAACTGAAATCCAGGAAATTCAACATATCGAACGCGGATACGGCTCGTTGATCGAAAAACTTCGTGGAATCGGCGCCGATATCCGGAAGGAAAATGTGCCCGAAAAAGCGAAAGTACGGGAATAAAGTTCATAAAGTTAATACGGAATAATTGGAAATGTAATTTCCAAGGTATGCTATAATGACAGTAAGAAATCTTACAGCTTTACAATTGAAAAGCGTATTACGGGAGGAACAATCATAATGGAACGCAGTTTATCGATGGAATTAGTACGTGTAACAGAAGCGGCGGCAGTTTCAGCAGCACGCTGGATGGGACGCGGTTTGAAAAACGAAGCGGATGACGCCGCGACAGAAGCGATGCGCACTGTGTTCGACACGATTCCAATGCAGGGAGTCGTTGTTATCGGGGAAGGCGAAATGGATGAAGCACCAATGCTTTACATCGGCGAAGAGTTAGGCACTGGCCAAGGACCGGAAGTTGATGTAGCTGTCGATCCGGTGGAAGGAACGAATATCGTCGCATCAGGAGGCTGGAATGCACTTGCAGTCATCGCAATCGCTGATAAAGGAAACCTTTTAAACGCACCTGATATGTACATGAATAAAATCGCAGTCGGACCTGAAGCGGTTGGCAAAATCAGCATCGATGCAACCGTAACGGAAAACCTTCATGCCGTGGCTAAAGCCAAAAACAAATCGATAGATGAAGTTGTGGCAACTGTCCTCAACCGTGAACGCCATGCGAAAATCATCGAAGAAATCAGAGCTACTGGCGCGCGCATCAAGCTTATCGATGACGGAGACGTAGCAGGTGCCATTAACACGGCATTTGACAACACAGGTGTTGATATTATGTTCGGTATTGGTGGTGCCCCTGAAGGCGTTATCGCTGCTGTTGGACTAAAATGCCTCGGAGGGGAAATCCAAGGACGACTTATTCCTTCAAACGACGAAGAACGTGAACGCTGTGAAAAAATGGGCATCGACGTCACAAAAGTCCTTTACATGGACGACCTTGTAAAAGGAGACGACGCCATCTTTGCAGCAACAGGTGTAACCGACGGTGAACTACTACGCGGAGTCCAATTCAAAGGCGGCTTCAGCGAAACCCACTCACTCGTCATGCGCTCCAAATCCGGCACAATCCGTTTCGTAGAAGGACGCCACAGCCTTAAAAAGAAACCTAATCTTGTAATGCAAGACTAATTTATTTTATTAATAAATCAAAAATAGTAAGCCTCAAAGCCCGGCATAAGCCGGGCATCCTTCTATTCATTGATTTCCTACCTAAGAAGACAACCTCAAAAACTAAAATCAAATAAAGAGTGGTGCTGAATGAACTATGTCGATTCTAACAATTAGCAGTTTAGAAAATATGACGTTAAAAGAGCTTTACGAGCTTGCAAGACAATATAAAATATCCTATTACAGCAAATTAACCAAAAAAGAACTAATCTTTTCAATCCTTAAATCAAGAGCCGAACAAGAAGGATTCTTCTTCATGGAAGGCGTACTCGAAATCATCCAATCAGAAGGCTATGGTTTCCTTCGCCCAATCAACTACTCGCCAAGTTCCGAAGACATCTATATCTCCGCGTCCCAAATCAGACGATTCGACTTGCGAAATGGTGATAAAGTAACTGGGAAAGTACGTCCACCAAAAGAAAACGAACGCTATTACGGACTCCTTCAAGTAGAAGCTGTAAACGGAGAAGACCCTGAAGTCGCACGCGAACGCGTCCACTTCCCAGCACTAACTCCGCTATACCCGGATCGCCACATTCGACTCGAAACGGTTCCAACGAAACTATCAACACGAATCATGGATCTCGTTTCACCAGTAGGTTTCGGTCAACGTGGACTTATCGTTGCACCACCAAAAGCCGGTAAAACAATGCTACTAAAGGAAATTGCAAACGCAATCACGACGAACCATCCCGAAGCTGAATTGATCGTCCTGTTAATCGACGAACGTCCGGAAGAAGTAACCGACATCGAACGTTCCGTTAATGCAGACGTTGTCAGTTCCACATTCGACGAAGTCCCGGAAAACCACGTCAAAGTTGCTGAACTCGTCCTCGAACGCGCTATGCGCCTTGTCGAACATAAACGCGACGTCATCATCTTAATGGATTCAATCACACGTCTTGCACGTGCATATAACCTTGTCATTCCGCCAAGCGGCCGTACACTTTCCGGTGGTATTGACCCTGCGGCATTCCACCGCCCAAAACGTTTCTTCGGCGCAGCGCGTAACCTTGAAGAGGGCGGCAGCTTAACAATCCTTGCCACTGCCTTAATCGACACGGGCTCAAGAATGGACGAAGTTATCTACGAAGAATTCAAAGGAACCGGTAACATGGAACTTCATCTCGATCGCAGCCTTGCAGAACGTCGCGTCTTCCCGGCACTCGACATCCGCCGCTCAGGAACACGGAAGGAAGAACTGCTCATCCCAAGCAACCAGCTTGAAAAACTATGGGCCATCCGAAAAACATTTTCCGATTCCTCCGATTTCGCAGAACGCTTCCTAAAGAAATTGCGTCAGTCCAAATCCAACGAAGAATTCTTCGACAAACTAAACGAAGAAATGAAAGCCCATCGGAATGGAAAAGGTCTATTATAAAATCAACATTTCTACATTGAAAAATAGTTGCAAACCCCAAATAAACCTGTTATAATCTCTAAGTGTGGTTTTACCACCATCTGCTGCATATGCGGTTGACATATACGGACCGTGTAAGGCATCAGTCTTATGCAAGACCTACAATAACACTCTGTTCCAGATGGTTCAGGGCGAGAGGAGAGAGACCGATGAGAGCAGGAATTCATCCAAATTACAAACTTGCAAAAGTTGCTTGTTCATGTGGTAACACATTCGAAACAGGTTCTGTAAAAGAGGACATTCGCGTAGAAGTTTGTTCAGAATGCCATCCATTCTACACTGGACGCCAAAAATTTGCTGCAGCGGACGGACGTATCGACCGCTTCAACAAGAAATACGGCTTCAAAGAAGAAGGACAAGAATAAGACTCATCCAACCCGGCGGATCAACATCCGCCGGGTTTTATCTTTCCAAAAATTTCACATCGTCCACATACCATAATTCAACAAGAAATAAAAGACGTCAATTTCATTCGAATTTAATGTATGATAGACATTCCGAACAAAACAAAAAGCAATTTACATAGAGCGACTGATTGAAAGGGGAACCAATATGTACGTAACAATGCAAGGCGGCTGGATAGAAGTAATTTGTGGAAGCATGTTCTCAGGCAAATCGGAGGAACTAATACGACGCGTGCGCCGTGCGCAATTTGCCAAACAGAAAATCGCAGTATTCAAACCCGAAATCGATGATCGATACAGCGAGGAAGCCGTCGTCAGCCATAACGGTACAACCGTCATCGCAACACCTATCGCGGAGTCGACTCAAATCGAACAATTTGTAAAAGACGAATACGACATCATCGCAATCGACGAAGCCCAATTTTTTGACGAAGGAATCGTAGACGTCGTCATGGATTTGGCGGATCGCGGATTCCGCGTCATCATCGCTGGCCTTGACCAAGACTTCCGCGGCGAACCATTCGGCCCAATGCCTCAACTTTTGGCAGTCGCAGAAAACGTTACAAAACTTCAAGCCGTCTGCACCGTTTGCGGCTCACCTGCAAGCAGAACACAACGCCTTATCAATGGAGAACCAGCTGGCTCCGACGATCCCATCATCCTTGTAGCCGCTTCGGAAGCTTACGAAGCAAGATGCCGCACGCATCACGAAGTGCCAAACGGCGTAACAGCGAACGCAGCAGTAGAATAAAATGTTAGGACAACATGGACAAACCATGTTGTCTTTTTAATTTAATTCATAAAATTGCTGAAAACCAACACACTAATCCAAAGCCTTGAATATGTTATTCAATGTGAAATCTAATTAAGGCAGGAGATAGATTATGAAAAAGTGGATAACTGCACTTATTCTTTTCATGTCAATAGGACTAGCGGGCTGTCAAAATGACTCAGATCAGGAAACGCCAATTGCGTCCGCGGAAACGGAGAAACCGAAAAAGATATATAGCTATACATTTGAAAAGGAACCGGAAAATGTAACACTAATCGACCCGAATACATCTGAAATCATCCATACACTTGCCCCGTATGAACAAGGATATGAACTGGATCAAGAAACATACAGAAAAGAAATCGAGAAGCTTGCAAAAAGGCTTGCAAGAGGAACACCGGAAAACCCTGGATATGACAGGCGAATGATCCTTGATAGAATAGATGAACAGGGCGGTGTCGTAAAAGGAAGCCCTTTAATCATTCTTGATGAAAACGAATTAGTCGAGCGGATCATGGCAGCTTCAGCTGTCGGAGGCGAAGTTGAACTGCCAATCACGGTGACGGAAAGCGGATATGACTCAGCAGATATCCCACATTTGAACGAAATTACAGTCGCATCCTATACGACTTATTTTAAATCGAATCCCAATCGGAATAAAAACATAGAACTATCCGCAAATTCCATCAACAATACAATCGTCGGAAGCGGTGACCATTTTTCATTCAATACCGTTGTCGGTTCACGGGATGAAGAGAGCGGCTACCAACCCGCACCCGAAATCATCAGCGGCGAACTTGTCATGGGAATCGGCGGAGGTGTTTGCCAGACATCCTCAACATTATTTAATGCACTCGACCAAATATCCCTCAAAATATTGGAGCGCCACCACCATTCACGAGAAATTGGATACGTCCCGAAAGGTCGGGATGCAACAGTTTCATACGGTGGACTGGATTTCAGATTCCAAAACTCAACAGACGTCCCTATACTCATAAAAGCGATTTACGGAAATGGCTATCTTACAATCGAACTTAGAACAGCTGAAAAATACAAAGACCGCTTCAAGCCTTTAGATTTGAAATAAATCAGGTTTTTCTGATGCCTGTCCAGCTCCAGGCGCTATGAGGATGCCTTAATTTCTGCAAAAAACCGCAGAAATACGGCAAATCGAACCCTACGCTGTTCGACTTGCTCGGGTCATAAGTCAAAGCTGCTCTGTGGCAAAAACCGCCACGCGCCATCTTTGCCTTATGCCTGTCGCATCTGTGCAAGCGCCTTACGCTTTTCGATAGCACCAGTTTTTTACTGTATTTCGATGCTTTTTTCCCGTACAATAAACATACGAAAAGACTTGAGAAATAAGAGGTGTACAAACTATGTTCGAAAGGCTACAAGCCGTTGAGGATCGATATGACCGACTGAATGAATTGCTGAGCGATCCGGATATCGTAAGTGACATGACCAAATTACGGACCTACTCAAAGGAACAATCCGACCTGCAAGATACAGTCGATGCATACCGCGAGTACAAGGACGCGACAACAGAATACAACAATGCAAAACAAATGTTAGAGGAACCACTCGATGATGAAATGAAAGAACTTGTCAAAATGGAAATCACCGAGTTAGACTACAGAATCGAGGAACTCGAAGGTAAACTAAAGCTCCTATTAGTCCCGAAAGACCCGAATGACGACAAAAACGTCATCATGGAAATCCGTGGTGCAGCGGGTGGAGATGAGGCCGCACTGTTTGCGGGTAATCTCTACAGAATGTACAGTCGCTTCGCCGAGATGAACCATTGGAAAGTTGAAGTGATGGACTCCTCGCCAACAGAACTTGGCGGCTTCAAGGAAATTATTTTCATGATCAACGGCCATGGTGCTTACTCAAAATTGAAATTCGAAAACGGGGCGCATCGCGTGCAACGTGTACCTGAAACCGAATCCGGCGGCCGTATCCACACATCAACTTCTACAGTAGCTGTCCTGCCTGAAGCGGAAGAGGTTGAAATCGACATCCATGAAAAGGACATCCGTACGGATACATTCGCATCATCAGGCCCAGGTGGACAATCCGTCAACACAACAATGTCCGCTGTCCGCCTGACACATTTACCGACAGGCATCACCGTTTCCTGCCAGGATGAAAAATCGCAGATCAAAAACAAAGAGAAAGCGATGAAAGTCCTGCGCGCACGCATCTACGACAAATTCATGCGAGAAGCACAGGCGGAATATGATGAAAAGCGAAAATCGGCCGTTGGTACAGGGGACCGTTCTGAGCGGATCCGTACATACAACTTCCCGCAAAACCGGGTGACAGACCATAGAATCGGACTGACAATCCAAAAACTTGACCAGATCATCGAAGGAAAGTTAGACGAAGTAATCGATGCACTCATCCTTGAGGATCAGGCAAGAAGACTAGAAAGCTTGGATTCCAATGACTGAGAAAATCCACGAAGCATTAAACAAAGCGAAGTCCCTTCTTGAGTCCAAGGATCTCGACGCACACGCTGTACATCTGCTAATGGAGCATGTAACAGGGAAATCGGGAGCGACATTACTTGCTGATTTGCGCGAACCATTAACACCCAAACAGCAGACCGATTTCTGGAATAAAACCGAGCAATTATTAACAGGCAAGCCCGTTCAACATATTATCGGCACAGAACAATTTTACGGAATGTCATTCGATGTGAATAAAAATGTGCTCATCCCAAGACCTGAAACGGAGGAACTTGTATACGGCGTACTTGAACGATGCCGCAATCTCTTCCCTGAAGATGGACGCGTGGCAGATATCGGTACCGGGAGTGGCGCAATCGCGATTGCCATCAAAAAAGAATGGCCGGATGCGTTCGTCGTAGCGACAGACATTAGCGAACCGGCAATCGCAGTCGCAAAGCGCAATGCAAAGCGCAATGAAGTGCATGTGGAGTTCCGGCTTGGCAATATGACGGAACCGATTGAGCATGAAAAATGGGATGTCGTCGTGTCAAATCCTCCGTATGTCACTTTGGAGGAGTCGAAAGAGATGTCTCGTACGGTGCTTGATTTCGAACCTCATACTGCACTTTTCGCTATGGATGACGGTCTTTACTTCTATAAGAAACTTGCAAAAAGCTTGCCGCCACTTATGAATAAACCCGCATTGATTGCCGTTGAAATCGGCTATCAGCAAGGGAAGTCGGTTAGTGGTTTATTCCAAAAGGCATTCCCGAAAGCAAGGGTTTCTGTAAGGAAAGATCTAAATGGAAAAGATCGAATGATATTTTGCGAGATTAGTGAATAAACCCCTCCGACCCTGGCAACAATGAGGTCAGGAGGGGATCGATATGTTACAAGACTATGAAATTAACAACTATACATTTAAATCTAATAGACGGACTGGAAAGTTAGTGCTGATTGTCGAGTTCATTCTCGTGCTTTTCCTTATTCAGTCCGCCTTGATGTTATTTACAGGGAAAGTAGAGCAAGAGGAGTCATTCAGATTCCGTATTCTTGCACATTCAAACACATCTGATGACCAACAATTGAAGTTGGCAATCCAACAAGAAATCGAACCGCTTATCAACAATGCTATCTCCCAGTCAGCATCGAAAGCAGAGATTGTGGATAACCTTGATGCGATTGAAGATATAATTATCCACATCGCGAAAACAATCGCGGATGGCCAAGAAGTGACGCTTGAAAGGAAGGCAGCCCTGTTTCCACCGAAGCGTTCAGGACTTTTCATCACCCCGCAAGCCCCATATGATGCCTATATCTTAACGATTGGCAGCGGTCGTGGGGATAACTGGTGGTGTTCATTGTTCCCAAGGGTCTGTTTCCCGGATAAGGAAGTCGAGACTGTGAAGGAAGCAGAAGAAGAAAAGGTCACTTTCTTCGTGTGGGAGTGGATAAAATCATGGTTTGCGTAATAGTTATCCACTAACGATGTGGATAACTAAGATAAAATGTGTATAAACGGGGGTTTTATTCATGGATACTGAAATTATTTCAGTGGATAACCATGTGGGCAACTTTTTAAGTTATCAACGAGCTGTGGATATATTGAAAAATGGGGGAGTCGTCGCCTTTCCAACCGAAACTGTTTACGGACTTGGCGCAGTTGCAACGGATGCAAATGCTGTGCAAAAGATCTTTGACGCAAAGGGACGGCCTTCCGACAATCCACTCATCGTACATATTGGCAATAAAAAAGATGTTGATAAATACGCTGTCGACGTGCCGGATGACGCCAAGAAGCTAATGGATGCCTATTGGCCAGGCCCGTTGACGCTCGTTTTCAATAAACGGCCCGGTGTGATTGCTGAAAATGTCACGCCTGGCTTCGAAACGGTCGGCATCCGTATGCCGGATCATCCTGTAGCGCTTGAACTTTTGCAGAAACTGGACATGCCTCTCGCAGCTCCAAGTGCGAATCGTAGCGGAAAACCAAGTCCGACGGAAGCGAATCATGTGTTCACAGATTTACAAGGACGCATTCCATTAATCGTTGACGGTGGACGTACAGGCGTCGGCGTAGAATCGACCGTCCTCGATATGACGACAGTCCCGCCGACCATTTTGCGTCCGGGTGGCCTGACTCGTGAAATGATTGAGGAATTGATCGGCCATGTTCACGCGGAAAGTGAGGTTTCGAAGGGGGATGCACCGAAAGCGCCCGGCATGAAATACATGCATTACGCGCCGGAATCGCCACTTTACATCATACAAGCGGATGAAAAGGTGATTCAGGATGCAGTCAATGCATTGCATAATGAAGGAAAACGGGTGGCAGTCATCGGCCCCGATGAATTCAGAGTCAAAGTCGATGAAGCGGACTGGTATTTTTCAGTCGGACCGCTTCATGACCAAGAGGCATTGGCAACAAATTTATACGGCGCAATCCGTCAATGCGATTTGACGGAAGCCGACATCATACTTGCCGCCGAGACGGAATGGACCGGTGTCGGTGCAGCCGTCATGAACCGGTTAGTAAAAGCCGCCGATGGAAAACGGTATTTGTTATAAAACAATATGAATGACCTCTCAAACGCACGCATAAGATGGACAGATGCGGGAGTTGGGAGGTCAATTTTTTGGTAGAAATATTCGCTGCTTGTATAACGACAATTGATGTAGTCATCGTATTTTCATTGTTACGTTTACGTAAAGGAAGGCTTCCGATTGCCATTTGGACAACATTCTTGAATATACTGTTTCCCTTCGTTGGATTTTTAGTGGGGGATTGGTCGACGGGATTTTTATCCACCTGGAGCGGCCTGCTATCAGGGATTCTGCTTTCAATGATCGGTATTCATATGATTTTGCATGATGACGATACAAGCGAAGCGGTGCGTGTAGTGAATCCGGTGTTAATCGCACTTGCTGTCAGTCTCGACACATTTTCAGTCAGCGTCTCCTTCGGGATGCTTCAGTTGAATAAATTCCTATTCATCCTCTCATCAGGACTACTAACTTTAGTGTTTTCATGCACCGCACTTTACTACGGAAGATATTTAAGCATCAAAAACGGTAAGATCCTGCGCTGGATTTGCGGTCTATCTCTTTTTGGCATGGGAGTCATATCCTGCTTTGGATGAATCAATCTATTTCATTATTCGTTAGCAATCGGTTATTCTAATAGTAGGTGATAAAAAATGAATATTTATTTTATTTGTACAGGAAACACATGCAGAAGCCCGATGGCGGAAGCAATTCTACGTTCAAAAGTAGGCGAAGGCATTGCTGTGAAATCCGCAGGGGTCAACGCGTTCGACGGAATGTCGATTTCAACGAATTCTAAAACGCTTATCGAAGAAAAGAACATGCCATATACATCCACCTCAAGAGCCGTAACAACAGATGACCTTGAGTGGGCGGACCTCGTCCTGACGATGACATCATCGCATAAGGCGATTCTTTTGCAATCATTCCCGAATATAGAGTCTAAGACATTTACATTGAAAGAATACGTCACTCCTGAGGCTTATCCAGACGTGCAGGATCCATACGGCGGTAATCTGAAAACTTACCGTGCTACATTTGAAGAATTGAACGAAGTGATTGATGGATTGGTAAGGAAGTTCTCGCAGGGGAGAGAGTCGTAAAGGAATTCGGATACATATACCGCCAATAACGCATAAATGCCCCGAAAAGCGCATAAATCATGCGAAAAGCTCATAAACTCATGAAATTACGCATAAACGCTACAAAAAGCTTATAAACGCCATTAAAAACGCATAAACACAAGCAATCACGCATAATCAAAAATCCTCTTTCATTCGAATCATTTCACAGCCCGAAATATCACTCGAGGGCTGTGTTTTTTTATCGAATAATGGTAGAATGACTTGTGAGTAAATTAAGAAAAGAGGGGACGCATTTGAAAATCGCAATCTCTTCAGATCATGGCGGTAATCGACTTCGTCATGAAATTATGGATCTTTTATCAGAATTGGGATTTGCCTATGAAGATTTCGGCCCGGACTCTGACGAATCAGTCGACTATCCGGACTTTGCAGCACCAGTTGCACAAGGAGTAGCTAGCGGGGAATTTGATCGCGGCATCCTCATTTGTGGAACAGGTATCGGCATGTCCATCGCCGCAAATAAAGTCAAAGGCGTTCGCTGCGCGCTTGTCCACGACGTCTTCAGCGCAAAAGCGACGAGAGAGCATAACAACTCGAACATCCTTGCAATGGGGGAACGCGTTATTGGACCGGGACTTGCAAGGGAAATTGCGTCAACATGGCTTGGCACTTCATTCGAAGGGGGCCGTCACGAACGCCGCGTTGCGAAATTGACGGAACTTGAAGGATAAAACGAGGTGAGTTTTCAATGGATGAAGGTATGAAATTATTGAAGTTACAGCTTGAACAACTTTTAGAGGAAATGGAAGAACAGACAACAATCGTTCCAGGAACGTTCTTTGTCATCGGCTGCTCCACATCGGAAATCGCCGGCAAACGGATCGGAACCGGAGGCGCACTCGAAGTCGCCGAAGCCCTATTCGAAACGATGAATGAATTCTCGAAACAGCATAAAGTGTATCTCGCATTCCAAGGTTGCGAACATATCAATCGTGCCTTGACAATCGAACGCGAAGCTGCGGAAAAATTCAATCTTGACACCGTTTCAGTCATCCCTGCAGTACATGCAGGCGGATCGATGTCCACATATGCATTTGAACATATGAAAGACGCAGTTGTCGTAGAATCCATCCGTGCAAATGCCGGTATCGACATTGGCCAGACGTTGATCGGTATGCATCTCAAACCGGTTGCCGTTCCACTTCGCACATCTATCAATAAAATCGGTGATGCAATCGTAACAATCGCGACGACTCGACCGAAATTGATCGGCGGCGAACGGGCGATTTATGCGCGTCCAGAGGAAGATTGATTTTCATTCAAGAAACACCCGCAATGCTCTCATTCATTCCGGATGAGAGCGGAGCGTTGAGTAATCGGACAAGCCTATCATCCGAATATAAATAAAGTACAAAGGGGAAATGAATCATGGATTTAAGCAATGTGAAACGCGAAGATACAGCAGTATACGAAGCAATCATGGCTGAAAAGAACCGCCAGAATTCCAATATCGAATTGATCGCATCTGAAAACTTCGTCACAGAAGCAGTCATGGAAGCGCAAGGATCGTATTTGACAAACAAATATGCTGAAGGGTATCCAGGCAAGCGCTACTACGGCGGTTGCGAACATGTTGACGTCGTTGAAAACATTGCGCGAGATCGTGCGAAAGAAATTTTCGGCGCAGGACATGCAAATGTGCAAGCCCATTCCGGTGCACAAGCGAATATGGCTGTATACTTCACGGTGCTTGAACCGGGAGACACTGTTCTCGGCATGAATCTTTCCCACGGCGGACATTTGACTCACGGTAGCCCGGTAAACTTCTCCGGAACTCTATACAATTTTGTCGAGTACGGAGTGAGCGAGGAAGACGAGCGAATCGATTACGAGGACGTACGTCAAAAAGCGCTTGAGCATAAGCCGAAATTGATCGTTGCGGGTGCAAGTGCGTATCCACGTGAAATTGACTTTGCGAAATTCCGTGAAATTGCGGATGAAGTAGGCGCGTATTTGATGGTAGACATGGCGCATATCGCTGGTCTTGTTGCAGTAGGGGAGCATCAAAATCCAGTACCGCATGCACACTTTGTTACATCGACGACGCATAAAACATTGCGCGGCCCACGTGGCGGATTGATCCTTGTGAACGAGGAATTCGCTGCGGAATTTGCCCGTAAAATCGACAAAACAATCTTCCCTGGCATCCAAGGCGGACCATTGATGCACGTGATCGCTGCAAAAGCGGTTGCATTCGGTGAAGCATTGAAGCCTGAGTTTAAAACGCATATCCAGCAAGTTAAGAAAAATGCCAAGGCCCTTGCGGATTCCTTGATGGCTGAAGGTGTCCAAATCGTTTCCGGCGGAACAGACAACCACTTATTGCTAATCAATGTGAAATCACTCGGCCTCACAGGCAAAATCGCTGAACACGTCCTTGACGAAGTCGGAATCACTGTCAATAAAAACACAATTCCATTCGACACGGAAAGCCCATTCGTCACATCAGGCATCCGCGTCGGAACACCAGCCGTCACAACACGCGGCTTCAAAGAAGAAGAAATGAAAGAAATCGGCTCCATCATCGCCAATCTTCTGAAAAACCACGAAGACGAAGCAGTAAAAGCAGAAGCGGCTGAGAGAGTTAAAGCATTGACAGATAAATTCCCGTTATATGCATAATTATTGATTTAATTAACCCCGTTCTCACTGAGAGAGCGGGTTTTTCTTATGCAATTTGGTAAATTATTAATAGCTTAAGATGTTTTGCTCGAGTTCGAGGAAGTAATTCTCGTGTTAGAGCGGGTTATGCTCAAGTTAGAGTGAGTTATGCTCGAGTTCGAGCCACTTTTGCTTATCTCGTGACCTTCGACTCATTCCTGAACCAGAAAAAAAGAGCATTTAATTGTCAAAAGCACTTGGCGCAATCTGGTAATTTTTATCACTAGTATCTCCCCGCGATATTAGGAAGGATTTATAATAACTACTCTTTATATAAAAGAATTTCCGTTGATTGAAGTGGAAGCGGCGACTCCTGGGGGATAAGCGGGACAGGTGAGACCCCGCAGTGTCGCGCAGCGACCGAGGAGGCTCACCGCCCGCCCCCCGGAAAGCGTCCGCCTGAAACGAAAATCAACATTTTACAGGTCTAAAAATTGAAAACGCCTCGATTAAATCCTCTAACAATTCCCCATTCAACAACATCCACCATATTTCACACTCCACAATGTCTGAATCAGTAGCTTTCTGTTATAATGTACAGGACATTCCGAAAAGGAGCGAAAGCAATGGCTAAAGTACATGTATTTGATCACCCACTCATCCAGCATAAATTAACACATATTAGGGACATCAACACCGGTACGAAGGAGTTCCGTGAGCTTGTCGACGAAGTAGCGACACTGATGGCTTATGAAATTACACGTGATCTTCCACTAAAAGAAGTGGAAGTAGAGACACCAGTCCAAACAGCAAATTCAAAAGTGTTGGCAGGCAAGAAAATCGGGATTGTTCCGATTCTTCGTGCAGGCATCGGCATGGTCGATGGCATCTTGAACCTAATTCCAGCTGCGAAAGTTGGGCACATCGGCTTATTCCGTGACCCGGAAACACTACAACCACATGAGTATTTCGTAAAATTACCTTCCGATATATCGGAACGTGAATTCATCGTTGTCGATCCTATGCTTGCAACGGGCGGTACAGCAGTTGAAGCGGTTAATTCATTGAAAAAACGTGGTGCGACAAACATCAAGTTCATGTGTTTAATCGCAGCTCCTGAAGGCGTAAAAGTGTTCACAGATGCGCATCCTGACGTAGACGTATTTATCGCTGCTTTGGATGAGAAATTGAACGACCACGGGTACATCGTTCCTGGACTCGGAGACGCGGGAGACCGCCTATTCGGAACAAAATAATAAATAATAACGGGGAAGGCGTGAATGGTTTGAAACGAAAATGGAAGGTTATGACGATCTTCGGTACAAGACCAGAAGCGATTAAAATGGCGCCGCTTGTACTTGAATTGCAAAAACATCCGGAGGAGATCGAATCGATCGTCACCGTGACAGCGCAACATCGTCAAATGCTTGACCAAGTTTTGAATACGTTCGGCATCACACCGGACTATGACCTCAATATTATGAAAGACCGCCAAACGTTGGTCGACGTCGCGACTCGCGGTTTGGAAGGTCTCGACAAGATCATGAAGGAAGCACAACCGGACATCGTACTCGTCCATGGTGATACTTCTACAACTTTCATCGGTAGCCTTGCCGCATTCTACAATAAAATCGCGGTCGGACATGTCGAAGCAGGACTTCGTACATGGGATAAATTCTCCCCGTATCCTGAGGAGATGAACCGCCAGCTAACAGGCATCCTTGCAGATCTTCATTTCTCGCCAACAGAAAAGTCGGCGCAGAACTTATTAAATGAAGGAAAACCTGAAGACCGGATCTACATCACAGGAAATACGGCAATCGACGCACTTCAAACAACAGTGCGGGAAGACTATACGCATCCGATTTTCGAGAAAATCGGCGACGACCGTCTCATCCTGCTTACTGCACATAGACGCGAAAACTTGGGCGAACCGATGCGCAATATGTTCCGTGCCATCAATCGAATCCTTGAAAAGCACCCGGATACGCAAGTCATCTACCCGGTCCATATGAATCCGGCAGTCCGCGAAGTTGCAGATGAACTACTTGGAAACAACAAACGTGTTCATTTGATCGAACCGCTTGAAGTCGTTGATTTCCACAACTTCGCTGCACGTTCACACATCATCTTGACCGACTCGGGCGGCATCCAGGAAGAAGCGCCGTCACTCGGGAAACCAGTAATCGTACTTCGTGACACGACTGAACGTCCTGAAGGAATCGAAGCGGGTACATTAAAACTTGCCGGGACGGACGAAGAGGTAATCTTCAACCTGACCGACGCGCTTCTCACTGACGAAGCGGAATACAGTGCGATGGCAAAAGCGTCCAACCCATATGGAGACGGACATGCTTCCGAACGGATCGTCGTCGCGTTGAAGGAATATCTTTCTTCATTAAATTAATCAAAAAAAGTGACCTTAACGGAGATTTATGCGTGTAACAGAAACTAAAAACGCATAAATCCCGCGAAAGGCGCATAAATGCCAAGAAAAACGCAGAAATTCATCTGAAAAACGCATAAAATACGAAAAAAAACTTATAAAAATGTTTATATGCATACACTGATGTTTATCCTAATAAACCTAACTTCAATTCCGGGACCTCCATCGATTAAATTTAGGGAAATCCCCAATTGAGTTTTAGTCTCTACAAATATGACGATTATTTGACAAGTATGTCCCTTTGTGAATAATTTCACGGGAATCAATTGACATCAAAATGCCCCTATTGTATGCTTACAAAGGGTAAGAATGATAGGGTTTTTAAACATAATGAAAGTGTCTAAATAACTGTTTTTGACATGATTCTATCATCCTTTCACTAAACATCGTTTCGTGGCAGAGACTCACAGGAGTAACTAACAACGCTTCCTAGTGATCCGCTACCTTTACGATTCACTTACAATTTTAGATTTTAGAATCTCTACTTATGTACAAGCCCGCTTGGGGCGGCGAACACTGTTCGTTTGACAACTCATTGTACACCTTCACCGGAATCGAAAAACCGAAAATATGAATCAGGAGAATCACCCACCATGCATACATTGCGAAACATTTTTAATAGGCAGAAGAAAGCCCTCTTTTTTTTGCTCGCATTGTTCGTCATCGGATGGGCTTTTACTGAATACAGACCATTTTTCGGCGGTTTAATCTTAGGTTCATTGTTCGGATTGTATAATTTTTGGATACTTGTCCGTAGAATGGAAAGGTTTGATCAATCGATTTCAGAGGGGAAAGAAACAAGGTCAATCGGAACCGCATTGCGATTCGGATCCGGTGTGGCTGCGGCGGCCATTGCGTTGTCGATGCCGGAAGAATTCAATCTAATCAGTACTGTGATTGGACTGATGATTCCATACATCCTGTTGCTTGTAGACAGGATAGTAGTCCACGTTAAGCATTTCTAACTGACACGCATAAGGGAGGTGAACGAAACGTGAACCATAAAAATCCGGAGTTTGTTTTTCTCGGATTAAGCTTTAACCCAGCGAACATCCTAATGCTTTTTGTAACATGCCTCGTTGTGTTTTTAATTGCATTCATTTCTACTCGTAATTTGAAAGTCAAACCTACGGGTATGCAAAACTTCATGGAATGGGTCATGGATTTCGTCAAAGGGATCATCAAGAACAATATGGACTGGAAAACAGGTGGCCGATTCCACGTACTTGGAATTACCTTAATCATGTTCGTTTTCGTTGCAAACATGCTCGGGTTGCCGTTTGCGGTAGTCGTGGACGATTATCTTTGGTGGAAATCACCGACAGCAGATCCAGTCATCACTCTGACTCTTGCTTCGATGGTAGTTGCTTTAACCCATTACTATGGCGTAAAACAACTTGGTACGAAAGGATACTTCAAAACGTATCTTCAACCAATGCCATTCTTGGCACCACTTAAAATTATCGAAGAGTTTGCGAACACTTTGACACTCGGTCTACGTCTTTACGGTAATATTTTCGCAGGGGAGATCCTTATCGGACTTCTTGCTACACTTGGGGCTGGAAGTGCATTCGGCCTTGTCGGGGCATTGATCCCGTCACTCGCTTGGTTAGGTTTCTCAGTCTTCATCGGAGCAATCCAAGCATTCATCTTCGTTATGTTAACGATGGTCTACATGGCACATAAAGTCAGCACGGACCACTAAAACATATATTGCCCCTTTATAGGGTTAGTAAACAAACACTAAAAAACAAGAAATCTTAGGAGGAAAATACACTATGGGTCTTTTAGCAGCAGCTCTTGCAGTAGGTTTAGGTGCACTTGGAGCAGGTATTGGTAACGGTTTGATCGTTTCTAAAACAGTAGAAGGTATTGCTCGTCAACCAGAAGCGCGTGGTATGCTTCAAACAACAATGTTCATCGGGGTAGCGTTAGTTGAGGCCCTTCCGATCATCGCGACAGTTATCGCGTTCATCGTTATGAACAAATAATTCATACACAACTTTAAAATGGCGAAGAACGCGTCAATATGCCCTTCGCCATTCATTTATGTATCAACTGATGTTTGAAAAAGAAGTTTAAAGATGAAAATTAAGAATGATGTTCTTTCTATACTATATCGAAATCTAAATTGACATGAGCTCTTGAAGGGAGTGAAACAATCGTGTTTGGAAATACCTTCATCCTATTGTCGGCAAACGGCGGAGGATTTTTGTCAGCATTGAATGGCAGATTGAATCTAGGCGATATCATCGTCACAGTACTATTTTTCTCAATCCTCATGGTATTACTTAAGAAATTCGCATGGGGACCACTTATGGGTATTATGGATCAACGTGCTGAATTGATTTCAAATGAAATCGAAGCAGCTGAAAAAAGCCGCTTGGAATCACACAAACTTTTGGAAGAGCAACGTGCCCTTTTGAAAGAAGCGCGTGACAACGCACAATCGATTGTTGAAAATGCTAAAAAACAAGGTGAAACACAACGTGAAGAACTTGTTGCTGCTGCACGCACAGAAGTGAACCATATGAAAGAATCTGCGACACTTGAAATTGCGACAGCGAAGGAAAAGGCAGTTGCAGCGGTTCGCGAAGAATTCGTTTCGCTTTCAATCTTGGCGGCATCTAAAGTACTTGGTAAAGAAATCTCTGAGGAAGACAACCGTGCTTTGATTGAAGAAACGATTGTGAAGGCAGGCGAAGGCCGATGAGTAACTCGGTTGTAGCTGAACGCTATGCATCCGCATTGTTCGAACTATCAGTACAACAAGGACTAACCTCCACAATTCAAGAAGAACTACAAGAATTGAAAAAGGCGTTCCGCGACAATGAAGAATTAGGACAACTACTTAGCTCTCCTAAATTATCAGTCGCAAAAAAGAAGGAAATGATCTCTGACATCTTCAAAGGTGTAAACCCGATCGTGATGAATACATTATTCGTCCTATTGGATGCAAAACGCATGAATGAAGTTCAAAATGTCTGCGATGAATTCCACCAGCTTGCGAACGACGCTGCTGGAGTTGCGGAAGCGTTAGTATACTCCACACGTCCATTGACAGAGCTTGAAACAAACTCGGTCTCTGCAACATTCGCAAAAAAAGTCGGTAAACAATCTTTACGCATTGAAAATATCATTGATCCAAGCCTAATCGGAGGCATCCGCCTTCAAATCGGCAATCAGATTTACGATAGCAGCTTGAGCGCGAAGCTCGAAAAACTGCAACGTAAATTGATCGGATCCTAATTTGAAATTGAGGGGTGACATACATGAGCATCAAAGCTGAAGAAATCAGCACGCTGATAAAGCAGCAGATTGAAAATTATCAGTCTGAGATGGAAGTAAGCGAAGTCGGTACGGTTATCAAAATCGGTGACGGTATCGCACTTGCTCATGGCCTCGACAACGTCATGGCTGGAGAGCTTCTTGAGTTCTCTACTGGTGTCTTGGGTCTGGCTCAAAACTTGGAAGCGAACAACGTAGGTATCATTATCCTTGGGCCATACACAGATATCAAAGAAGGCGATGAAGTACGTCGAACTGGCCGTATTATGGAAGTTCCTGTTGGTGAGGAACTGATTGGGCGCGTAGTGAATACACTCGGTTTACCGGTAGATGGATTGGGCCCAATCGCAACGACAAAAACTCGTCCAATCGAAAGTCCTGCACAAGGCGTCATGGCGCGTAAATCCGTTCATGAGCCATTGCAAACAGGCATCAAGGCAATCGATGCACTTGTACCGATCGGCCGTGGACAGCGTGAATTGATCATCGGTGACCGTCAAACAGGTAAAACGACAGTTGCAATCGATACGATTCTGAACCAAGCTGACCAAAACATGATTTGTATCTATGTTGCTATCGGACAAAAGGAATCCACAGTTCGTGGGGTTGTAGAAACACTCCGTAAAAACGGTGCGCTTGATTACACGATCGTTGTAACAGCGTCTGCTTCTCAACCGGCTCCTATGCTATACCTTGCACCTTACACAGGTATTACGATGGCGGAAGAATTCATGTTCCAAGGCAAGCACGTCCTTGTCGTCTATGATGACCTTTCAAAACAAGCGGCTGCTTACCGTGAACTATCCTTGCTACTTCGCCGTCCTCCAGGTCGTGAAGCTTACCCTGGTGACGTCTTCTACTTGCACTCCCGTCTACTTGAGCGTGCAGCGAAGTTGAACGATACATTGGGAGCAGGTTCAATTACTGCCCTACCATTCGTTGAAACACAAGCTGGGGATATCTCTGCTTACATTCCAACGAACGTAATTTCTATCACTGATGGACAAATCTTCTTGCAGTCGGATCTATTCTTCTCGGGTGTACGTCCAGCGATCAACGCCGGTCTTTCCGTATCCCGTGTTGGTGGTTCCGCGCAAATTAAAGCGATGAAAAAGGTTGCAGGTACACTCCGTCTTGACCTTGCAGCATACCGTGAGCTTGAAGCGTTCGCAGCATTCGGTTCTTCTCTTGATTCAGCGACAAAAGCGAAACTCGACCGCGGAGCGCGCACAGTTGAAATCTTGAAACAAGACTTGAATAAGCCGTTAAAAGTGGAATATCAAGTTGTCGTCCTTTATGCGTTGACACGCGGACTTTTAGACGACGTCGCAATCCAGGATATCCTTCGTTTCGAAGCTGAAATCACAAGCTGGCTCGAGTCAAACCACACTGAAGTGTTTGATCATATCCGTACGACAAAAGACCTTCCGTCTGATGAAGTGATGAAAGATGCGATTAACGCATTCAAGAAGAACTTCGTACCGTCCGAAGCGTAATTGATTGGATTGGATTTTGGTCTAACTAAACAATAAGGTGGTGAATTGCCAGTGGTATCATTACGCGATATTGAAAACCGTATTAAATCGACAAAGAAGACGAGTCAGATTACGAAAGCGATGCAATTAGTTTCGGCTTCTAAATTAACCCGTGCAGAAATGAATGCAAAAGCGTTCGTTCCTTACATGGATAAAATTGAGGAAGTTGTCGGCGCTATCGCAAGCGCGACGAGCGACTCCGGGCATCCGATGCTTGTCAACCGTCCAGTGAAGAAGACAGCGTACATTATAGTGTCTTCGGACCGCGGTCTCGTAGGTGGTTACAATGCTAACATCTTCCGTGCGGCTAGACGTGCGATCGAGGAACGCCACACATCGAAGGGAGACGTGAAAATCGTCGCCATCGGACGCAAAGGGCTTGAGTTTTTCGAGCGCCTCGGATACGAAGTCGTTGAAAGCCTCGTCGGTGTATCGGACCACCCTTCTTTCGATGAAATAAAATCGATCGCGAACCGAGCTGTTGGCATGTTCACAGAAGGCGAATACGATGAAGTGTACTTGTATTACAATCACTTCATCTCCGCCATCTCCAATGAAGTGACGGAAAAGAAATTGCTTCCGCTCACGGATATTTCATCAGCGTCAGCGCATGCCCAGTATGAGTTTGAGCCTTCCGCGGAAGCGATTCTTGAAACGCTTCTTCCGCAATACGCGGAAAGTCTCATCTACGGAGCAGTGCTTGATGGAAAAGCGAGCGAACATGCTTCCAGTATGACAGCGATGAAGACTGCTACAGATAATGCATCTGATTTGATCGATTCATTGAGTCTTCAATTCAACCGTGCACGTCAAGCAGCAATTACACAAGAAATTACAGAAATCGTCGGCGGAGTTGCGGCATTAGAATAAGCACGTACTGAACGGTAAAAGTAAGACAGGAGGGAAAAGCATGAGTAAAGGACAAATCCTTCAAGTTATGGGTCCGGTTGTTGACGTTAAATTTGAAAGTGGTCAGCTTCCAGCAATCTACAACTCATTGAAGGTTCAAATTGAACGTCCGGGCAGTGCGCCTGAAACGTTGACACTTGAAGTCGCACTCCATCTTGGGGACGACGCAGTACGCACAATTGCGATGTCATCTACAGATGGATTAAAACGTGGTGCTCTTGTAGAAGATACAGGTGCAGCAATTTCAGTCCCAGTCGGTAACGTGACTCTTGGACGCGTTTTCAACGTACTTGGAGAAATCATCGACAATGGAGAGGAAATCCCTGCTTCTGAGCATCGTGATCCAATCCACCGTGAAGCTCCCAAATTCGAAAACCTTTCAACTGAAGTTGAAATTCTTGAAACAGGTATTAAAGTTGTTGACTTGCTTGCACCATACATCAAGGGTGGTAAAATCGGCCTCTTCGGTGGTGCGGGTGTAGGTAAAACAGTTCTAATCCAAGAATTGATCAACAACATCGCCCAAGAACACGGTGGTATCTCCGTATTCGCTGGCGTTGGAGAACGTACTCGTGAAGGGAACGACTTGTTCCACGAAATGACGGACTCCGGTGTTATCACTAAAACAGCGATGGTATTCGGTCAAATGAACGAGCCTCCTGGTGCACGTATGCGTGTTGCCCTAACAGGTTTGACAATGGCAGAACACTTCCGTGACGAGCAAGGCGCGGACGTTCTTCTATTCATCGACAATATCTTCCGCTTCACACAAGCAGGTTCTGAAGTATCCGCACTACTCGGGCGTATGCCATCTGCGGTTGGTTACCAACCAACACTTGCAACTGAGATGGGTCAGCTTCAAGAGCGTATCACTTCAACAAACGTTGGTTCCGTTACATCCATCCAAGCGATCTATGTACCAGCCGATGATTATACTGACCCGGCACCAGCTACAACGTTCGCTCACTTGGATGCAACAACTAACCTTGAGCGTAAACTATCTGAAATGGGTATCTACCCTGCGGTTGACCCACTTGCATCTACATCACGCGCACTAAGCCCTGAAATCGTTGGCGAAGAGCACTATGCTGTAGCACGTCAAGTACAAACAACTTTGCAGCGTTACCGTGAACTACAAGATATTATCGCGATCCTTGGTATGGATGAATTAGGCGAAGATGACAAGTTAGTCGTAGGACGCGCTCGTCGTATCCAATTCTTCCTATCACAAAACTTCCACGTTGCCGAGCAGTTCACAGGACAACAAGGTTCTTATGTACCAGTTGCTGAAACAGTCAAAGGCTTCAAGGAAATTTTGGATGGTCGCTACGATCATCTTCCAGAAGATGCATTCCGTCTCGTCGGCCGTATCGAAGATGTTATCGAAAAAGCAAAAGGCATGGGCGTAGAAGTTTAATCTACAGGATCAGGAGGGAAACAAATGAAGACAATTAAAGTCAATATCGTCACTCCCGACGGCCCTGTTAGTGAAACTGAAGCGGAAATGGTGATTGCCGCAACTGAGTTTGGTGAAATCGGGGTCCTTCCCGGCCATATCGCTATGGTTGCGCCACTTCAGATTGGTGCGCTTCGCCTGAAAAATGGCAACTCGACTGTAAATGTCGCCGTCCATGGCGGCTTCATCGAAGTTCGTCCCGATGTTGTCACGATTTTAGCTCAAAGTGCTGAGCTTGCTGCCAATATCGATATTGATCGTGCAAAACTGGCGGCAAAACGTGCAGAAGAAGCACTAAAAGAAAAAAAAGACGACCTCGATATGCAGTTGGCGGAGCTAAACCTAAGACGGGCCATCACTCGTATAAAAGTTTACGAAATGAGATAATAGCTTTAACAAATAGGTGGGCAGAGGAACTCATTCTTCTGCCGCCTTTTTATGGTTGGTGAATGAAAATTGGAAAATTTATGCAATAAATACTATTAAACACGCATAATCGCGTTGAGAAGCTCATAACTCGCTCTAAATACGCATAATCGCGTTGAGAAGCTCATAAACTCGCTCTAAATACGCATAAACGCGTAGAAAAGCTCATAACTCGCTCTAAATACGCATAAACCGCTACAAGCACGCAAAACCGCATATAAACACTCATAAAATCACTGCAAGCACACTTGAATTGTCACCTTCCCCCCATGCCTTAAGACCTTTTTATTACTCAAATGCATCTAACGCGAATATAAATGTCACTTCAATGCTTTAACCGCGCCCAAACGGACAATAATAACCAATAAGGAGTCACTTCACATGAATAGTGTATTTGCTCACAATCCAATGTTAGCGATTATCTCCCATATTTTTTTCATTGGATTAACTTTCTATGCGCTTCAATCAATCATGCCTGAAAAAATCATCAAAAAGAATCACGTTTTCCAAGCGCAATTACTTTTCATTTTATTGAGTTTTGCTATAGGTTCGACTGTATCAAATTTCTTTTTAGACATATCCTATTGGTCAGGGAGAATTCCTTCTTTATTTTACCGTTAACGGTTATTTAGCCAAAAATTAGGGTACATATTCTCTAATCACTACCTATCATGCTCTCGCCGCGTATATGCAAAGCCGTATATGGGGCGATGGCATGAATAAATGTTTAGCTTCCAGTAAAATGTGGGAATTGCAAAATTACAGAACGAAACGCTGATTTTATGCCAGCAAACATAGGGACACAAATCACCAAATGACTACATATTATAGACTATCTTGCGGATAGAGGGAAAATAGCTCTGTAGTTACTTGTTTAATAATGTAGAGCATTGTAGAATAGTATGTGTTTTTATGATTAATTCATGACGAAAAAAATAAGAAAAGATAAAAATATGGCGAATAGTATAAATTTGAGTCGGAGGGACTTTTTGTGGATAAAATAATTATTAGAGGTGGACGTGTTCTTCATGGAAACGTTCGTGTAGAGGGCGCAAAGAATGCAGTACTGCCAATACTTGCTGCAGCATTGCTTGCGTCGGATGGGCCAAATGTCATAAAAGATGTACCTAACCTTTCAGATGTTTCGACGATCAACGAAGTCGTGAAGAGCCTTAATGCAAAAGTTGAATATGATGCAGAAAAAGGTCAAGTGATAATTGATTCAACAAATCCGCTTTCAAGCGAAGCGCATTTCGAATATGTAAGGAAAATGCGTGCATCTATTTTGGTCATGGGGCCACTACTTGCACGCAACGGTTTCGCACGCGTTGCCCTACCGGGTGGATGCGCAATCGGATCCCGTCCAATCGATCAGCATCTTAAAGGATTCGAAGCAATGGGCGCGGAAATTACATTCGGCAATGGACATGTAGAAGCAAAAGCAGAGAACGGACTAAAAGGTGCTAAGATTTACCTCGACTTCCCAAGCGTTGGCGCCACTGAAAACATCATGACTGCCGCTGCATTGGCAAAAGGCACGACTGTTATCGAAAACGCGGCGAAAGAGCCGGAAATTGTCGATTTAGCGAACTTCATCAACGAAATGGGTGGCCGTGTCATCGGAGCTGGAACGGATGCCATCCGTATCGAGGGTGTTCAGAAACTACATGGAACTATCCATCATATTATTCCTGACCGCATCGAAACGGGAACATTCATGGTAGCAGCTGCTATCACAGGCGGCGATGTCACAATCGAAAACGCTGTTCCTGAGCATAATGCTGCATTAATCTCAAAGCTTGGAGAAATGGGCGTCAAGATCACTGAATTGGATGAAGGACTTCGCATTCAGGCGAAACACCCTTTAAAAGCAGTCGATCTTAAGACTATGCCACATCCAGGATTCCCGACAGATATGCAATCACAAATGATGGCACTCATGCTGACAGCAACGGGCACTGGAGTATTGACAGAAACAGTATTCGAAAACCGCTTCATGCACGTGGAAGAATTCCGTCGCATGAACGCAAACGTCAAAATCGAAGGACGTTCCGTCATCATCTCAGGACCATCCAATCTGCAAGGTGCAGAAGTCGCAGCAACCGACCTTCGTGCAGCAGCTGCTCTAATCTTGGCAGGACTCGTCGCAGAAGGCGTCACACGCGTAACAGAACTCATCCACTTGGACAGAGGCTACGTCGACTTCCATAAGAAATTAAAAGCACTTGGTGCCGACATCGAACGCGTATCCGAGGAAGAAAAGGTCGTAAAACAAAAAGAACTTGTATAAGCGAAAGTAGAGGAGGAAATTATTCCATCCTCTACTTTTTTTGTTGAATGAAACACACTTCCACTTCATACAATCAAACATGGACAAACTACTAGCTGCTTTATTAATCGTACTACTATTTTTTATTCCCATCCTCATGAAAAAAACAATCGAGACAGAACCAGAAGTCGTAGCAACAGAGGAACCGTGCACAATCTATATCACTGTGGAAGGGGTGGACAAGCCTTTGCCTCTTGAGGAATACGTCATCGGAGTCGTCGCCGGCGAAATGCCAATGACATTCCACGACGAAGCTTTAAGGGCACAAGCGATTGCTGCACGGACATATGTACTGCAGGCTACAGAGAATGGCAAGAAACCTATCGAGGCAACCGTCTCCGCACAAGTATACAAAACAGAGGAAGAACGGAAGGATCGCTGGGGCAAGGAAGCTAAGAAAAACGAGAAAAGACTGCGAGGAATAGTAGAGTCGACAGCGGGAGACACAATTGTCTACGGCGACGAAATGATCACCGCCATGTTTTTCTCCACCTCCAACGGGAAAACCGAGACAGCGCAAAACTACAGCGGCAGCTCAATCCCGTACTTACAAAGTGTTGAAAGTCCGGGAGAGGAAATCGTTGCTGCGGAAGTTGAAAGACGGATCGAAATGCCAATCGTTCAGTGGAATAAAAAACTCGGTTCCTCTTGGAATGCAGATCGCTTCAAAAACCTTCAACTCGTTCGCAATCATACAGGACGAGTCCAGAAAGCGGTGTCTGGGGAGTTCGAAATGAGTGGTAGGGAAATGCGCGAGGCACTTGGACTGGCCTCAACAGACTTCAACATTGCATACGACGTCACAAACAAAATCGTCATCATCGATACGATAGGATATGGCCATGGAGTCGGCATGAGTCAATACGGTGCGGAGGCCTTCGCAAGGGAAGGATGGACGGCAGAAAACATTATCACATACTATTATTCAGGCACAAAAATAAAAAAGTTTGAACTTCATGAATCTGAATGTTTAAAATCACCAACACTTGCAAACAATAGCAAGTGAGGTGATGATAATGCGAGAAGAAAAACCGAAATCCCCTTCTCAGAAGAATAAGAGTCAAAAGAATAGATGGTTCTGGCCTGCCATCTACGCGGGAATCGCGATCGTGTTCGTCGGCATGATTTGGGGCTACAATGCCATTCAAAAAAGTCCTAACGAAACAGCCGATGCAACTGATCCTGACAACCAACCAATCGTAGAAACAAACGCTGCAAATGAAGTACTCAAATACCCGTTCAGCGAAGAACTTTTCGACAACGTAGCCATTATACAAGACTACTATGATGTAGAGGCTAGCGAAGAAGATCGGGAAAATGCACTGTTAGTCTTCAACCAAGTGTACATTACTAACAAAGGCGTAACGATCTCTGTGGATGGCCAACCATTTGAAGTCGTAGCAGCCATGAGCGGAACTGTTGAAGAAGTCATTCTGGACCAATTCAAAGGCGGCGAAATCAAAATCGCCCACGCTAACGGAATGACAACAGTCTACAGCTCACTAACTGGCATCCTCGTTAAAAAAGGCGACGAAGTCATCCAAGGGCAATCCCTCGGAACCGCCACAGCCAACGAATGGAACGCCCAAGCCGGCACACACCTACTTTTCGAAGTACACAAAGACGGCATCCCAGTCAACCCGCGCTCATTCTTAGGATTCTAAGACCTATCCACCTCGTGAAATACGGGGTGGATTTTTTTATGTGTTTGCACAGACCGCGCCAAGGTCCATTCTTTCACGTTCAAGGTCCATTGTTCCGCGCCAAGGTCCATTCTTCCTCGTTCAAGGTCCATTGTTCCGCGCCAAGGTCCATTGTTCCGCGCCAAGGTCCATTCTTCCTCGTTCAAGGTCCATTGTTCCGCGCCAAGGTCCATTCTTTCACGTTCAAGGTCCATTGTTCCGCTCCAAGGTCCATTCTTCCTCGTCCAAGGTCCATTGTTCCGCGCCAAGGTCCATTGTTCCGCGCCAAGGTCCATTCTTCCTCGTTCAAGGTCCATTGTTCCGCGCCAAGGTCCATTCTTCCTCGTTCAAGGTCCATTGTTCCGCGCCAAGGTCCATTCTTCCTCGTTCAAGGTCCATTGTTCCGCGCCAAGGTCCATTCATTCGCGTTCAAGGTCCATTCTTCCACGTTCAAGGTCCATTCTCACATCGAAATTAAAAACCGTTTAATTGTCAAATGCATTCAGCGCGAACTTTGAATACATTGGCATTCAATCGTACCGCGAAAATTTTAAAATTCCTCTTACTTTCAATCGCGCCTAATGCAGTTTTGTTGGAGCATGAAACCTACCGCGGACGATAAAGAGTATAAATAAACAATCGTCGCGACAATTTAAGGTCTATATCCCCCTGAACTCATCTAAAGGATATTGAAAATTCAAGCTAATGTATTCCGTAATTTGACACGAAAGGATACAATATAGGCGAGGTGATGAAGTGCTATTTAAAACACGGAAAAAGACTTTGGAGATTGACGCTTTAATTGCATTGGAAAAAAGGTTAAGGAAAGGAGATGAAAATAGGACAAGAATTGAAGAAAGACTCTACAATTTAAACGCGGGGTTTGGGGGAGAAGTTCAATTCGACAAATACTTAAAGGAATTCAAGCCCCGATACCCACACGCCATCTTGCATGATGTCACACTTTGTGAAGATAATATTTATTTTCAAATGGACTCAATATTGATAACGCCCGCTTTTATAGTTATATCAGAAGTGAAGAATATCGCTGAAAAAATAATAATCAAATCAAAGCCGCTACAGTTCATCAAAGAATATTCCACTGGAAAAAGAGTGCCCTTACAAAATCCAATTGTAGAACTCGAACGGAAAATCTACCTATTGGATAGTTGGTTAAAAAGACAAAAGGTAGAGATTCCAATAAAGGGAATTGTTGCATTTGCTTATAACAATGAATTGTCCATCGAGGAAAATCCAAGTATGGACATCATGTTCACCAACGAAGTTGCCGCCCATCTTAGATCATTGCAGGTTAATAAAGAGCTATTATACAAATCGGAAATCCACTCATTAGCGAGAAAAATTGTGAAATACCATCAAGAATACAATCCATTTCCTCTTATAAAAAGATACAATATTCATCCAGCACATATAATACCTGGTGTCATATGCTCCAAGTGCGACCAATTGAAAATGAACTGGTTGCAAAAAAAGTGGCGATGTCCACATTGCGGGCACACAGGGAAAAATGATCATGAAGGTGCATTGAAAGACTGGTCGATGTTAGTCAAAAATAATATTACAAATAGAGAGTTTAGGTATTTCACTCAACTCGAAAACCGCAATACTGCTAAAAAATTGTTAGCACGATCGCCTATTGAACTAAGTGGAAACGGGCGAGCATCAAAGTATGAAATTGTGTTAGATCCCTTTATCCATACAGAAGTAAAATAGTATTCATTATATGAGGGCCCCTTTATCTACTACAATGTTCAAAGGTCTATTTATTCACGTTAGCGGCCCATTCTTTCTCACCTCAAGGCCCATTCTTTCTCACCTCAAGGTCCATTCTTTCTCTCCAGGGTCCATTCTTCCTCGCTCAAGGACCATTCTTTCGCGCCAGGGTCCATTCTTCTTCGCTCAAGGTCCATTCTTTCGCGCCAAGGCCCATTCTTCTTCGCTCAAGGTCCATTCCTTCACGCAAGGGTCCATTCTTTCTCACGGAAGGTCCATTCTTTCGCGCCAAGGTCCATTCTTCCACGTTCAAGGTCCATTCTTCCTCGCCGAAGGAAAACCGTTTAAGTGTCAAAGGCATTCAGCACAACTGATTGTTACTTAGGCATAAAATCTGTCCGCGGGAATATAAATGTTTCATTCTATCACCCTTCGCGCTAAGTGCAATTGACAAATTAAAAGTACTTCTATATTTCGCCTCTCTAACAACGTCCTGACATAATCCCATCACACCTCGCATAAGATAAAGGAAGAAACGGAGCTGACAGGGAAAGGAAGAGGGCGTGCACGAGCAAATTCGGAGGCGATGCGTGCGCCTCGGTAAAATGTTGCTGGACACTGGACTTACAGTACGGGCACTTGCGAAAGCGACGGGCTACTCGAA
This sequence comes from Sporosarcina thermotolerans, assembly GCF_042658975.1. NCBI lineage: Bacteria > Bacillati > Bacillota > Bacilli > Caryophanales > Caryophanaceae > Sporosarcina > Sporosarcina thermotolerans. The sequence continues at coordinate 162,579 of NZ_JBHSRM010000002.1, read as the reverse complement.
AAGCACGGTCCACAAGGATTTAACGGAACGACTGCCGAATGTGGATGTAGAGTTGTCTGAAGAAGTCGCAAAAGTACTTGCCTATCATAAGTCTGTCAGACATTTAAGAGGCGGTGAAGCAACACGGATGAAATGGATGAATGAAAATAAGAAGGCTCGCAACATGTAATGGAAATAGACGGGGAAGCAACCAGCCTAGGCAGTAGGGCGGACACCCTGTCTTTTCGCATGTGGACAACCCCTCACCCCGAAAAGAAGATTACCTCGAAATTACCCCGAGAAAGTTTAATAAATTTACCCCCACTCACTAACTTGGAATAAAAAAGCAATATACCAAAGCGTTAAGAAAATACCAACCTCCCGAAATAACTTGTAAAAAATACCCATTCTCCATAATTCCCTATGCTTTTTATTTCTGAATAAATATATGTGAAATAACTGTCAATTTTTGTGTTCAACAAAGCACCATTGTGATACAATATATAGTCAGTAGAGTAGGCTAATATACGTATGTGGGATGAATGAGCCGGAAGGGGAAACAGGATTGATGTTTGCTAAGGATATTGGAATTGACCTCGGAACTGCCAATGTGTTGATCCACGTAAAAGGAAAAGGGATTGTGCTTGACGAACCGGCTGTTGTTGCCATTGACAAGCAATCGAATAAGGTTTTGGCTGTCGGTGAGGAAGCCAGTAAAATGGTCGGTAGAACACCGGGGAACATAGTTGCGATCCGACCGATGAGAGATGGAGTAATCGCTGACTTTGACGTGACTGAGGCGATGCTACGCCATTTTATCAATAAGTTGAAAGTAAAAGGGTTTTTGTCGAAACCACGAATACTTATTTGCTGTCCGACGAACATCACAAGTGTCGAACAGAAAGCAATCCAGGACGCTGCAGAAAAATCCGGCGGGAAAAAAATCTATCTTGAAGAAGAGCCTAAAGTCGCAGCAATTGGCGCAGGTATGGACATTTTCCAACCAAGCGGGAATATGGTTATCGATATTGGCGGTGGAACGACGGACGTCGCAGTTCTGTCGATGGGGGATATCGTCACTTCCGAGTCGATAAAAGCTGCTGGCGACATGTTTGACAATGATATCATTCAAGCTATAAAAAGAAAGCATAAACTACATATCGGCGAACGTACAGCTGAAACGATTAAGAAAAGCATTGCAACCGTATTCCGTGGCAGCCGAAAAGAAGAGATGGACATTCGTGGACGAGACATGGTTTCGGGGCTACCGCGTACAATCACAATTAATTCCGAAGAAATTCGGGAAGCGTTGAATGAATCTATAGAAATGATCGTTCAATCGGCGAAAAACGTTTTGGAAAGAACACCTCCGGAACTTTCCGCCGACATTATCGACCGCGGCATTTTCCTTACTGGGGGCGGCGCGTTAATGCATGGGATTGACCAACTCCTCGCAGAAGAACTGAAGGTTCCGGTATTTGTATCGGACAACCCACTTAGCTGCGTTGCAGTCGGGACAGGCATTCTTCTTGATAACATCAGTAAATCAGGACGTTATTGATTTAGCATAACGCTTCTTCCTGTTAATTAAAAATAAAGTATAGATGAAAGGAGGCGGGCATCCATGTTCCGAGGATTTTACACAGCAGGCTCCGGTATGATTGCGCAACAGCGCAGGACGGAAATGTTAGCGAATAATATGGCGAACGCAAACACGCCGGGTTTTAAAGCCGAACAGTCAACGATTCGGTCATTCCCTGAAATGTTCATGTCCACTGTAAACGCTACGCGAATCCCAACGGAAAAAGGCCTTCGCTATAAAGGCTTAACTCCAGTCGGGCCGCTTTCAACAGGCGTTTACATGCAAGAGACATTGCCGCTATTCACACAAGGTTCGCTACGGGAAACCGGCATGACGACTGACGTTGCACTCATTGATGTCAATTTGCCAGTCAATACGGAAACCGGCGAGCGTGGAACTGTCTTTTTCAGGCTTGAGAATGAAAATGGAAATGAACTATACACGCGGAACGGTAATTTCACGATTGACGCGAACGGCAACTTGACGAATCCGATGGGGTACTATGTTCTTGACGCAAACGGACAACGCATTCAATTGCAAAATGATGAGTTCTCGATTTCTGACACTGGGGTCATCATGCAGGATGGGGCAACCGTTGCAACACTCGGTGTTTCATTCGCGGAGCAGCCCTCCTCGCTTTTGAAACAAGATAATGGCCTGTTTGCAAGTCAAACCGGCAACCTGCCGGGCGCACAAGGCGGCTATTCATACCAGCAGGGTTATTTGGAAGGCTCGAATGTTGACGCAGCGAAGACGATGACGGACATGCTTGCCGCGTTTAGGGCATTCGAGGCGAATCAAAAAATACTTCAGGCATACGACCGTAGCATGGAAAAAGCAGTGAATGAAATTGGCCGTGTCAATTAAGACACGATGTAAAAGGAGCGGGAACGAATGATACGATCGATGGCAACAGCAGTAAATACGATGAATCAATTACAGAGCCAAATCGACTTAATCGGAAACAACCTTGCAAATTCATCGACTCATGGATACAAGTCCGGTGCAGCCAATTTTCAGGAATTGCTTTACCAACAATTCAATAATGATAAGGCCGATACGGCAGAGCGCAAATCACCGGCAGGAATCCGCTATGGCGTCGGTGCAATGTTAGGATCCGTGCAAATGAATACTACTGTCGGCACATTGCAAACGACAGGACGGGAACTCGACTTTGCGTTGACGACACCGAAACAGTACTTCAATCTCATTAGACACACCGAAAATGGTGAGCAGACGGTTTACACGCGTCAAGGAAATTTCTATGTTTCACCTGTAGAGGGCGGCAACCTCATGCTTGTCAATGGGGACGGCTACGCGATTGCGAATAGTGCTGGCGAGCCGATTGTTTTCGCAGACAATGTAAAAAATTACACGTTGCTTCCGGAAGGTGTCCTTCAGGTAACGGATAAGGATGAGACAATCCGTCAATATCAAATGGGCATCACTAAGTTTGAACGTCCCAACTTGATGAATCGCTTGTCCGCGACATTATTCTCACTTCCTGATAATATGGATGAATTAGGCGTGAATCCTGAGGACGTACTAACGGAGATGATCGGCGCGAATCGAAGTCAGATCGGAGTGGAGAATGGACAGCTTGAAGCATCCAATGTGAATCTCCAAAAAGAGATGACGGACCTCATTAGTGTACAACGTTCTTATCAATTCAACGCACGGACAGTCACGCTTGCCGATCAAATGTTAGGTTTGATCAATAACATTCGATAAGCGTTAGGGAGAATTCGATATGATTGAAGATAAGCAAAAGAATCCCAGTTGGGACCATACAACAGACAATACGGAACAGCAAACCGTCGTCTCCCGCTCAGAGCGCAACCAGCAAAGGAAGCGGAAACCTGAAAAAGAGGAACCGAGTGCAAAGGGTCGGATTTGGGTACAAGTCCGAATCATACCGATTTGGCTTAGGATCATACTCGTCCTATTGTTATTGGGGGGAGCTGTGGCCCTTGGTACGACAATAGGCTACGGATACATCGGCGACGGCAATCCGGAAGATGCGCTTAAAAAAGAAACATGGATTCACATCATTGATATCATAAAAGGGAAAGAGTCGTAAAGGCTCTTTCGTTTTCATTTCATTATAAAAGTATACATACTTATGGAGGTGGAAGGTTATGCTAACAGCAGAGCAGATTCAAAAAATAATTCCACATCGCTATCCATTCCTTCTTGTCGATAGGATTACTGAGATTGACGAAGGGAAACGAGCAGTGGGCTTGAAAAACGTTACGATAAATGAAGATTATTTTAATGGCCATTTTCCAGGATATCCAGTCATGCCAGGAGTTCTAATTGTCGAAGCACTAGCGCAAGTAGGTGCAGTGGCGATGTTGCAAAAAGAGGAAAATCGGGGTAGACTTGCGTTCTTTGCGGGTATAGATAATTGCCGCTTCAAACGACAAGTCGTTCCAGGTGACACATTGAAACTTGAGGTAGAAATCACAAGAATGCGCGGGACAATTGGAAAAGGGAAAGCAGTTGCAACCGTAGATGGCGAAATCGCCTGCGAAACGGAAATCACATTTGCCCTTGGGCCAGCTGCAAGCGAATCGAATTAAGAATGTGCAAAAGCGCATAATTCATGCACGATATATTGTAGGAGGTACCAAAAGTCATGAAAGATCTTTCTCCAAATATAAAAAGCAGCATCACGCGTTCCATCACTCAAACTTTTGAGCAATATATGACAAGCATCAACTGGGATGAAGACGAATACGACATCGAGGAATTCATCAAAACATGGCGGGAATACATCACCACAAAAGCACTGTGGTACTCAAAAATTCCAGATAAAATGAAAAACGATCCCGCTTTCCACGAAGACCTCGCCCAGCGAATCAACGAAGTCATTCACCGCATTCTGAGCGAACCGCCATCTGAAGAACAAGTTGCAAACATCCAGATGCTGCAGGAAAAGCTCGACAGCTACATGAACTTTCACTGCAAAGCAGAAGCGGCCTACGTTGAAACATTGCTTAAAGAACGAATGGAAAAACAATAAAAAAGTATGGATAGTTCCCTCCTTTTGAGCCAACCTACAAGTATCATACAGTTTGTATGATAGAGGCTTGTGGAAAGGAGGGAATTGTACATGTACAAAAAAGCGATACCGTTCGTACTCGTATCCGGATTGATCCTAACTGCGTGTAACAACAACGTTCCAAAGAACAACGAAACGCCGATGGAAGCTATCGACCGCGGTACACGTGATTTAACGCCAAGAGTCAATAACGGTGCCGGACCAAATTATGATGGCATCAACAACGGCAACGGTGTGAACAACGGTGTGAATGACAACGGAATCATTAATGACGGCAACCGTACCAACAACGGAATCCTAAATAATGATAACCGTAACAACGGAACCATGAATGACAACACAACAACTCCAAATGGCGTCATCGATCGCAACGGAACTAACAACCGCTAACCACAAGCCACAAAGAAAAACCGCCATTTATTGGCGGTTTTTTTGATTTAAATGGCGGGTTCCCATAGAACGTGGTGGACTTCCTATAGACTCAGTGGAACTTCCCATAGAACCGATGTGACTTCCCATAGAATGCGGTGGACTTCCCGTAGAACGCATTGGACTTCCCATAGATCCGGTGTGACTTCCCATAGAATGCGGTGGACTTCCCATAGATTGCGGTGGACTTCCCATAGAACCGCGGTGACTTCCCGTGGAACGTGGTGGACTTCCCATAGAATGTGTTGTAATTCCCATAGAACACAGCAGACTTCCCGTAACCCCGCATCCTCTTCCGATATAATGACCACATTCCCTTATAAAAAAAACACTTATTTGTCAAAAGCATTTAGCGCAAAATGTTGCCATAAAAAAGATATAAAATCCCGCGGGAATTTAAATTGATTTACCTTACTTCCTATCGCGCATAGTGAATTTGACAAATATAAAGCTTCTGACCTACCTCAACTTCCGATTTAATGAAATTTTCATATTTCAACGAAAACTTGCATTTGCCTCAAACTATTACAAATTGGTAGACAACGATATACAATGTTTGTTGAGGTGAGAATGTGATTATTAAATTACGGGAAAAGACAAAGCAGATCGAAGGATTGATTGCACTGGAAAGGAGGTTGGCGAATGAGAATGAAAATAAAAAAAGAATTGCAGAGAAACTATATAATTAAAAAGCAGGGTATGCGGGAGAATGCCAATATGATAAATATATGTTGGAGTTCAAGCCACACTATCCCCACGCCATTTTGCATGACGTTTCACTAAAGTTTGAAGGCGTTTATTTTCAAATGGATTCAATTTTAATTTCTCCAGCATCCATCATCATAACCGAAGTGAAAAATTTTGCTGAAAAAATAGTCGTTAAACCGAATCCACTGCAGTTCATCAAAGAGTTTCCAAATGGAAAAAGAATATCAATGCGTAGTCCAATAACGGAAATTGAACGAAAGATTCATTTCCTCGATAGTTGGCTAAGGAAGCGAAATATCCAAATTCCGATAAAGGGAATTGTCGCGTTTGCTTACAATAATGAATTACAAATCGAAGCAAAACCGGAAATGGATATTATGTTCACCTATGACGTCCCGTTGTATCTTAGGTCCCTAAATGTTGACCGGCAAATTATTAGCAAAGAGGGAATTATATCCTTAGCCAATGAAATATGTAAAAGTCACCAGGAATTCAATCCATTTCCGATGGCAAATAGATTTGATATTGATCCTTCAAAGATTCGGCCAGGTGTTATTTGTCCAGAGTGCGGAAGTTTTCATATGAAATGGCAAGATAGAAGATGGTATTGCCACGTTTGTAGGTATAATGGCAGCAATGAACACGAGGAGGCAATGAGGGATTGGTTTATGTTAATTAAAAATACAATGACGAATCGCGAATTCAGGTATTTTGCACAAAATGACTGCCGCTATGTCGCAAAAAACCTTCTACGAAGGTCTTCAAAGAAAATGGTTGGCAGTGGCAGGTTTTCACACTATGAAATTGAGTTAGATAAAAAATCCTTGCATTAATTGAAAATACAATGAAATTATAGGAACCGGGGGCTGCCGTGTAGCTATTATAGTTACTAATTACCCTCATTTAACATTGTAAAATTCCCATCAATTCCGGCGGCCTAAATCTCATAGAAAACCAATTATTGGTCAAAGGCATTTGGCGCGAAATGTAGCCAATTGGCAAGCCAGAAAAGTCCCGCGAGAATTTCTCAGCATTGACCTTCATCCCGTCGCGCTCAGTGCATTTGACAAATCAAGGGGTTGGATTTCCAGCAAAACTTCCCATAGACCCGCCGAAACTTCCCATAGAACGTCCCGGACTTCCCATAGACCCGCCGAAACTTCCCATAGAACGTCCCGGACTTCCCATAGACCCGCCTGAACTTCCCATAGAACGCCGCCGACTTCCCATAGACCCGCCGAAACTTCCCATAGAACGCCGCCGACTTCCCATAGAACGTCCCGAACTTCCCATAGACTCGCCGAAACTTCCCATAGAACGTTCCGGACTTCCCATAGACCCGCCTGAACTTCCCATAGAACGTCCCGGACTTCCCATAGACCCGCCTGAACTTCCCATAGAACGCCGCCGACTTCCCGTAGCCTAACTCTTAATCCTCCTTCTCCCGATCCTTCTTCAACCGTGGCCTCTCACGCATATCGGATTCAAACCGCCGCAACAAATCCTCACCAAATAACCCCTCAGTAATCAACTCTTCCAATAAATGCTCGGCGTATTGAGTGCGGGCGCGCTTCAAGCGACCCTTCATCAAAACGGAAATATTGTCCCCGATCTGTTGAACAGTATCTACCGCCACACGGAATCCTGCGGGCTCATTTTCCGGGTAGGAGATGACGACACTTGTATCCAATACTTCTCCGGAATCCTTCCAACCCTGGAACAGCTCCTCATGCTGCTTATCGATGAACATCTCAAGAATCCACATCCGATGACTATTCTCTTGATTAATAATTATCCCATCAATCAACGGAAAGTCTTGAATCTTATCATCAATCAAAACACCGACAGATAACATTTTAAAAGTCTTCAAACGCGCCACCCGCCTCACTTTTTGCTCAAGTATACCATACAGCCGAAAAAAACTTTAGAAACATGCCAAACTCGAATTATCTCGAATAAATGAAAACTTGCAAACCTCGACAGTATCACATTTGGAAATAAAAGGGCTCAAAATCACCCAAAAAAGCAGCCGAAACTCGCAAATTTCACCCCCAAAACTCATTTTTGCCGGTTTGTCAGTTTGACCACTCGCTTTGTATGATAAGGGCATCAAGAGATGGAGGGAGGGGAAACAGTGAATCAGGTTGCACTTGTTGGGCGAATTACGAAGGATCCAATTTTGAGAAGGTTGTCGGAAGGAAGGATGCAAACAAGCTTCGTCCTTGCCGTGAACCGCAAATTTAAGAATCAGCATGGCGAAGTGGAGGCAGATTTTATCCTTTGCACGGCCTGGGGGAAAACTGCGGAAAATACGGCGAAGCATTGTGGGAAAGGATCCTTAATTGGGGTCGGTGGGCGTATCCAATCAAGAACGTATGAAAGGGAAGACAGAAGTCGTGTATTTGTAACGGAAGTAATCGGTGAAGAAATTAGGTTCCTTTCTACGAAACGCAGGAGCAGCGAAAACCTGTACGATGAGCCTGAATCCAATGTGCAGCAACAGTCCAGTGAAAGTAATAGTGAACAAGAAAACGTAAAGTCGAAGTTTCATTTGCCACAGGAGGAGAAAGACGGCTTGCCGATTTATTAACCCATCGGGACGATACATATGGGGAGGGATGGCAAGAAAGCGAAAGGTATTTGTACACAAAACTAAATAATGAAATGAGAATATCTACGAAGCAAAAATGATGTAAAGGAATATGGATACTGGATGGATGGGGGTTCGTCCATATCCAAAGGGGAAGCATTGCCTTCCATTGAAGGAATGCTTGCTGCAATGGCCACGATGATCCGGCCGACCAAAAAGCGGCGGGGACCGCTCCCGCCGTAAATCTGAAAAAGGGGGTAACGCATAATGGAACAGATGGAAAGAAAGATCATTCGACTCGAAATGCAAGTCGGAGAACTGATCCGCATCCTTGCATTACTGAACGAACGGATGGTGGATATCGAATCAAAACAACTTGGAAAAGTCGTATCCATACATAAACGGCAACCAAAAATGAGAATATAAAAAGCCCTAATTCCTGAAAAGAATTAGGGCATCAAGACTACCGTTCAAAAGACAATAAATCATCCAATTCCGTATCGGACAATTCCGTGAGCCATTGACTCGATTGGATCAAATCTGCGGACAGAGCCGCTTTCTCTGTTAGCATTTTATCAATCTTCTCCTCAATCGTACCGACAGTCACAAACTTATGGACATGGACAAACTTCGTCTGGCCAATCCTGTACGCACGGTCAGTCGCCTGATTTTCAACCGCCGGATTCCACCAACGATCCGCATGCAATACATGATTAGCACCCGTCAAGTTCAATCCAGTACCGCCTGCTTTCAATGAAAGGATGAAAATCGGGAATTCACCGGCCTGGAACGCCTCAACTAAATGATCACGTTGCCCTTTCGGCATGCTGCCTGATAGGAAAGGGACATCAATATCATGCAACTCGCTCAGACATTGGCGGATCAATTGACCCATTCCGATATACTGCGTAAAAATGAGACATTGTTCGCCATTTGCCGCAATATCCGCGGCCATCGACACAATTCGATTCAGCTTCACCGACCGCTCCAACATCTGCGCGGCGGGCGCATGTGGTTCCTTCAGGAAAAGACCTGGGTGATTGCAAAGTTGCTTCAAGCGGCTTAACATCTTCAAAATAAGCCCTTTTCGTTCAAAGCCCGTCAACGTATCAAGCTTGAACTTCGTATCCTCTATGAAACTTTCGTAGAGCGCCGCCTGCTCAGTAGTGAGCGGACAATATTCATTCTGTTCAAGCTTCTTCGGAAGATTCAACTGCAAATCAGGATCGTTTTTCGTCCTACGCAATAAAAACGGCCTGATCTTTGCACGAAGTTTCCGTTTCTCAAGCTCCGAATCATCCCGTTCAATCGGAATGATGAACTGATCTGTAAACGTTCGGAAACTACCGAAATACCCTTTGTGAATAAAATCAAAAATCGCCCAAAGCTCGGACAAACGGTTCTCGATCGGCGTACCGGTCAACGCAATCTGATGGTCACCATGTAATTTGCGAATCGCGCGGGACTGCTTCGTTTGCATATTCTTGATATTCTGTGCCTCGTCAAGCGTAATGCTCGCAAACACAGTTCCGCCAAGTGTCTCATCATCTTGCGTCACTGTCCCGTATGTACTCAAAATGACATCCGGCTTTCGTTCGGCAACAAGCTTCTCAAATTCTTCATCCTTAGCCCGTGACGGACCATAATGCGTATGGACAACAAGCGTTGGCGCAAACCGCTCAATTTCCTTCTGCCAGTTTCCTAAAACACTCGTCGGGCAAATGATCAATGAAGGAGCTACTGTTTCAGGTCGCGCATGGATATTCAACAAATAGGAAATCAGCTGGATCGTCTTCCCAAGTCCCATATCGTCCGCCAGACAAGCGCCGAAATTATACTCGCGCATGAAAACAAGCCAATTATAGCCTTCAATTTGATACGGTCGAAGCTCTGCCTTCAAATTCGCAGGCACTCCTGCATCAGGAAGCCCATGTTTATTCGAAATCATATCGACATAATCACGCAACGACTGCTTCATCGAAAACGCAAGAAGGGGATCGTCCGATTCTTCGTCATCATCAATCGGAATAATCTCCTCAGGAATCTCCTGGAACAGAAGATCTTTCACCGTCCACTCACCGGAATCCGCTTGCTCCATAAGCTCGCGGATCCGCTTCAGCCAGAGCGGATCGATATGGAACCATTCATCACCGGAACGGATATACTCTCGATTCTCGTCAACCAACTTTTGGAATGAATCCTTGTCGATCTCCTTTCCGGCAAGAGAAAAGTTCCAATCGAATGAAAGTACTTCATCCAAACCAGCAGCAGCGCGATACGACTGCACACTCGCACTCGTACGGACGCGCATCTTCGACTCCGTCACCGACTTCAACCAAGCAGGGAGAATGACAGGAAAACCGAAAGACTGAAAAACCGGCAAATCTTCCTGGATAAAGATCCGAACCTCGGGATCAGACATCGGCATCGACAAAAAGCGATTGCCCGGCTCCACCTCAATCGAACGTAGGAAAGACACCATCTCGGACTGTTTCTCCGAAATTTCGTCAGCATAATCTTTCCATTTGGCAGGTAACGCATCCGCAATATCTGCATTCATTTTCCGAACAGCAGGCGTCCAATGCGTTCCTCGTTCACTTACGACAACCGTTTCTAACAACCACTCCGTATCCGTTTCGGCATCCGGCTCCGTCAAACGGAAAGCAACACGCATCGGCATGTTCGAAACGGACTCACCCGGCCACCCAAACTCGCGTAGATGCGGCAACAGCGCAGGCAACTGTTCCATTCGCATTCCCGAAGCTTCGATTTTTTCTCGAATCGCATCATGCAAAATCATCGAAGTAAAAACGGAAAGGTTGAGCTTATCCTCGTCAAATCGGATTTTCCCTGCGTCCATCTCAACATGATGCCAAAAATCCGTTTCGGACAAAACGTTCGCGGCCTCACGCAAAGCTGTCAAATGGTCTTCATCCTCAGACGCTGATCCACCGAACGTAGCAAAAGGATGCGTTTTGCCGGAAAATACTTGAATAAAATCATTCGTGTTCAAATGGACGCCTTTTTCATCCGTCGTCGCCAACAAACCGTACATAGCCTGCTCATTATTGAAGAACAGAAAAGAAGAAAGCCTTTCCGGATCAATAGAGCGTCCCGAAGAATCCGTGGCGGAAACCGTATAACTGCCAAGTGCATTTCGATTGATCGACAAATCAAAATGAAGATTCAAAGTACCCTTTTTCGTCATAGATTCAAGTTCCCCTTTTCCATTTCTTCGGATAACGCACGGAGCCTTTTGAACTGCTCGCGAACCGTGTCGATATACCGATTCCAGAAATCCGCTTTTCCGCTCTTTTTCGCGCCGGCCTTCATATTCTTGAACAATTTTACCGCGCGGCGGTAGCTATGACGGTTCTTCTCCTGGATGAACCGTATTGCATACGTATGGAGCAAAGGCATGACAGCAGCGGAATCATTTGAGAGCACAAATTTCAATGTGTCAGGATCAATCCCGTCATAGGGAACATTGAACCTATGCATCAGGGCTGCCCATTCGGCAAAACGTTTTCGTTCAATGAGGAAGTCGCCGAATGTGTCCACACCAGCTGACCCGTAGAGCATGAACAGCTCTTCCCGCCGTTCTTCGGTGAAGGCGGCTTCTTCTAACAAACCGTCAATTTTACGTATAAAGTGATAGCCTTCGTTCGAATTCTTGATTGATTCAAAAAAGGATCTGATATGTGGAAAAATCGTATTCATAATGATGGATAGTGCCTCGTACTCTTCCATCTCCGCTGCTTTATCGGCTAACGGTAGCCAATGATCCAAAAGTTCACCGCCCGCTTTTTCCGCAACTATTGCAAGGGATTCATCATCCCCTTGAGTTAAATAAAAGAAAGCGGCAAAAAACGGTGCATCCACTGAATCATGTTCCCGCAACGAAGCGAGCTCTTTTTCCTTCGAAGCCTGATCGCGATACAAAAAATCCCACAGTATTGAATAGATATCAAGGCGTGCCTGGAAAAGCCCATGATGGCGTAATACCAATCCCGGGAAGTCAATCTTCAACGCATTATAAAAAGCATCCGTCTCAAATGGTCGAGGATTTTTGCCTAACGCTTGGACCTGGCTCCGCAATTTTCCAATTTGTTCGTTGAGCCACGTCTGTATCTGCCACTGCCGGTACGTGAATTGGTTGGATTCCTCCAGTTGCATCCGGAGATACTCCCATGCGGCATCTATGAGGTGCATGCGGTAGAACAATTCAAATAATGGTTTCCACTCATATTCGAAAGGGGATAGAGGAATCACCTTTTGGTCCAATAACGAAGATTCATGAATGAATACATTCGGACTTTCATTAGGGTCCATCTCACGAAGTGGTTTCGTCAGTCTATACAACGCACTGTTCCATGCATTTGGCGTACGTTCTGAAATGGATAGTGCCATTTGTTCTACCTCTCTTCGTTGCCAATCATGCTGCCATTCCGTTAACGACTGGAATCGGGCATACAGGAAAAAGACAATCGCTATTTTATGCGCACACCATTCACTTTCCCCGCAGGAGCAAGTCAACTCCGTCTCAGGAAAGGCGATCTTCACGTCGATTGCTTCACCCTCATCGACAAGTGTCGCCTCCATTGCCGAACCGTCATCTTCGCACCAAGTGTTAGTGAAAGACCCCCTTCGGACAATGGAAATTGCCTTCCTGATGATCTGTGCCTCTCTATGAATATCCGGACGGAAGGAATGTCTGATTGTATGCATCAACTCATCTATTTTACGCTCATGCAAATAAGAAACACGTTCTACTGTCATGTGCATTGGCTCACTCCCTAAAACTAAGCATTCCCTTCATTATAAAGGTTTTAGACCGCAACCGTAAACGATTTCATTTTAAACTGGTGTTTTCAATAGGATTCAAGTGAAACTGAAGGAAATCTAAATTCAAAGATAAGCATTTATTCAAGAAGCATTGAATACTATAGAGAACAAATCATTCACAAAACAGTCACAACTGTGATAGAATAATAATAATCGGAATATTCAATGATGGAGGGATGAAGATGCTTTCTGTTCAACGTATGACGCCGTTTTTCACAAGCCAGGAAGATTTCCGACTTAGGCTCGTGTTTGCCTATCAGTATTTTTCCATTATTAAGGGCGGTGAAGTGTATCAGTTTGTGCCATCCGAAGGGAAAGAAATCGTTGTGAACGTGAAAAGTCTGCAGGTCGAGAATTTAGGTGAGGTATTCGTCTTCCAGCGAGGGAGCAAGTTCATTCGACTACCACTCTATCAGTTGCTGCTTATATCGGATCTACATTTGCATCTTTCGACAATACTTGAAGGGACGTTGAAGTTGAAAATTGAAGTGCCTGAAGTGGTTATTGAGGAGGCAGGCTATCTTATTGAGGAACTTGAAGCGGAATATTACGATCGCATGATTGACTATGCGTTAGAGACGAAGAACCGAAGCTTATTTATACAATTAACGGAAGGAATGCTCTAATTTTGAATATCAACTCATGAAAAAACACTTATCGTAAGTAAACGATGAGTGTTTTTTATTTTTGTAGTTTACGATAAATAGTTTGTGGGTATAGAAGATTGCTTGCTAACTAACTAACTAACTTTTAGCTGGTGAAGAAGTGTAGGGCGATCACGAAGACAGTGGATCCGGTTAGGCCGAATAGGAAGTCTTGTATTGTGAATCGATGTTTTTCATCATTATTCATGAAAATCCGCTCCTTTGTCGATTTCCCGGGAAATTTGACACTTAGGAAATAAAAGTTATTCCATTTAGACTGACCAAAAAGACCTGTTTCCATTCATTGGACTCTACGAAAATTGAAAAATCTTTAGGTTTTGATAAAGTAGTATTAATGGAACCTTTATAAATTCAGCATTTATAAGCAGAAAGGATTGTCGCTATGTTCTATGAATACAGGTTTTGGCACTACTTGACGAGGTCAGATGAGCTTGCTTCAAATCTACAAACTGGTAAGATGCGTAACTTCACTAGAAGGTTAATAATAGTATTAGTCACGGGAATTATCCTTTTTTCGTTAAGAAATATTTGGGGCATGAATACTGAAACACTAACATCGTTAATGGTTTCAATGACAACAACAGACTACATAATTGCAAGATTTGCTTCTCTTGCGGGCACTATTATTTGGTCACTTCTTTACATAGGTTTTCATATTTTCGGGGTCGCTTTGATTCTTTCTTGGATCACGAAAATCCCCTATTCTCGGCTTGTTCCGCTGCAAGTGCTTATAACAGGCATATTGCTGATGGAAAAGGCGATTATTTTTATGGTTTTTGCAATAAAAGGAGTAACTGTAAACCTATCATTCCTATCATTCGGCCCGCTTGCCGCAACTGTAATGGAGAGTTGGTATTTGATCCTTTTTCTTAATCAATTGACGATCACAAGTGCGCTCATCATCTCGCTGCAATTCCGATTCATAACGGGGTATCTCCAGCATGAGAACCGAAGAGCATATTTATGGATGTTAGTCGGCCTGCATACGGCGATGGCCCTAATTACAGCATCAGTCGCATTTATCCCGTTCAATTCCATGCTGAATTCGGTTTTCGGAGGTGGCTTTTGATGAATAAACGAATGAGCATCACCGTTGCCCTCATTATCAGCATGTTCATCGCGGTCAATGTCCACCTTTTATTCTCGAAAAATAGCATGATTTCAAAATCAGTATATGTAAATAAGTACGAGCGCATGACACCGGGTCATTTTGTGGAAGAAATCCATAAAGAAGGGCTTGTTTCACCAGAAGGAATATTCACGGTCTACGTCGGCGATGACGACACAATCGAGGAATGGCTCGTGAAAGAGGGGGACAAGGTCCGAATTGGAGATGAAATCGCACTTCTGCAGACAGAACAAGCTGACAATCAGCTTATAGCTTGGCGAGCGGAAGAAGAAGGGCTTCTTGAACAACGAAATGCCATCGAGTCGATCCTCTCAAGCTTGGAATCAGAACGTTGGACTGACGAAGATAACACAAGTGTTAATACTACAGAAACGCTGGACGAAACAGATATCGAGTTGAATGTTAATGTCCAAGTTAGCCAGGACGGAACCTATGCCCAGGCAATTGCCGAAGCCGAAAGGGAACTATCGGGGATTAATCGCAAATTGACTGTAGTGCAAACACAACTAACACAAACCTCAGCACGTCCGGCATTAGTCAGCCCAGTAGATGGCACGGTCGCTAATGTGAATAAATACGGTACCACACTTGCGACGGAACTATATAGCGACACAAAAGTGATTTCCACATATGTTTCCCTTGATGAATGGCAGAAGGTCGAAGTAGGAGACTTTGTCAGCATCCAACAAAACAATTTGGACACTGTCATCGAAGGGGCAGTTTTAGCTGTCTCGGAAGTGCCTGCAACGGATGATAGATGGCGACAAGCTTATGATCAATTGGATACGAAAGAACGGAAAAATCCTCTCGAACTCTATGAAATTCGTATACAACCAGCGAATGAGCTTTCGACTTTACCATTTGGAGCGAATGTAAACGCGAAAATCGTTGTCAACGAAGCTGATGCAGTAACCATAAAGATTCACTGGCTTGAATCCTACACCAATAACACCGCGATTGCTTGGAAACTAAATGATCATGGTCGAGCCACCAAAACTGAAATTATCATTCCATTTGAATCGACCAACCGAGCAGTCGTAACGGATGGTCTGAAAATAGGGGACGTCGTGATTTACGATGACGACTTATCCAAATACAGCACCCCGTTCAAAGTATTTTTCCCTTTCCCGCTCGAACTTCCCGAAAAGGAGCAATGGCGGGGATTCGGGTGGAAAAACTACTTAAAATACGGCATAAGCCAATAACGAAAACCGCCCACGTGGCGGTTTTTTTATTCGGGCATAAATCCCGCAATTAGGCATAATCTACGAGTACATATCAATTATGAAATGTGTATAGAAATTACATACCAAACGCTCCAAACTTATTTCGATTCTACTTCATCGTCCCACTTAATATAGTGAAACATGATAATCAAAAGAAACGGGGAAGGTAAATTGAAAAAAGTAATCGTTCTAGCAATCATAATCCTATCATTTATACTTACCGCAAATAAGGCTGGAGCTGCAAGTGAGCCGAAGAGATACATCGGACTTCATGATAAAATGCTGCCAATTGAGGATATCCGTGTTATCAATGGAGATACAAAAGTGTTGTTCGAGGACATAACAAAGTTCTTGTACATAACTGTTAATAAGGAAACCGATATAGTTAAATTGTCGAAGCATGGGAAAGAAATAACATTGAAATTGCCTACGGATAAGAAATTCGATACCCCGCTTATTCTTGATGAAAACAATAAACTGTTCGTCAGTTTAAAGTATCTGACGAATGAATTTGACTTCCAGCTCGAATATTTCCCTAAGCACTATACTTTACGCATTTACCGGGACAACTATCCCCATATTAGCCACGTGGATTATGAAGGTGTCATACGAGATTATGTGAATAAAAAGCAGACCGCATTCATTCAGAAGCCGAAAAAAGCAGACGTCTACCTGACCTTTGATGATGGGCCAAATAACTTCACAGTGAAAAATAACAACACATTAAAAAAATATAATGTATCCGCCACATTTTTCTTCCTCGGCAACAATATGAAAAACAACAAAGATATCGTCAACTCTGTCAACGCCGACGGGCATTACATCGGATCACACAGCATGAGCCACGACAAGCAAAAAATCTATAAATCAACAACCGCTTTCTACAATGAAATGCATGAAGGTGCAAAATTGGTCAAGCAGATGACAGGGAAAGACAACAAGCTTGTTCGCGTCCCATACGGCAGCTCGCCATTAGTCACCTCTTCCATGCAAAAACAACTCATTCAAAGCGGCTATAAAATGTGGGACTGGGACGTCGACTCGAATGATTGGCGATACACGGACAAAGAGGCCAATCAAATCTATCTAAATGTCAAAAACGGAGTCAATCGTGCCTATAATTCCGGCAACCGCTCCATTGTCATCTTACTCCACGACCGCAGCCAAACGACAATCGCCTTGCCGCGCATCATCGAATGGCTCCAACAGGAAGGCTATGATCTGAAAACATACAAGCCAGAAAGTCACATCGTCACCAACTTCCTTCGGGATCCGATGCTCTAATTTCACCTGCCGCCCAGATCTTCCTGCGCGGCAGTTTTAAAAATCTCTTATTTGTTAAGTGCACTCAGCGCGAACGAAAAATCCATATACTCAAAGGTATCCACGGTCATATGCGCATAAACTCCCCCAAAAGCTCATAAATACACAAACTCACGCATAATCGCAGCTACATACGCATAAATCCATAAACTCACGCATAACCACAACCACATACGCATAAATCCCGCCAGAAACGCATAAACTCGCAAACTCACGCATATCCGCCTACGATGGCACAGCAAAAAAGCAGCCTTTCCATCCCCGGAAAGGCTGCTTCATCATTATTCAGTCGATTCTCCCACTATTTCTTCCATTTCCTCAGGCTTCGCACGATAAACCATGAAAGCGAGGACAACCGCAACAATCGACATCGCAAACGCAATGAAATAAACAAGTTCAACGCCCGCCACCATCGCCAAGCTTGCTGTCCCTGGATCATTAGGCGTTGCGGATTGATCCAAAAACTTCAACTGCCTCGCATTCATTATGCTAATGAACACCGAAACTCCAATCGCTCCCGCAACCGGCTGCAATGTCGACATGACTGCCGTTCCGTGCGGATATAATCGTTTTGGCAACTGGTTCAACCCGTTCGTTTCCGCTGGCATCATGATCGCCGACACCGTCAGCATGATCAAAATATACCCAAGAACGACAATCCAAATCGGCGTGTCAACCGTCAATCGGCTCATCATGAACATCGTTCCGCTCAACACAAGAGTCGCCGGAATCATCAAGACGCGCGGTCCAAATTTATCAAAGAGATGACCCATGAATGGCGACATGATGCCGTTTAACAAGCTTCCCGGTAATAGCACTAAACCAGCAGTGGCGGCGGTCAACGCCAATGGCCCCTGCATGTAGATCGGCAAAATGATCTCAGACGCGAACATCGCCATGATGATAATCACGAACATGAACACAGCATGCGTAAACATCGGGTAGCGAAATACCCGCAAATCCATGATCGGCTCTTCCAATTTCAACTGCCGAAGCACGAATAGTACAATGCCGACAACCCCCGCAAGTATTGCTGGAAACACATTTACACTAAGAAAACCGTCTGCACTTTCCCCGACGGAACTAAACCCGTACACAATCCCACCGAAGCCGATTGTTGAAAAAACTAACGAAATAACATCAATCTTAGGCTTCGTCACCTCAGATATATTAACCAAATACTTATATGCGAACGCAATCGAAAACAACGCGAACGGAATAACGATTATGAATAAATAACGCCATCCAAGGTATTCCACAATCACCCCTGAAAGAGTTGGCCCGATCGCCGGAGCAAACATGATAACAAGGCCAATCATTCCCATTACCTTTCCACGTCTTTCCGGAGGATAAATCAATAAAAACACATTGAAAATTATCGGCATCAGCAATCCAGTTCCAACCGCTTGGATCAATCGCCCGAGTAATAAAATGGAAAATGCCGGTGCGCTGGCACTAATAATCGTACCAATCGTGAAAACAATCATCGTACCAAGAAATAATTGCCGAGTCGTGAACCATTGCAACAGCAACGCGGAAATCGGTATAACAACAGCCATCACAAGCATGAAGCCTGTCGCCATCCATTGCACGGTCGGCAACGATATTGAAAACTCATCCATAAGTGTAATGAGTGCGATATTCAGTAACGTTTCGTTCAAAATCGCAAAAAAAGCACCGATAATGAGTGAAAGCATAATCGGCATGACCTTCACATTCGGATCATCCGCTAAAAACTCGTATTTCTTATTTTCCTGCATATATAAACTCCTCTCATCCGCCTATTTATTGTTGGCATTCCCGCTCCAAAATAGTCGGAAGGGAAAAATGATAGCATGCCTACAACCTCCTTGCAACTCTTTTTTTGAACAAACCGATAAGTAGTTTAAAATGCTTATAAACGTGTAATATAGTAATAGAATTGAAACAATAGATAAGGATGTGGATCCAAGATGAGCCCGAATCGTAAAGCAACTGAATTGCTGCAATCAAAGACGAACATTCAAAATTGGGGTGCCCGGCGAGCCTCCCGAAAGCGGAAATTTAAAACAACATCCAAGCACGTCAACGATTACATCGTCCTTGACTTTGAAACAACGGGCTTCCGCGCAGGCGCTGACCGCATCATCCAAATCGGTGCTCTCAAATTCATCAACCACGAGCGCGTCGAAGTTCTCAACACATTCATCAACCCAGAACGCCATATACCACTCACGATAACAAGACTTACCGGCATCACGAACGAGATGGTCGAATGGGCACCAACGATTGAACAAAAAATCTACGAACTCATCGAATTCATCGGCGAATTTCCCATCATCGCCCATAACGCATCGTTCGATATGGGATTCCTGTACGCCCTCGACAACATCCAAGGCATCCAGATCCCCGAATACACAGTCATCGACACCGTTCCACTCGCACGAAAAACAATTACCGAAACACCTAATCACAAACTTGGCACCTTGGCAAAGTACCTCCAACTCGAACACGACGCCCACGACGCAATCGGCGACTGCCTCGCCACCGCCGCCATCTACCAATACTGCACCGCTCAATAACCGCCGATCCTGGCGGTTTTTTGAATCAAAAACACATAACCATCACTAAAAACGCATAAACTCTCCCAAAAACTCATAAACTCCATAAAATACGCATAACCGCCTCCAAACAAGCATAACTCGTCACAGTCACGCATAAATCCCACCAATCCCGCATAAACGCCTTCAAGCTAACCCCTTATTTGTCAAAAGCATTAAGCGCGATGTGAAGAAAGAAGTCCAAAAAGTTCCCCGCGACTAAAATTTCACACATCCCTTCAGTTGAATAAATGATATTATTAAATAACCTGCATCTGAAAATAGGGAGGGGACATAAAATGAATAATTCAACAAAGCTATTAGCATTTGTCTATAGCATTTTCATAGTAGTCCCTCTTTATTGGATACTCGGGAATGCGTATTACTTGAATCATATAAACGGTTTTGTATTTTTAGCGGCATTAATAGTTCTAATGATTATTGCTGCAATCCCATTGATTATTTTTCGAAAAGATAAGTTTAGGAGCCTTATTGCAACTTGGATAATCGTATTATCATCACTCTTTTGCGCTTATGAATTACTACTCTTAGAATATGAAAGCAATACCTTTATTGCTGAGGTTTACAGAGAACCAGAGGAAATCATACAAAGCTCCGGGATTTATATTTTGGCAATTGGGCTTAATGACATCCATTACTTGGATGAAGAGAATATCGTAAGGGATATTTACGATAGAGACGGTGTTCAAATTTTTGATTTGTATAAGATTACAAATCGGGATCGGTACAAAAGTAAAACAAATGAAATTAAACGATTTTTGGGATTTGGCAAAGAGCAATTCCACGTAATGGGTGAGAATGTAAAAGGTTTTATTCAGGAAGATATTGTGGTTATAAATGAATTTCTTGGCAGAGAAAACCTTAAAGGCGACAGTGCGGGACTAGCATTAGGACTTTCAGGAATGATCCATCAAGGCAGCTTGCACAACCAAATTCCAATCGGAGTCACTGGAACACTACAGCCAAATGGAAGAGTCAATCAAGTGGGCGGAATAGCAGGGAAGATGATGATATCAGAACAAAATGGTTTTCCGTATATCATCGTTCCATATGCAAATAAGGAGGAAGCGGAAACTATAAAATCCGAACAACAACTTTCAATTGAAATCATACCTGTTCATCATATTGATGAAGCTGTGATTGTAATTAACGAACTTAACGGGTCTACTTGAACATTGCAGAATTCAAAAATCTCACGCATAAACTCCCCAGATCAGCATAAATCCAGAAGTTCACGCATAAACTCAGAAACTTACGCATAAATCCAGCTTCTCACGCATAAACGCCGAAACTCACGCAAAAAAAGAAATCTCCACTTAACATGAAGATTTCTTTTTAGATCTTTAATTATTATTCTCCGCCAGTAACGCCAAGTGATTCACCAGTGATCGCCGCTGCACCGTCTGAAGCTAAGAATAGCGCTGTAGCTGCAATTTCTGAAGGTTCCAGTAAACGTCCCAACCATTGACCGCCTAAGATATGACGATTTAACGCTTCTTCAACCGTTGAACCATCACGTTCAGCAAGCTGAGGTAATTGTTTTTCAATGAGTTCTGTACGAGTAGGTCCAGGTAAGATCGAATTCGCTGTAATGCCAAATTTCGCATTTTCCATTGCGACTACGTTTGTGAAACCGATTTGTCCATATTTCGCAGCAACATAAGCAGATTTATATTGGTCAGGTCTTCTACCGTGTCCTGAAGAAATCGTGATGATACGACCGTAGTTTTGCTTCTTCATTGCAGGGAGAGCATGTTTTGTCACTAAGAATGTACCTTTAAGAATAACGTCAACAACTAAATCCCATTTTTCTTCAGGGAATTCTTCTACAGAAGAAATAAATTGAAGTCCTGCATTGTTTACGACAACATCAACTGTTCCGCGTTCTGCAATCACTTGTTCAACTGCAGTTTTAACACTTTCTTCACTTGCAACGTTCACTGTGTAGCCTTTTGCATTTCCTAATTTTTCTGCAGCCTCATTAGCAGCGTCGCCATTTAGATCGAAAACTGCAACAAAGTCACCATTATCTCTAAATGCTTCTGCAATTGCATAACCAATTCCACGTGCTGCACCTGTTACGATAACTGTACGATCTTTTTTCATGAGTATTTCTCCTTTGCTTCATTAGATTTTTGAATACAATTAGAGATTCTTTTCCACGCGTTTCCACGTAAGCTTATCTTCTGGTTTAAGTCCGTTAAATATAACGACGACATCACCATTAATCTTCGCGATACGAGGCTGAGACTGCCCAAGCCACGTTGGATTCATACTTACTTCCATATGATGAGTCAATTCTTGTTTTTCTTCGTTCACTTCAAAACGACCGGAATATGCTAAATAACCATTTGCTGCTTGAGCCATTTCTTCGATTGTACCCGTATGCAAATCACCGGACTCATAAGCTGGGCGTCCAGATGCCATAAGTTGTGCAGACATATAACCATCAGGGTTGTACATGATGAACCCTTTTGCATCCTCGCCTAAAGGATAAATAACCTTTCCATCTTGATCTGTCGTTTGATAAGACACTAACGACCAAGTCCCAATCACTTGTTCACGTAGAGATACTGTCATTTTTAATTACCTCCTTAATGTTTCTATACTTATTGTAGTAGGTAAACTTATATAATAAAAATACATATAACCAATACAATGTATTTGTGAAATTTATAAATGGTTGTTCATAGAACCTTTACACAAATAATCATTAATAAATAAGAATCGCTGCAATGATTACTGCAATGAGTGCTAATAAATTCGCACCCGTCATTGCAATAAATTGATATTTAAAGCCGTTTTTATGATTCAGTCCTGTTAGTGCAAAGAAGGTTAAAACAACACCTGTATGCGGCATGACTGTAAATACTGCCGATGCAATAGCGGCTACCCTATGAATAGCTTCCGGTGCAATTCCCATTGCTAAATAATTGTCAGCGAATGCTTCCATTACAATTCCCAATGACCCTGAAGCGGAACCAGTAATAGCACCGAAAGCTGCAGAAGCAATGGATAAACTGATAAGTGGATTCCCTGGAATACCCAATATGAATTCTGAAATATAGGTAAATCCAGGTGCCAATGTAATAACAACACCAAAAGCTACAGTTGAAGAAGTTAAAAAGACTGGCATAATCGAGCCAACTGCACCTTCATTAACAACTACTTTTTGGCTTGGGATATAGTTAT
Organism: Sporosarcina thermotolerans; assembly: GCF_042658975.1. Taxonomy (NCBI): domain Bacteria; kingdom Bacillati; phylum Bacillota; class Bacilli; order Caryophanales; family Caryophanaceae; genus Sporosarcina; species Sporosarcina thermotolerans. The sequence continues at coordinate 139,247 of NZ_JBHSRM010000002.1, read as the reverse complement.
TGAAAATCAGGGCTGAAACAACAATTGAAGATATTAATGCAATTAATATAATATTAGCTACTTCGAATGCACTTCCGATAAGGATAATGGCAATTAGAAGTACGATAGGTAGAATACTTAGTAAAAATGGGGGAACCTCTTTCTTCACTTCAACTTTCGTATCTTCTACTTCATAATCTGCAAAGGTTTCCCCTCTTGCGATACTTTTAGTTAATACTGATTTCATATACCAAAGTCCAAAAGCAATCGCAACGACCGTCCCAATGATTCCTAATAGTGGTGCAGCGGTAAGGGTTGTGCCAAGATAGGCTGTTGGGACAACATTTTGAATGGAAGGTGTTGCGGGCAGCATCGTCATTGTAAATGTACCTAAACCAAGCATGATCGGAATCGTAATGATATTCCATGCAATATTTAATTGTTTAAATAATGGTTTTGCGAGTGGAACGAGTACAAATACAACAACAAACAAGCTGAGTCCACCGTAAGTAAGGACGGCGGTAATAATAAATAGTGCTACTAATACTGGGAATGGTTTATCTGTACCTGTTTTTGATAAAATCTTCTGCGCAATTGAATGAGCAGCTCCACTCGTATCAATATACTTAGCTAAAATAGAACCTAAAATAAACACGGCAAAGAAATTGATAATAAAACCTGCAAGCCCCGTCATATAAGAATTTTCTGCTCCAACCAGGAAAGTGAAAAGATCCATCTGGTTTGTTACGATGACAATGATTGAAGCAATCGGTGCAACGATCAAAATGTTAAAGCCCTTCATTGCAGCAAAAACGATTAATGCAATTGCGAGCAATATACCTATTACTTGAATACTCTCCATTTTTATTTCCCCCTACATATATTTTTCAGATATATTCTTGTCCAAAAGGTTATTTCCATACCCTGGAAAATATCTTTAATTCAAGATATTTGCAAGGGGAAAATCTCGAATCCAAGAACTACCTCATCTATTGTTATCGCTTTCCTTATCCTTGCGTCCCCATTATAATTGCCATAGGAGTATAATAAAAATACATATAATGTATAGCATATATTTGAAAAACCTATAAATGAGGGGAACGTATGGATAGTAGACAAATTCATTATTTTACTGAAGTAGTCAAACAAGGGAGCTTTTCGAAAGCGGCCGATCATCTGTTTGTTTCACAGCCAACAATTAGTAACGTGGTAAAAGACCTGGAAAAAGAATTAGACACGCAGTTATTGATTCGAACAACAAGAAAATTGGAACTAACGGATACGGGAAAGTTACTTTACCAGTATGGGGAACAGTTCTCTCAACTGTTTCGACAATTAAATCAAGAGTTGAACGATGTGAAAGATGCTGCGAAAGGCACGATAAAAATGGGGATTTTCTCCTCAGTCGGTACGGAGATTCTCACAGACATCATGTCTGATTTCTATAAGCGGTATCCCAACATTCTCATCCGTTTTGTAGAGGACGGAGAGTCAAATTTAAAAAATGCTTTAGATAATGGAGAACTGGATCTGATTGTTCTTGAGGAATCGAAGAATAAGAATCTGAACTATATTCCGTTTTTGAAAGGGGACCTCCGTCTTCTTGTTCATGAAACTCATCCATTTGCAGACAAAGAATCGGTGTCATGGAAAGAGTTAATGGATGAAAAATTCATCATCTTTCACGAAGGCTTTGCGGTTCGCCGTTTTATCATGAAGGAATGTGAAAGAATGGGCTTTCAACCAAACATTATTTGTGAAACATCACAGTGGAAATTCATTTTTGAGATGGTTTCTTCGAATATGGGAATCAGCATCTTGCCTCAAAGTGACGTCACAGAATTAAAAGTCTCTCATTTAGGAATCAAAGTATTGCCACTGATCGATCAAGAAGTCCACTGGCAAATAGGCATCGTCTGGCAGAAAGACGGCTATACTTCATACGCGACGAGAGCATGGATCCAATTTTTAAAACAGCGATTGGAATAAGAAAAACCGCCGAGACCGGCGGTTTTTTAAATGAAACACGCATAAATATCTACCAAAGCTCATAAACTCCAATACTTACGCATAAAGCCCTCCAAAAGCTCATAAACTCCAGTACTTACGCATAAATTCCCATAAAAACTCATAAAATCATATTCTGACGCATAAAACAAAAAAACTCCGCATAACCTCTACTATCTCGATAAGCTCAAAATTCAAAAAACTACCCAAAAATCGAGTTTCACCCAAACTATTCCATTCGCGCGGCTTGCAAGTTAAACTAACCATGAGGTGATAAAATGATCTACAAAAAACGGAAAATGCCAAACGAACTCAAAGCACTCATTTCCTTAGACAAACGCCTGCCGCATGATCACGAAAAAAAGACCACCGTCCAAAAGAACCTACTAATCTATCAAGCAGGCTACAACGGCGAACTCGAATTCGACGACCAAATAGCAAATTTCAAGCCGAACTACTCGTTCGCCATCCTTCACGATCTATACCTACAACACGAAGGCACCTATTTCCAAATCGACTCACTACTCATCACACCATCATCAATCACAATCATCGAAGTGAAAAACTTCAAAGACAAGACGGTCATCAAAGCAAATCCAACCCAATTCATTCGAGTTTTCCGAAACGGAGACCGGAAACCAATCCCGAGTCCAATCATGGAAGTTAACCGTAAAATCCAGTTCCTATCAAAATGGCTCGACAAAAGAAGCATCAAAATCCCCATCGAAGGCATCCTCACATTCTCCGACACCAACGAAATCGCCATCGAACATCCGTCACCCGAGATGGAAATTCTACTCACAAGCGCAATACCAGCCTATTTAAGCTCGCAACCTGAAGCCCAACAAGTTCTCGACAAAAAAGCAATACAGACTCTCGCAAACACATTTATCGCAAGCCATAAAGACTACAATCCATTCCCAATCGCAGACCTATACGGCATCAATCCGTCCGATATCAAACCCGGCGTTCTCTGCCCATCCTGCAACGAAATCGGCATGAGGTGGGGGAGGGAAAAGTGGAACTGCTTATGCGGCCACACTGGCAAAACCGAACACTACCAAACAATCGAAGACTGGTTTATGTTGATCAAACCCAAAATGACAAACAGCGAATTCCGCTATTTCACCAAACTCGACAACCGCAACGTCGCACGCGGTCTGCTTGCCAAAACCGGCCTGCAACTTATCGGGGAAAGGAAAGCGGCACATTATATCTTAACGAAAGAAGGGAAATCCCCAATCCCCGTCGAATAAAGCAACACTACTATGAAACGGGGGGAGCCTACCAATGAACATCACACTACAAAAGGTAACTCAAGACAATATACGCGCATGTGTCAGGCTTGAAGTAGCTGAATCCCAAAAAGAATTCATCGCGAAGAACGTCAACACAATCGCCTGGGCATACGTCGATCCGAACTTCACACCATACGCAATCGTAGACGATGAAACAGTCATCGGCCTCCTTGCAATCGAAGACGTACCCGAAAACGAAGACTACGACCGTTACTGGATCCCACGCTTCATGATCGGCGATCAATTCCAAGGCAAGGGCTTCGGCAAACAAGCGATGAGAGTTGCCATCGACATGCTCGCAGCCAAGCCAGACTGCCAAAGAATTCGCCTATCCGTCTGGCCCGAAAATCCAGGAGCCATAGAATTCTACCAAAAAGTAGGCTTCACCGTAACCGACGAACTTCTCGAAGATGAACTCGTAATGGACTACTACATCAACGAACCCTAACGTTCCCACCAAGGAGCGTTTTTTTATGGCAATAAACCTCAAAAACTCATAAACTCCTACAAAAGCTCATAAATGACTTCAAAAGTCCATAAACTCCCCCAAAAGCGCATATCTTCCCGCAAAAGTCCATAAACACTCGCAGAAACGCATAAACTCCCAAAACATTCCATTCTCTCTCAATTCCCATTTCTTTTGCTCTCCATCTCCAAATCTATTAAAATGAAAGACATATAATTGAGGAGGTTATTAATTGAAGAAATGGCTAACAACCGTACTCGTTTCAATTCTATTAGTCAGTGCATCCAGCTCAGTATCTGCTGCTACATTTAAAGACGTCTCTACAAACTATTGGGCTTACCCACAAATTGAGGAACTCTACTCAAAAGACATCATTAGCGGTTACAACGATGGAAGTTTCAAACCAGGACAACTCGTGACGCGCGGACAAGCTGCCAAGATTATCGGAAAAGCACTAAAATTAACGCCTTCCGAAAACTTTTCATCCAATTTCACAGATGTCCCACCTACACATTTTGCATACAATGAAATCGAAGCACTCGCCGAAAAGGGAATAGTCGCAAACTCAACCAAATTCAATCCAAATGATCCACTTACACGCGCTCAAATGGCGAAAATCATAGTTGAAGGCTTCAAAATTATCGTCGACGATCACCATATGGCTCAATTCGTAGATGTACCGAGAGATTATTGGCATGGCTACATTATTACACTCGCAGAAACGGAGATTTCACAAGGAGTGACAGCATCCAAATTTGACCCGCATGCTTCAGTAACTCGTGCCCAGCTCTCTGCATTCATAGGACGTGCACTCGAATTTGATACCAAACGGGAAGTCGGCACAATAACGTACGATGAAAAACATAAAATGTACGTGGATAAATCAAAGCCTACGCCATTTCCGAAAGTAATTGATGTAAAGCAAAATGCAGTTGAAACGATTAATCTTGTCAATAAAGAGCGGAAGGCCAAAGGGATCAATCAACTTTCACATGATCTTGATCTAACCGAAATTGCGCAAATCAAAGCTGAAGACATGGCCAAGAACGGCTATTTCGACCACACATCCCCAACTTACGGATCGGTCGGGGACATGCTCGCCACGTTCAATTACACTTGGACCACTTACGGAGAAAATATCGCATATGGCTACCGAACACCAGAAGAGGTAGTCACTGGATGGATCAACTCATCAGGCCACTATCGAAATATGATGAATACAAACTTCACAAACATCGGTTCCGGCTACGCAACATCCACTAACGGCAGAACATACTGGGTACACATCTTCTCTAAAAAGTAATCAAAAAGCCCGTGAATCCCTTTAGATTCACGGGCTTTTCAATTAATCTCCAAAACCCTAACTCTTAATTTGTCAAAACCAATTTGGCGCGACCCAAATCCGTCTAACAATAAAAATAACCCCACGACAGCCCAAAACACGCATAAACACTCTCAAAAGCCCATAACCCCTCCAAATCCCTCATAAATCCCAATTTCTACGCATATCCTCTCCCAATCCCTCATAAATCCCAAATCTCACGCATATCCACTAACACTCCCACAAAAATCCTCCTCCCAAAAACAAGAAATTCCTGTATAATCAACCTCAAGATCATGAAAAGAAAGGAGACCCGAAAATGTCCGCCAACAAACAAGCTTCTACCGACACATACAAACCCGATCCGCGGTTCAAAATTGCGCATAAAGAAGCCCTAATCGGCGTCGCACTTGCAATCTTCAATTTCATCTGGTGGTACGGTTTCGCCTACGGACTCGGATCCCGCCCACCCGAAGAATATACATACATCCTCGGCTTGCCCGACTGGTTTTTCTATAGCTGCGTCATCGGCTTCGTCCTGATGTGCGCACTCGTCATCATCATCACAAAATTTGTCTTAAAAGAAGTCCCGCTCGACGCGGATCCATACGCCGAAACAAAGGAGGAATCGCAAAAATGATGAACATGCAAGTCATCATCCCGCTCGTCATTTTCTTGGTCGCAATCTTTGCCATAGGCTTCATCGCATCAAAACAAATGAGCTCAAGCGGAGGGTTCCTCCAAGAATACTTCCTTGGTGGACGTGAATTAGGAGGCTTTGTCCTCGCCATGACAATGGTCGCCACGTACGGAAGCGCTTCCAGCTTCCTTGGAGGCCCCGGAACTGCATACACAGTCGGCTTCGGCTGGATTCTACTCGCAATGACCCAAGTCGTCACGGGCTATTTCGTCCTGCTCATCTTAGGGAAAAAATTCGCCATCCTTGGCCGGAAATACAACGCCGTCACGATGATCGATTTCCTCAAAGCGCGCTACAACAGCCCAGCAGTCGCGATTCTATCAGCCATCGCAATCATCATTTTCCTATTCTCCGCCATGACCGCACAATGGGTCGGCGGGGGGCGGCTCATTGAATCGCTCACGGGACTCGAGTACACGACAGCGCTCTTCATCTTCGCGATTTCCGTCCTCGTCTACGTGACAATCGGCGGATTCCGCGCAGTCGCACTAACCGACGCCGTCCAAGGAGCCATCATGGTCGTTGGCACACTGATCCTACTAATCGGCGTCATCATCGCAGGCGGGGGAGTCCCAGCCATCATGCAGGATTTATTGAATGAAAACCCGAGACTCGTCACACCATTCGGAGCAGACGGAACCCTAACTGCCGCCTACGTATCCTCCTTCTGGATACTCGTCGGTGTCGGCGTCGTCGGACTTCCGCAAATGGCAGTCCGCGCAATGAGTTACAAAAGCTCCAAAGCGATGCACCGGGCACTCGTCATCGGAACAATCGTCACCGGTTTCATCATGCTAAACATGCACTTAATCGGCGTTTTCGCCCGACCAATCTTGCCAGGTATCGACGTAGGGGATAAAGTAATCCCATTAATCGCACTCGAAGTACTACCCGCATGGCTCGCAGGCATCGTCCTTGCAGCACCAATGGCAGCCATCATGTCGACAGTTGACTCGCTACTATTATTAGTCAGCTCAGCAATCGTCAAAGACGTCTACCTGAACTTCATCAAACCGGAAGCTACTGAAAAGCGGGTCAAACAAATAAGCATCGGCGTCACAGGCATCCTTGGAATCATCGTATTCCTATTAGCCATCCAGCCGCCCGACCTGCTCATCTTCCTGAACCTATTCGCCTTCGGGGGACTCGAAGCCGCATTCATCTGGCCAGTGGTCCTTGGACTCTACTGGAAATACGGCAACAAATACGGCGCCTTACTCAGCATGATCACCGGAATTGTGAGCTACATCGCAATCCACTTCTACAACAATGCATACGGCAACCTATTAGGCGTCCACACAGTCACGATCCCAGTCGTCCTGTCCCTAATCGCCTACATCATCGGCTCCCTCGCCATTAAGCGAAAAGCCTTCCAATTTTAGCAATAAAAAGCGGACCCCCACACCGGAGAGTCCGCTTTTCCCATCTAAAAACGCATAAACTCTATCAATCAAGCATAAATCCCCACACTCACGCATAAACGCCTCCAAACACGCATAAACTCCGCTAAACACGCATAAATACACCCAAACACGCATAACGCCCTCACCCCAACCCCTAATTTGTCAAAGGCATTCAGCGCGACCAGTGGAGAACTACACAAAACAACCCCCGCGATATCTAAATAGTGAAATTCCCTTATACAAATGTTACAATAAACATATACTAAAAAAGACCGAGCGTCGTCCAACGCTCAGTCAATTTAATAATTGCAGCTTACATCCGCATGAAGAGCGGTTGCCCAGCTTGCGAAAGTGTAGTAACCACCTTGCTTACTTGGGAGTTAGCGGAGGGTGGTTACTTTCTTTTGGTGAACAATGCTAACGATGCAATAACGGCCGTAGCCCAGAGTGCATGCAATATACATAACTGCACAAGTATATTCATTGTTTCGTAAGTCACCATATATGATCACCTCCTTCGCAAAAGGAGTGTGACAACCGCCCATCCGCATATGTTGCTGCATCTATTATTTTATCATTTCAGATTAATTAAAGCGAACTAATATTCCCTATAACTACAATTATTATTCAACCATTAAGAGCAATATCTCTGGAATCTCCCTAATTCACGCATAATTCATCCCAGACACGCATAACCTCCGCCAAACACGCATAACTCCCCAAACTCACGCATAACTCCTCACAAACACGCAAATGCCCGCCCCAATATGCTAAACTATTCTCTATCATCTACTCACTCAGAAAGAAGGCTATCAATCACCATGTGGAAACTATACATACTTCTCACCATCACCATGCTACTCTGGGGACTCAACCTCCCAATGCTCAAATACCTCCTCATCTACATGAACCCCGTCACGATGACCGCATTCCGCATCCTCACAGCCGGAATAACAGTCTTCATAATCCTTGCAGCCTTCAAAATTGTTCGGCTGCCAACAAAAAAAGAATGGGCATATATAGTAGGCGGAGCCGTCCTCAACGTCGTCTTCCACCACTACTTTCTCAATATGGGCCTCTTTCGCACGACCGGCACCAACGCCAGTCTAATTCTCGGAACCGGCCCAGTCCTAACAGCAATCTGCACAGCACTCATCCTGCGCAACTACCCGACTAAAATCCAATGGATCGGGGCCGCAATCGGTTTCATCGGAATCGGATCTGTCGTACTCGCAGGTGGCGAATCATTAGCTGGCCTTCAAATTGGCGACGCATTTGTCTTTATCTCCATCCTTGCACAAGTCCTATCTTTTTTGGTAATCTCGAAGGCAGCAAGAACGCTTGACCCAAGGCTACTCACCGCGTACATGCTTATAGTAGGCGGCCTAATTCTGTCCGTCATCAGCTTGATACAAGAACCCGGTGAACTGATAAAATTCACAACCGTCCCGTCAAGCTTCTGGGTAATATTTGCAACAAGCGCCATCCTTGGTACAGCCGTCGGACACATGCTCTACAACTACTCTATCGGGCAAATCGGCCCCTCTAAAGCCGCAATCTTCATGAACCTGAACACCTTATTCGCCCTTTCAGGCTCAGCCCTATTCTTGGGAGAAATTATCACAGGTAGCCACCTATTCGGCTTCCTACTCATCATAATCGGCGTCATCTTAGGATCCGGCGCCGCCGAAGACCTCTGGAAAAAAAGAAAAACAACCCCCAAGCCGTCGCTCTAACGACGGCTTTTCCTATCCACGCATAAATCGCCCTAATAACGCATAAACTCCCTAAATCCCGCATATTCGCTCGTACTCAAGCATAAACTTCCCCATACACGCATATTTGCCCGTAATCAAGCATAAACGCCCGCCATTCGCGCATATTCACAAAAACATTACAAAAACATTACAATCAAATTACCATTTTCCATAGAGTTAGAACAAATTCAATGGTAGAATAACTTTGATACTGACTACTCGAAAGAGGGGGAAATGATTTGAAATCAATGCAAAGCAAAAAGTTTTTAGCAACATCGATTGTTGCAGCGGCAGCAGCTGTTGCAGTAGCAACTCCATCGGCTTCCGCAGCCACTAGCACATTCAAAGATGTATCTACTAACTATCAGGCCGCGGTAGACTTCCTGTACACACATGCCATCACGAGAGGGTATACGCCTGACCAATTCGGAACAACGGATTCTGTCAAACGTGCGGATGCTGCAGTTCTGATCGCTAACGCATTAGGATTCGACCCTAACAAAGCCTATAAAGACGCTGGCTTCAAAGACGTTCCAGCACGTTCAAAGTGGGCAGTCAACGCACTTGTCGAAGCTAAAATCATCGACGGCTTGAATGCCAATGAATTCGGCTCAGACGAACTATTAACACGTAACCAAATGGCGAAAGTACTCGCAAATGCGGGCAAGCTTTCCATCGACAATAATGTAAAATCAACACAATTCAAAGACGTCAACTCAAACTTTGCAAAATACGTTGAGGCACTTGTGAAAGCCAGTGTCACTCAAGGCAAATCCGATACAAACTTCGGCGCTTATGACAACGTCACTCGCGGCGAAATCGCTTTATTCCTATATCGTGCACAAGAAAGTCTTGGCTTTATCGACCTAATGGTCATGCATATGAACGACCATCATGCATACTTATCAACATTCCCGTATGTATCAACGGTCGTGAATGAACTAAGAAGCGAACATAAAAACAACGTACTTCTTCATGCAGGGGACGCATTCTCCGGTGACCTTTACTTCAACGCATTCCATGGTGCAGCAGATGTCGCTATGATGAACCAACTTGGTTTCGATGCAATGACATTCGGTAACCATGAGTTCGACCTTGGAAGCTCGGCAGAAGGGCATTTGAAACTTCAGGAATTCGTCAAAGCTGCAAAATTCCCGTTCGTTTCAGCAAACGTCGACTTCTCGAAGGACAAGCTTTTCGATGGTCTTCAAACAAGAAATGTTTCCGCTAACTATAAGGACGGACAAATCTATGATGGAATCGTCATTAATGTAAACGGTCAAAAAGTCGGCGTCTTCGGTTTAACGACTGAAGAAACTCCTACTATTTCAAGTACTGGTGAAGTTAAATTCGAAAACTATATTGAACGTGCCAAAGCTTCCGTCAAGGCATTTGAAGCTCAAGGCGTCAATAAAATCATCGCGCTTACGCATATCGGTTTCGACGATTCACTCGTATGGGACAATGACCAAGAACTTGCGAAACAAGTTGCGGGAATCGACATCATCGTCGGCGGTCATACGCATTCCTCAATCGGCGAACCTGTAGTTGTAATTAACGGCAATTCACCAACAATCATTGTCCAAGCAAATGAATACGGAAAAGTACTTGGAACATTGGACGTTAAATTCAATCCTAAAGGTGAAATCTACTCACATGCTGGTAAGTTAATCACCATTGATACTAAAGAAATGAAAGCAGACAAAAAAGCAGCTGATATTTTGGCACCATTCACGGAAAAAGTGAAAGAAATCAAAGAAGAATCCATCGGCTCTAAAGCATCAGTGCTTTTAGACGGAAATCGCGACACAAATAATGAAGGCCTTTCAAGTGTTCGTCATAACGAAACAAATCTTGGAAACTTGATCACTGACGCAATGCTTTGGAAAGCGAAGTCCATCAACGACAAGACAACAATCGCAATCCAAAACGGCGGCGGTATTCGTGAATCAATTGCAGAAGGTGACATTACTACAGGCGATGTCCTAAAAGTTATGCCATACGGCAATGCACTTGCAATCGCTGAACTTTCTGGCGCTGACTTATTAGCAACGCTTGAACACGGCATTGGCGCTGATGTAATCGACGGCGGAAAAGGCTTGAAAGAAAGCGGCGGATTCCTTCACGTTTCCGGCATGAAATTCACATATGACAGCACGAAAGCGAAAGGTGAGCGTGTCCAATCCGTTCAAATCCTTGAAGGCGACAAATATGTTGATTTGGATAAAACAAAAACATACTTCATCGCAACAAACGTGTTTACTGCTAAAGGCGGCGACGGATTCACGCATCTTGGCAATGCATACAAAGCAGGTAAAGTATCAGAACCAGGCTTCGTAGACTATGAAAACTTCATCGAATACGTAAAAACACTTGAAGGCGACCTAACACCTGAAATCGAAGGCCGCATCATCGACGTTTCTCTTGCAACTCAACAAAACGGCTACAAAACAAAATAATTAATAAATAGAAGAGGTGAGAATTCTACAATTCTCACCTCTTCTATTTTTATTATGTAAGCACCACTCATTATCCACCCCATTTCGACCCAATTCCGCACCCCGTTTAGACACGAAACTCCAAAATAACAGAAATTAGTCCTAATGAAACATATAAATCTAAAAATCGATATGGTAGACTAAAAGAAACATTTTCCACAAAGGAGTACAGTATTAGATGAAAAAAAGTGTTTTATATTTGTTGTCGCTTCTATTGATTTTTTCATTTGACCTTTTCACACCTAACCCTGCCTCAGCCGCTACCGATTTTGTGGACATCCCTTCAACACATAGAGCGTATAAAGAGATAAGCTATCTACAGCAAGGAAATATAACAACATCCGACATATTCACCCATTACGACCCTGACGCACCAATGACACGTGCGCATGCCGCTGCAATGATCGGAAAAGCGATCCAATTGCACGGGACACCTGTCGAATCAAGATTCTCGGATGTAGCAACAGAGCATTTTGCTTCAGGATACATAGAAGAATCCGTTAACCGTGGCATTATCTTCGGCTACAAACAAGAAGACGGAACTTATCTGTACAAGCCTGAACAGCAATTAAAACGCGGTGAAATGGCATTACTCATCAGCAGGGCATTCGGCTACCAATCTGACACGACGAACGCCGCTGCAAAGGAATTCATGGCAAAAGGAATTTCGCAAGGGACAGGCAATGGCAACTTCGGAACAGAGGACCTTATGAAACGCGGGGACTTCGCAGTATTCCTTGCACGTGCAGTCAATGCAGAATTCCGAGTGAAAGGTGAGGAACAATCATCCACTCAAATGTTCGTAGCCGTGGATGAAACCACTACGCTTAACATGCGGACAGGCCCATCCACTGACTATACAAACACTAAAAAGTTATTTACAGGCTACCCGGTCGACATTCTCTATACTGTCGGAAGCTGGGTATATGCAAAAGTGGACAACTCCTATGGCTTCATCCATGGTGAATACTTAACTACAGATGAGCCGACGATTAGTGGAATCCAAGATCCAATCGATGTCATTACTGATATTATCGGAGTCGAAAAACCATTAAACCAGCTGACAATCGTCATTGATCCCGGCCACGGTGGAAAAGACCCTGGAGCAGTTGGGAATAAAATGCAGGAAAAAGAAGTCGTCTTGGATATTTCCAAACGCGTCAAGAAATACTTCCAAGGCACGCCAATCAACGTCAAGCTGACACGCGAAACAGACGTTTTCGTTGAACGCTCAGATCGTGTAAAATTCGCAAAAGATAACAAGGCGGACTTGTTCGTGAGTGTACATGCAAATGCCTTTAACGGTAAAGCAACAGGCATCGAGACATTCTACTATAGCGCGGCAAATAACCCGAAAGTAGCGGAATCAAAAGCGCTTGCGACATACATCCAGAAGCGGATGCTTGAAGCATGGAAACTACCGGACCGTCGCGTACAAAGCAAATCGCTTCAAGTCATCCGTGAAAATTCAATGCCTGCTACTTTAATCGAAGTCGGTTTCATCGACAATGCAAAAGATGCACAATTTATCGCATCTCCAGCACATCGCGAAACGATGGCGAAGGCGGTATTCCTTGGCACTCTCGATTATTTGTATAACTATGAAGGCCGCGAGGATATCATGTCGTTTTATACGAACAACCATGCTACACCTTCAAAAAAATATCATTAATAGGTTATCAACAGCCCTACTGGAATTTCTCTTTCTGGAGGGCTTATTTTATAGGTATCTCTGACAAGGACGGTGAAATCAGTGAAAAAGTATATAGGTTCCATAGCAATCATTTTTACACTCATTTTCACAATACAAATCAATGCAAATGCGCAAGAAATGCTGAAAACGTATTTGATCAGTGGCGGGGAACAAAGCGAATTAGTCAAGTATATGAATGAAAACGGTATGCAAGTTGAGAAAGCCTACTCTGATTTCGACATTATTTCCGCATCATTGACAAGTATCGAACTTGATAGATTACAAGATAAATACCCTGAAATCACAATCCAAAACAACATCACATATGAAAAAGATGCGGACAAAGATTTATCTTCCAGTTCACTCATCAACACAACGAAAAAAATCACAACCCCCTATACCGGCAAAGGCATCAGAGTCGCTGTCCTTGACTCCGGAATTGACGTCAACCATCGGGATCTGCGTGTCTTAGGCGGCTATTGTTCAATGGCTAATGATTGTCCGATTGACGTTCCTTATGATGACGACAACGGCCACGGAACACATGTCGCTGGGATCATTGCTGCTCTTGCCAATCAAACCGGAATCGTAGGGATTGCACCTGAAGTCGACCTTTACAGCATTAAAGCACTAAACGGCTTTGGCGTCGGTTCGACAAATAGCCTGATTGATGGCATTGATTGGGCCATCGAGCAGAAAATCGATATCTTAAACTTAAGTATTACGACTGAAAAAGACGATCCGGCGCTTGAAAAAGCGTTAAAGAAAGCATACGAAAAAGGAATGCTTATCGTTGGGTCCGGAGGCAACAATGGCGACCAGCAAAACAGCTCAGTCATGTACCCAGCCAAATACGAATCCGTCATCGCAGTGGCGGCCGTCAAATCAGACTTGACGAAGCTTAAAAACAGCGCGACTGGAAAGGAAATTGACATTGCAGCACCAGGCGAATCAATTTTCAGTACCTACCCCATGAAATGGGATTTTGAAGATAGTAAAGCGGACGGCTACACACGCTTGTCCGGAACATCAATGGCGACAGCACATGTGACGGGTATCCTCGCACTCTACAAAGAACGATTCCCGACATTGACGAATACCGAGCTTCGCAAGTTGATAATGAATTCCGCAAAGGACCTTGGTGAACCGGGAAAAGATAATATCTACGGTTACGGTCTTATCCAGTACAAGCAAAACTTTGAAAATACAATCGAATTCATAGAGAAGTCGGAGCCTGGAAAGTTAACGTTGCAATATACAGGCGATAAAAAAGTAGCAATCCAAGGGGACAACAACATCGTTCTCACAGATGGAAAATGGGAAGTTTACGGTGTTGCAGGAACCTTTGATTTACTGATTAAAACCAAAACAGCACAAGGAACCGAGTGGATAGAAAAGAAAATCATTCATCTACAAGAACCTAATTTCAAAGACATGAATAACCGCCAGCGTTTTGCCGGTCCTATAGGATATTTGACGTCTAAGAAGCAATTAAAAGGCTTCCCTGACGCAACAATCCGTCCATATGAAAATATCACAAGGGCTGAAGCGGCTACCATTATAGGAAGGGCTTTAGGATATCCCGAAAAATCCGCAACAAACACATTTAAAGACGTATCGCCAACTTCATTCGCAGCCGGTTACATCGAGGCATTGAAAAACGCCGGAATCGTTTCCGGATTTGCAGGCAATACATTCAAGCCTGATCAAAAGGTGACACGTGGGGAAATGGCAATCCTCATATCCAAAGCATTCAAGTTGAAAACGGATAACGTCAATCGATTCACAGACTGCAGTCCATCAATGGCTTCCTATGACGCAGTCAATGCTCTCGTCGCCGCCAAAATAACAAATGGCTACACTGACAACACATTCAAACCGAACGACCAAATGAGCCGTGCAGATTTCGCAGTCTTTCTTGCAAGGGTACAAGAGGATGCGTTCAAGTAAATGGAAAACCGGGAGTGAGAATAAACAATGAAAGCGATTAAAATTACGCTAATGCTTCTATTAATAGCGAGCGTGTTTCCTACTTTGCAAGCAAAGGCAACGACCGGAAGCATAGATGAATTTGCACTGAACTTCGAAGGGACTCCCTACAAATTTGCAGGCAACACCCCTGAAGAAGGATTCGACTGCTCGGGCTTCATCGTTTACGTATTCAACCATTTCAATATTAAACTCCCACGAACGTCAGAGGGACAATTCGACCACGGCACACCGATTGAAGCCGCCGACTTGCAACCGGGAGACCTCGTATTCTTCAAGGATACGTACAAACAAGGAATCTCTCATACTGGCATTTATTTAGGTGATAATCAATTCATCTCTGCCGAAAATGAAAAGCGCGGAGTCGCCAAAGCGAAATTATTTGGCCATCCATACTGGGAGCAGCGTTACATCGGGGCAAAACGTCCAACGGATACGAATGCAAATCCATCACCGACTATCCCGGTTATTCAGGAAAAATCATTTGTTGATGTAGACGCAAAGCACCCTGCCTACAATGCTATTCTGGATTTAAGCAGTTCGGGCATCATCAACGGTTTTCCGAATGACGAATTCAAACCGGAAGAAACAATCACACGTGGACAAGCAGCAGCCATGCTAAATCGTGTTTTAAAGCTAACACCGATGAATGATGAAATTGTTTTTAACGATGTCGATAAAAATCATCAATTCGCAGTCCATATTGCAGCAATGAATGAAGCGGACATTTTAAGAGGATATGAGAACGGAAACTTCGGCCTGAACGATAATCTAACGCGCACACAGTTAGCCGTCATCGTCGACCGCGCTTTCAACCTACAAGAGAAAGCAAAAGGACAAGTTCACATCTCATCGCTCTACAACGACATCCCGTCAACGTACTGGGCCATGAACTCAATAAACGCCCTAAAACAGTTAGATAAAACAGGCGTCTTCCAAACGCCAACATACGAATTCACCAAAATCGTCACAAGAGCCGAATTCGCAGCAGCTGTCTACAGCGCGGTCAACACAAATTAATAAAATCTTATTCAAACTCCGTCTCATAGACCGATATAATAATAGAAATTTGGATTTAAGTGCGGACTTAGGATTGAAGTGGAAGGCGGCGACTCCTGCGAAAGCCGTTACGAAGCACGGCTTTTGCGAGTAAAAGCGCAGCGTTACGAGCAGGGAGTAGTTAGCGGATGCCTTAATTTCTGCAAAACCACGCAGAAATACGGCAAATCGAACTCTACGTGGTTCGATTGGTTGAAGCCGTGCCCGCGGAAAGCGTCCGCCTGAAACGGAAATCCGGTAAATAGCTTTTTAGGGGGAAGTAAATGAAACGCAAACTAACAGCGATGATCGTCATCCTGATGCTACTACTACAACTAACACCCTCAGTCTCCCATGCGGACGAACTGACAGGTTTGACATTGGAAAAAGAACTCCGTGAATTGGTCGCAATGGGAATCATCAAAGGCTTCTCAGACGGCAAAATCTATCCAAAATCCGACGTAAGCCGAGGAGACTTTGCCGCATTCTTAGCAAGAACAATGAAACTATCAGCAGAAATACCAGAATTCACCGACGTGAATCCATCTTCAGCTATCGCAGGTGAAATCGGGGCCATCCAAAAAAGCGGAATTATGAAAGGCACATTGGACGGCAGATTCATGCCTGAGAAATTAATGACGAGGGAAGAAATGGCCGTTACTGCGGCCCGCGCAATCGCCTACATTGGCATTTCAGTCGATGCACAGGAAATCGTTCTGACAGATGAATCCATATTCGCATCTACGGAAGGGGTTAACGCAGCGAAAATCGTATTTGCAGCGGGCATCATGAACGGAACGAAAGTCGACCCGACACGCACAATCATCACATTCGACCCGGCAGGACTTTCGAAAAGGGACCAAGTGGCGGCAGTACTTAGCCGATTTCTCGCATTCAGGGCGAAGCATGAACTGCCTGAAATAGATCCGGAAGAGCCAACAGAACCGGAAAAACCAACTCCGCCTGTAGGCGCAGCGGATAAATTCCAACTTGCTATCGTTGAAAATAAAGCAATGAAGCTGTTAGACAAGAAATACGATACGTACGCTGAAGCGGTCAAAGCATTTACTACCAGTCCGATAGCAGAAGGTATCTATAGGGGCAAAGAGTTACTACGCATTAAAAGCGGCATGGCATTTGCCCAAGGTCCTTTAAACAATGCTACAGTCATCTATTCAAGCCCAACATTCGCTACACAACTCACATACATCGAGGCGGGGCGTGAAATGGGCATTCTTGAATACGCGGAAAACTATGTAAAAGTACAAGTAGGGGACACAGTCGGCTATGTGAAACATAACCAAATTGATTTCGTACCCGTTTCTATCTCAGAATCCAAAGACTACTATATTGGTAACAGCGCGGGTGAGCTGCTGCATTATACGTACAACTACCTGACTCACGCTTACGGGGCATACAGCATCGGCCCAGTTCCCGAATTCATGAAGATAGGGACACGCTACTATTCAAGAGATGGCGTCCATTTCCTTGATGGCGCAGGTAAAGCAGTCGGTACGCATCATCCATACTTCCAGTTCCAGTCCATCCGTTCGAAAACAGAGTATACTGCCGAAGAAATGGATGCTTTCATCCTTCAGATTATTGCTGAAAAGGAAAGCACTGGACTACCGAAATACGCTGGAGCAACCGCCAATTCAAAGATTATTGGTCTTGGCTCCTACATTAAGGAAATGGAAGAGTACTACCGAGTTAACGGACTTTTCATCCTATCAGCCGCCATGCACGAAAGTGACTTCGGTATGAGTAAAAACGCATTTGATAAAAACAATCTTTTCGGCATCAAAGTATTCGACAGCACACCTGAAGCAGGGGAGAAATACGCAACCCCTGAACGTAGTATCGAAGCATTCGTATTGGAATATGCCAATAAAAACTACGGCATTCCAGGACGTCCTTACGCGAAAGGCGCAGTGCCTGGTAATAAAACCGTCGGCTTCAACGTCCATTACGCATCCGATCCGACATGGGGAGCAAAAATTTCCGGACATATGTGGAGAACGGACAAAGCGATGGGCAGCAAAGACTTCAACAGATACCGACTTGCCAGAACAAACGTAAAAACATCTTTGAACGTCCGAACTGAACCAGCAGTGTCACCTGAAACACTACTCTTCACATACTCCGAACGCGACCTTGGCCGCAGCGGCGAAAGCGGCTACCCAGTAGCCATCGTCGAACAACAACAAGGCGCAGACGGCTACATCTGGTACAAAGTCTTCGCCGACTCCGTCACCCACGACAAATCCGGCCAACACATCGAATTCGGCTGGATCCGCGGTGACCTCGTCACAGACTTGAATACGAAATAACAAAAAAGTAGAGGGCAAGTCCCTCTACTTTTTCTATTTCAATTAAATAAACCTTTAACACGCGCTCAAGAATGGTGGTAACGCGCTCAAGAAGCATAGCTCTACGCCCAAGAAATCGCCCCTAAAATTAAAACCATTTAGATTGTAAAATGCATTAATCGCGAGTAGGAAAAGCTTAGGTAAAGCAAACTGTCCACGTCCATAGCAAAATTGAAAATCGGACGGAATAAACTTGAATCACGCATAAATCCCAAAACTCACGCATAAAGCCGCCGAATCACGCATAAACTCAAAAACTCACGCATAAAGCCGCCGAATCACGCATAAACTCAAACACCCACGCATAAACCGCAGGATTCACGCATAACCGAAACTTTACCCTCGCCTTACCCGCGCCTCAACATCCCCACAAATCGGTTAAACCCTTCTCGATACATAACCCGGATCATCACCGCATAAACAACCGCCCCAATCGGCACAAGCACTGCCAACTGATAAAGCGAATACCAATCCCCGGCATGCAACAAAACCTTCGCTCCCCACACAACAAGCCCCATCACAACCGCAGGCCCCACAACACGAGAACTCATCCGCGCAAAACGCTTCAACTCGGCTGCCCCCAAATCCTTATAAACTACCATCATTGAGACAGTAAAATAATAAACACTGACAACCGAAGCTGAAATCGCAAGTGCTGGATACCCATACTTATCGACCAATAGCCAGTTCAAGAAGAAATTCACCGCAATCGTTGTCACACTAATCCGGAATACAACCGCCGTCTTGCCCCTCGAATACATCGATTTAGACAAAATAAGCTGCATCCCCTGGAACACAATAATCGGCAAATAAAGCAGCAACGTGACATAAGTATTCGCAGTATCAGCCGCCGTAAATTTCCCTCGTTCATAAATGAATGACACAACCGCATCCCCAACGACTAACAATCCAACTGCAATCGGCAGCAGTGTCACCAACGAAATCTCCATTCCGCGGAATACAGTATCCTTGAATTTATCCAACTGCTCCGTCTGCTCGCTCATCAACGTAAAAATGATCGCGGCAAGCGTCGTAGCATAAATCGCATTCGGAATACTTACGATCAACGACGAGAAATTCAAATATGTAACAGCTGCCTCCTCAGTCCCAGAAGCAAAATATCGGTTCACAAACATATTCACCTGACCGACAACCGAATTCAATAGCGATGGAATGATCAGTACCAAAAACGCCTTTGCAAACGTTTTTTCCATATTGAATACCGGTCGCCACTTATAATCGGAGCGGGCAAGTGCAACAACCTGCACAATAACACCCATCACTGTTCCGGTAATAAACCCGTAAACAAGCGAATAAATGCCCCACACATCACTGAAAAGAATCGCAAAAACTGCCGCCATCAACGTCGCCAACAACTTCGACATTTGTGAAGGAACAAAAATCCTTCGCGACTGCAAATACGAATCAAGCAATCCACTTAACGCAATCATCGTCATGAACGCGAAAAACAATCGTGTCATCTCAACAGCAAGCATCTTCGTTTCAAAAACTGCCTTCTGATAAATAAACGGTACAAACCAATCCGCAAAAAACCATCCGAACAAGCTCACAATCACGAATAATAAAACCGTCCAATTTAAAAGCGCATTCGCATTCCGGTCACTATGATCCGGATTACCCGCACGGCTCTTCACATACATCGGCAAAAACACATTATTAAAGCCTGTCGAAATCATCGCCACCATCAGCGTAATAAACCCGAACGCCAAAACATAAGCATCCGTCTCATGCGACGCTCCAAACTCCTTCGCAACAATCGACTCACGAATAAAGCCCGACACCTTCAAAACAAGAGCAAGCAACGTCGTCCACAAAGCCGCCTTCTTCAATTTGCTCATAACCTCATCCACCTAACCCGCGCTAACGCCCACAAAAGACGCAGCACTTTATGTAAATTTCCACTCAAATACGCATAAACGGTCTTAGTCACGCATAATTTCTACAATTCACGCATAAACACCAAAACTTACGCATAAATCGCCCTAAAAACGCATAAACTCCCCAAATCCAGCAAAACGCCTTCGAAAAACCCTAATTTGTCAATACCATTAGGCGCGATAGGGAAATAGGGGAGCACCATAAACTCCCACGGCACACTTATTCCATCCAGCCTACTACATAACGGGAAGTCCCCGCCATTCTATGGGAACTCGCAATGCTTTCATGGGAACTTCAACGCATTCTATGGGAGATCTTCGACCTCCTTGGGGAAATCATCTCCCTTGAATCAAAAAAAATGCCCCCAACCCGGGCTGGAGGGCACTAAATATCTTTATCTCTAATCTTTAAAATCCCTTAACTTAAAAAGCAGGATAGCATGCACCAGCATACCCGTTGATTGAAGCGAAAGGCGGCGACTCCTGTGGGATTCAGCGCGAATGGTGAGACCCCGCAGGAAAAGCCGTAACGAAGAACGGCTTTTGCGACCAAAAGCGAAGCGTTGGGAGCACCTCCGAGGAGGCTCACCCGCGCCCCACGGAAAGCGTCCGCCTGTAGTGCAAATCAACACCGTATAACTTACTTTTTACCCAACGCCTTCAAATAAATCCCCTCATACTTCTCCGCAGCAGCAAAATGCGAATAATCCGCAACAATCTTTGCCCGCGCCGCATCAGCCAACTGCTGCGCATAAACAGGATCCCCTAACAACCGAATCATCGCATTAGACAAATCCTCAACATTTTGCTCCTCAACAAGCAAACCGTCCACGCCGTGCTCGACAATCTCCTTCAATCCACCAACCGCACAAGCAATCAGAGGAGCACCAGATCCCATCGCCTCAAGCGCAGAAATCGACGTCGCTTCCTCGACACCCGCTGAATAGATCGACGGAACAAGAGCAACATTCGCCAATGCATAATACTCCAGGATATCCGAATGATCAACCGCGCCAACCAACGTAACACGATCCGAAATGCCAAGCTCCTTCGCCTTCGCTTCCATCTGATCCTTCATCTCACCAGTTCCCGCGAACACAACTCGCGCCTTAGGGAACTTTTCAAGAACCGCAGGCAGTGACAAAATCGGATAAATAACACCATTCTTCTTAGTCAAACGACGCGGAACGAAGAAGATCATATCGTCCTTCGCAAAGCCATACTTCTCCCGGAATTCATCCCGACGCTCTACCTCAGGCTTAAACGTCTCAACATCGATGAAATTCTTAATCATATTCCCAACGACGCCGGCTTCCTTCTCAATATAATCCTTAATCCGCGTATCAACCGTAATCACTTCGCGCGTCGACTTATACGACTGACGCTCTGCTTCCATCAGTTCGTCCGCTTCAACAGACCCCTCAAGAACAGTACCTTTCGAAATCCCTTCGAAAGTCAAATAACCATGAACCGTACTGACTACAGGTACATCCGATTCAAGCGCGGCAAGCGTCGTATAAGCATCTTGCGCGTTAATCAAATCATAACCGCCGCCCTTAACCTTCTCCTTTATCAACGACTCCAACTCGTCCCTCCGTCGATTCAACGTCCAGACATACCCGGAACCTTTCTTCATCTTATTCAAAACAAAAGCCGGTCCACGGACAATCCCATCACGCTTCCACTTAGGTACGTCCGAAAAAGAAACGATATCGACAGAATGTCCTCGTGACTCAAGTCCAGACTTCAATGTTGTCAAATGGACTGATAATCCTCCTAAATGGGGATAATCATATGCAGTAGCTAATAATATTTTCAATTCAACGTCCTCCATTCAAAAAACGCTCACGTAATAAATCGACATTGCGCAACGCTTCTCGGCGCAATTCGTCAACATTCGGCGCAATCATCTCTTTCGTCTTTGCACCATTGTCAAGCACGTAAATCGCATTTTCAAGCAGCGCCTCTTTCGTGAAATCCCCAAGAGGGAAAGAGCGGTCCCACATTCCGGAGCGCTTCAAAAAGCTTTCGACTTTCTGGTCATAGCTCAAACCGATGTGCGGAACATTCGAAAGCGCTGCAAATATCAATGCATGCAAGCGTAAAGCAATCGTCAATTCAGTCTTCGAGATGAAGTTATAGAACTCATTCGGTGTAAATGAATCACCTAACAAACGAGTCTTACTTGGATTCTTCATCTTCGCCATCACTTTTTTCGACACATTCGTATCATAAGGCGGCTCCATCGGAACGAAAACAGGCAAGACACCACGCTGTTCAATCAGCTCGTCCAACACCCATGCAAGCTTTTCGATATATTCATCTTCATGATCAAACCAAGGACGAGGGGCAACCGCGACTAAGCGCTCATCACCTTTCAAACCAAGTGAAGCATATGCCACATGATCTTCCGTAGGTTTGAAAGCGAACACGATATCAGCAGTAACAACCGTCTCAGGCTTTGTCACTTTCAAATTTTTAAGGTACTTTTTCGAATACTCGTCCCTTACGGTAACGAAATCAGCCTTATTGGCAAGCGCTCGCATAAGGAACTTGCCCCAACGGCTCGTAACCGGGCCAATTCCTTGTGAAAAGAACATGACTTTGGTTCCGCATAGCTTCGCCAACAAAACAATCAGCAAATAATAAGGTAGCGGGCCAAATAAAAACTTCGTCGGATATGTATCCTGCAGCAAACCGCCGCCACCGGATATCAATAGATCCGCCTTACGCAGTGCAGCAACCTTTTCCTTATTCTCATGTCGCCAGCCACGGTAAACCGATTCGACTCCATGCTCCTTCGAAGTCTTATCAGGAGAGAGCGAAAATACCGTAATATCCGGATTATCAAGCTCAGCACGCAAATTATCAACAATCGCTTTCAAAATGGCCTCATCACCCGTATTACCAAGACCATAAAAGCCCGAAATAACTATTTTCAATACATATCCTCCTCAAAACAAAAGCTTCCACGAAGCCGTGAAAGCATAGTTATAGATAAATTAAAGTCGACTTTTTATATGTGACGAAATCATAACGAAAATGTTGCCGTCATCTCTTAAATGAAGAGTAATATCCGTTGCTTGAAGTGTAAGGCGGCGACTCCAGCGGGAACAGCGCGAGCTGAAGACCCTGGACTGAGCGCAGCGAGGGAAGCGGCTGAAGCCGTGCCCGCGGAAAGCGTCCGCCTGGAACGTAAAGCAACAGTTTATGCAAACAAAGTCGTATATTGCTTATTATTACTTATGATATCATCGTTCCCGTTTGCTATGCAACCACTACGGGATTCTGCTATACTTATACAGTTAAAAGCGAACGAATCGAGGGTCAGTCCATGAAAGAAACTTACCTTGGCGTCCACGTGTCGCCACTTACATATGAAGGAATCATCAACGAAATAAAACCCCGGATGACAGCGGGCCAACAATCGACAATCATCGCCGTCAACCCGGAAAAAGTCATGGCCGCGCAAAAAAATCCCGAAGTGAAGCAACTTATTAACGGGTCAACGTTTCAAATACCAGACGGTGTAGGTATACTACTTGCATCAAAGATGAAGAATGGAAAAATCCATTCCCGCGTAACCGGCGTCGACATGATGGCAAGACTGCTTAAATTCGCAGCAGACGAAAATCACCCCATCTATTTATATGGTGCTAAGAATGAAGTTGTCCAAAAAGCCGCCGAAAATATAAAACAACAAAATCCCGGAATCACCATTGCAGGAATCACGGATGGGTACGAACAGGATGAAGCTGCACTCATCCTACGCATAAATGAAAGTGGTGCTGAAATCATCTTCGTCGCCCTCGGTAGCCCAAAACAAGAACTTTGGATAAAACGAAACATGGACAACCTGAAGAACGTCTTAGTATTTCAAGGGGTCGGTGGAAGCTTCGATGTATTTTCTGGCACAGTCAAACGGGCACCAGCCCTCTTCAGAAATACGGGTACCGAATGGCTTTACAGACTGGCGAGCGATCCAAAACGGATAAAGCGCCAAATGAACTTGCCGCTCTTCCTCATGAACATCCTATTTAATAGAAGAAACTAAAAAAAGTAAGGAGTCACTAAAATGAAAAAGTCAATTTGCATCGTCGGTTTAGGATACATCGGATTACCAACATCAGTTATGTTTGCGAACCACGGACATAAAGTACACGGTGTTGATGTCAATGAAAGCGTTGTGGAAAGCATCCGAAACAAAAAGCTTCATATAGAAGAAAACGGTCTTCAAGAACGATTGGACGCAGCAATCGACTCGAACTCACTAACTGTTTCCACTACACCGGTAAAAGCAGACGTATTCATCCTTGCAGTTCCTTCACCGATCAGAGAAGACAAAACAGCGAACCTTGAATACATTCGTAGCGCATCCAAAGCGATAGCTCCATTTATTGAAAAGGGAAACCTTGTCATTCTTGAGTCAACAGTTCCACCAAGAACAGTTCAAGATGTCGTCATTCCTGAACTCATTCCGTCTGGTCTCGAAATCGGCACGGATCTCTTCGTCTCCCATTCACCTGAACGGGTAATTCCTGGTCGCGTTTTCGAAGAACTGATCACAAATGATCGCATCATCGGAGGCATCAATGAAGAATCAGCTAAAATGACTTCAGAATTATACCGTTCATTTGTCAAAGGCCAAATGCATGAAACAGACGATACAACTGCAGAACTCGTGAAAGTAATGGAGAACACTTACCGTGACGTCAATATCGCATTGGCAAACGAACTGGCAAAACTATGCGCAACAATCGGCGTGAACGTTTGGGAAGCGATCCGACTTGCAAACTTCCACCCGCGCGTCAATATCCATCAGCCAGGACCAGGAGTAGGCGGACATTGCATCGCAGTAGATCCTTGGTTCCTTGTTGAATTAAACCCGGAAATCGCAAAAATCATCAATCTATCACGTACTACGAATGATGGAATGCCTGCCTATACAGCAAATCTACTAACAACAATCCTCCAGGCAAAAGGTATTGAAACGCATTATGCAAAAGTGGCGGCCCTTGGCCTTTCATTCAAAGGAAATATCGATGACATGAGGGAAAGTCCGTCCATCGATGTCGTTGAGGAGCTTCAAAAGAAAGCATTGAATGTAGTAGCATTCGATCCACATATTAAAAAGAACAATCTTGAAGTTCAAACACAAAATATGGAAGAAGCATTGCAAGGCGCAGTAGCCGCTATCATCCTTACAAGCCACGATGAATTCAAGAATCTCGATCCAATCCAAATTGCCGGTATAATGGAAAATAAGATCATTATTGATACTAAGCAATGCATTGATCGAAAAAAATGGCAAGCAGCAGGATTTGAAGTGTATGTTTTGGGAGATTCCAAGAATAACCCGTTTTAAAAATCCTAAAGGCGGGTAAAGCCTTTAGGAATGGCTAAAAATAGTAATTGTTCAGAAGATATATCTAATATATCTTGAAATATTATTTTAGTTTGCTATACTTGTTAAAGAGCTGACGTGCCGTACTTCGTATTTTAATATATTTATACTTTCAACGGCTTCAATTCTACTATCATTTAATAGTAAAATTGAACCCAATTGAAAATTTAAGTAGATTAATATACGTATTGTTGGTATAATTCATATTGAATCTTGTACATAACGAGGTTCACTATGAGAGCTTCAATTAAAAGCATTATACAATAGGGAGGAATTCTACACATGGCTCATCAACCAAAAGCCTACAAAAAGTTTGTTGCAACTGCAGCAACAGCAACACTAGTTGCATCCGCAATCGCACCAGTCGCTTCAGCTGCTGCTGAAACGAAATCTTTCACAGATGTAAGCAGTGCTTACGCTGACGCTGTAAACTACCTTGTAGCACAAGACATCACTTCAGGTAAAACAGCAACAACTTTCGGTACTACTGAAAACATCACTCGTGGAGATGCAGCAGTATTCATCGCACGCGCTCTTAAACTTGATGTTGATAACGCGAAAGACCAAGGTTTCACAGACCTTAACAGCCGTGTTAAAAACGCAGTTAACGCAGTAGTAGCTGCTGAAATTGCTGGCGGTAAATCAGCAACTTCATTTGCTCCAGAAGCAAACATCACTCGTCAAGAAATGGCGAAAATGCTTGCTAACGCTTATGGCCTAACTGCAAAAGAAAATGCTAACTTCACAGACGTGAACAGCAACTGGATCGGATACGTTTCTGCTCTTAAAGAAGCTGGAATCACTCTTGGTAAAACAGACACAACTTTCGCTCCAACAGCTAACCTAACACGTGGAGAGTTCGCTCTATTCATGTTCCGTGCTGAAGGTGCTCCAGCAGCAGTAGGCGAAGTTGCATTGGCTTCTGTTAAAGCTACTTCTGCTAAAACAATTGAAGTAACGTTCAACCAAGCTGTTGATACAGAAAAAGCAAAAGTTGAATTGCTACGCGGTACATTCAAACAAAACGCTACACTTGAATGGGCAGATGACAAAAAATCTGTTAAGTTAATCGGCGCTGGAAACTTCCAAGCTGCTGACTACACTGTAAATGTTACTGGTTTAGGTGAAAAAACTTTAACTGGTTCTGTGAAAATCGAAGCTCAAAGAGTAGCATCTATCCAAATTTTGGATGACGTTGCCGTCGTATCTAAAGCTATGGTTGATGGTAAATTCACTGATACTACTGTAGCTACAGTTGGTTATTCTGTAAAAGACCAATATGGTGTAGATATGAATGCTACATTGAAAACAAATGATGATGCTAACAT
The DNA here is from genome assembly GCF_042658975.1 of Sporosarcina thermotolerans. Taxonomy (NCBI): domain Bacteria; kingdom Bacillati; phylum Bacillota; class Bacilli; order Caryophanales; family Caryophanaceae; genus Sporosarcina; species Sporosarcina thermotolerans. Next base: position 112,099 of record NZ_JBHSRM010000002.1, on the reverse strand, counting down.
TACATTAAAAGATGGCGTAGTTACTATTTCCTCTGCACTTGTTAAAGGAAAAACTGTTGGAGATTTAGTACCTGTTGTAATTATTGACACAGCTACAGGAATCTCAACTACAAAAACCGTAAAACTTTCAGCAGAATCAACAGTATCTGATATTTCTGTTGCGGGCGTTTATAATGAAAAAGGCGAAGTTGTTGAATTGAGTGACAAATCTGATGCCTCAAAAGCATTTATTGTTCTTGACTTGAAAGATCAATATGGTAATGCTATCACTGATGCCGCAAAAGCTTCAGGAATAGTTGTTACAAATACTAATACTTCTAACATTGAATTAGAAACCGTAACAGTAGATCAAGTTAAAAAAGTTGTTATCAAAAGTGAAAAAATTGGTGATAAAAACAAACTTGTTATTGGCTTCGATTCAATTAAAAAAGCTGGAAATACTGATGTGTTATTAATTTCGACAACAAATGGTAAGTCAGCAACATACACAGTGAAGGTAGCAGAAACTTCAACAACTGATGTAATTACAGTTGGACAGCCGGAAGTGGCAGTTGTAGGTGAAGATACTTTAATTCCAGTAACAGTAACTGATAAAACTGGCAATGTAATTACAGATGTTAAGTTATTATCAGATGCTAATAAAGGAATTAAACTTGGCGATAAAACTGTAGATGTGAAGAAGTTGTCTGTTAAGGACGGTCAAGTTTACCTAACTCATAAATTTGATTCAAAAGGCACACAAGCATTAGTATTCACTACTTCAACTTACAAAGTAGCTACAATTACAATTGATGTAAAAGCTGCTGCTGAAGCTCAAGCAATCCGTGGATTACAAGAGCCTTTAGTTATTAAATCAGGTGCGGATAACGCTGTTACTGTAACTGCTGTAGATCACTTAGTTATCGAAGACCAATATGGTCGCGTTATGAAAAATGCTAAGGATGCAGTTACTGTTGAGTTAGTAGGTAAATCTGATGTTGTAAGTGTTGATGAAGACACTAACAAAGTAACAGGTCTTAAAAATGGTACTGCGACACTTAAAGTTCAATTGAAATCTGATACTAAAGGTGATTCCGCAGTAGAAGTAAAAGTACGTGTAACTGACGGTACTGAATACAGCGACTACGAAATTGTTACAATTGGTAAAGTTCAAGCTGCTGGTACAGAAGAAGATGCTGGACCAAAAGCATTCACTGTTAACGGTTTGTTGAATGGTGGAAAAGTTGCTCTTGATCCGAGCGAATTTACTGTTAAATTGACAGGCGGTAATTTTGAGCAAAACGAAGTAAATGTTAACAAAGGTAAATTCACTATTGATAAAGATGACTTGAGCAAAAACTCTTCTAGTAAGCCTATTGATACAGAATTTACTTTACGTGTGACAGTTAACGCAACAGGTAAAGTACTTGAACAAAAATTCGTAGTATCTCCTGCTAACAAATTAGTAGAAGACTTCTTCTTCACTGCTTCTTCTACTAGCACTACCTATGCTAATGCAAAAGGTATTACAGAGGCGATTGTTAAAGGCGGAACATACGCAATTGGAGAGAAAATTGTTGTAGATGATGCGGAAACGGCTCTAAATGTTGCAACAGTTGACCAATACGGCAACAAAAAAGTTGTTGCTGCTACAACTGCAAGCATCTTAACAATTGTTCCTGAAAAAGCAGGCAGTGTTGTAATTTCTGGTAACGGTACGTATAATGCAACAGCTGTTCTTGCTGAAGGAGTTAATGAAGCTGTAATAACTGTTAAAGTTAAAGTTGGAACAGCTACTAAAGAATTGAAAGTTACTTTGAAAAAATAATTAGCAATTGCTAATTAGGCTAACGAAGTCACTTAACAACAATCTATTTTTAAAATAGTATTGAAGTTTATATGAAAAAAGCTCCTGAATCGAGAAATCGATCCAGGGGCTTTTTCAATTTCAGGCTGAGTATTGATCGAAAGTTTAGTGTTCCTTAGAAACACCGAAACCTATAATAGAGTATATACGCTTGCCATAGTTCCCACCTACAGTACTTTACACCAGGTGCAGTTTCTCATTAAATATTCCCAGCACAAAAATCACTTTATAAATATCACAACCGCTTCAAATAACTTAGAGAACTTCTCGAATTATACAAAAACGACTTCTGCCGATAAAGCGAGAAAACTTGCTCGCGCTTTTGCAGTGGAGATGCAGAACCCTGAATTTATAGGGGTAATTGAAGTCCAAGATAATAACGATCCAGACGCTGGAGATACAAAAGCGGAGTAGAGTTATGAAAGACTGATTTAAGCAATTGTGGACGCTGGCAGAGTCAAATATAACTATGTGAAAATAGCCCCAGTAAACGGCAGGGATGGCGGACGACTGGGAGCGAAGATCCATGTCGGATTCCTTTACAAACCTGAACGTGTAACGTTGACCTAAGGCATTCCTCATGGGGATGCAACAACTGCAGACGACCCACCTGTCATTTCGGGTGGTGTCCAGTTTACAGGTGCATTTGCAGAACTCCTCGATAAAGGTTTTTAACAACAGAAGTTACAGTGAAACCTGTAGCAGCAAATGGAGGTGACGTCGCAAGAATGCTCTTTTACATGGCAACCCGTTATGAAAAAGGTGACAAAGTCGACTTGGAGTTGAATGAAAGTCTAAACAACGGAAAAAATCCATGCCGGGGAAAATTATCCATTCTTCTTGAATGGCATCTTCTCGATCCAGTAGGTGAATTTGAAATAAATCGAAACAATGTTATCCATGAAATACAAGGTAACCGCAATCCTTCATTGATCATCCGGATTGGGTTAATTTAATTTGGAAGAAACAAGGCAATTCCTATCAAAAGATTGCTTCTTAATAAATATAGATTAATAGAATGAACTTTAAGGGGAGCTTATTAAAAGTTCTCTTTTTTTATTAGCAGGAATTAATTCCTAATTACAATTACCAAGTAAATAATTTAATACTTTATTCAATCAAAGCATACTTTTTTACCTACTCTGTAATTTAACTCTCCCAAAATACCGAATTATATGATATATTCATAGAGACACGCTATTAATACAATTGCGTGAAAAAAGGTAAAAGGGGAGATGAGCTTGAAAAAGCGGGGTATTCTGAAGGCTTTAAGTAGTCTTTTAGCTTTCGTTCTTGTTCTGTCGCTGATGATGCCGTTTTCGGTGAGTGCATCGGCAGACCAAACAAAACCGTTCAAACCGAACACACAAAGCGAAAGCATTATGCAAATGAAAGCCGCGATTGCCGAGCAATTGAATCTGGCAAATGGCGGCCCGAAACTGCATAAGGATTTACAAGGACTTTCAGGTGATGAAGTAGTTGATGTTATTGTCAATCTATCTGAAGTACCTGTAGGACTCCAAAAAGGTATTAATGAGCTGTCTGGAAAGAAGTTTTCCTCAGCTGAATCATTGGCAGTACAAAAGAAAGTTAATGTACAGCAGCTTGATGTCAAAAAGGAAATGAAAGCACTTGAAATTTCCTATGAAGAAGGCTTCACATATGATACAGTACTAAACGGTTTTTCGGCTAAGATTAAAGCATCCGATATTCAAAAGTTACTACAAGTTCAAGGAGTAACTCTTGTTGAACCAGACGCTACTGTTTACGCATATGAAGATGTAGAAGCAAGTGGACAAGTTGAAGCAGCAATGAACACAAGTATTGACCACTTGGGAATCGAAGCTCTTTGGGCGGAAGGTTTTGAAGGACAAGGTATAAAAGTTGCAGTTCTTGACACTGGAATAGATGCTGATCACCCAGAATTTGAAGGCATCTACAAGGGTGGTAAAAACTTCGTTCCGCACACAGGAACCGACTATACACGCCCGCGTGCTGACGACGATGCATCTGAAACATCGCCGGCCGAGCGACCGAATCATAGAGATGAAGTAAACGATTCTGGTCGTACATTTTGGACTGATCACGGTACGCACGTTGCTGGAACCATAGCAGCAATCGGAAAAAACGAATATGGCGTTAAGGGAATAGCACCTAAAGTTGATCTTTATATGTACCGCGTTCTTGGTGCTTACGGTAGTGGATCGAATGCTGGAGTCATCGCGGCAATTGATTATGCTGTAAAACAAGAAATGGATGTCATTAACCTATCATTAGGTGGTGGTGTCAACACTGAAACTGCCAGTGATTCCTATGCGATAAACAACGCGATGCTTGCTGGAACAATTGCTGTTGTTGCAACGGGTAACTCCGGTCCGGGTCGTGGATCGATGGGAACGCCTGCAACAGCGAGACTTGGTATTGCTGTTGGTAACACGACGAATCCGGAATTATCGGCTGTCAAAGCTGAAGTAACGAACGGTGATTTCGAATTCTCCAAAGACGTGAAATTCTTCTTCACGCCACTTGGAATAGATCTTAAACAAGAATTGTCAGAGGAATTGGGTATCGTAGCAATTCCTAATGTAGGTAAAGAATCAGACTATGATGGGTTAGATGTCGAAGGAAAAGTTGTCCATGTTTCTCGTGGAGAAATCACATTCATGGATAAAATAAAATTTGCTACGGAAAAAGGCGCCAAAGCGATCATTATCTACAATACAAAAGATCATGCAGATGGAAACGATAATCCTATGTCAGGTGTAGGTGGCGGCGAGGTTTTCACTGTTGATATCCCTTCATTTAACTTCTCTTACAATGATGGGAAGGCAATCAAGGATGGTTTGGAAAACGGGGAAGGAAAAATCACATTCGATGTAGATAACATTGTTTGGACTGCTGGAGACGAAGTCAACAACTCTAGTTCACGTGGTCCATCCACTCCGAACTTTGATATCAAGCCAGATGTCACTGCACCAGGAACGAACATCTTGTCATCCGTACCGATGTATAAAGCGGACTACCCGGATGCTGAGTATGACAAAGCGTACGATCGCTTCACAGGAACATCAATGGCAGCTCCACATATTGCGGGGATTGTTGCATTGATTAAACAAGCAAACCCTGAATGGAGCCCATTCGATGTCAAGGTTGCGCTTTCTAACACAGCGAAGATTCTTGACACGGACAAGTACGATGTATTTGCACAAGGAGCGGGGCGTGTAAACGCTTATGCTGCTGCGCATCCTGAAATCCTTGCATATGCAATCGACGAGGCATTGCTTGTTGAAACAGGAGAAGTCGTTGAAAACTTGAAAGGTACAGTCACTTTCGGTCCTCAATCCCTTGAAGAAGGGGATATATCTGTTGAAAAGCAAATACTGGTTAAAGATGTTGCAGGAAACGGCGGGAAATATACTGTAACAGTCGATTATACAAAAGAGTTTGGCGATGCAGAAATCACAATAGATAATCCAACATTTACATTAGACGGCGAAATGATGTTAACAGTTACATTGACAGCATCCGCAGCAAGCACGAAAGCCGGCGATGAAATCCTTGGTTACATCTATATTACAGGTGGCGACACTACTATTTCCTTGCCATTCGCAGCCGATTTTGGCGGGGAAGTTGCAATTGAAATTCAAGATATGCGAATTACAGAAACAGATTTGAGCTTCAACGGCGATGGCGTGAAGGACGAAGCGATGCTTTACTTCACAATCACAGGCGATGTTGGCGAAAACTACCTTGAAATTTGGGATATGATGAATCCTGAAGGTGGCGTATTTGAGGATGGTTACATCGGCTACCTGCACGCGGGCGGTGCGCTTAAAGCCGGCTCATATGAATTAGCAATCAAAGGAAGCTATAGACCTTGGGATGGTTCTCCTGCAACAACGATTCCGGACGGTCTTTACACCATCGACTACAATGCATTGTCGGCATCCGGCAAAATCAGTGACTATGTCGGACCAGTTGTTGTAAAATCGACAGCAGGGACAATTGAAGGTTTCGTTGAGGGTACAACTGTCACTGGACAAGTTGATGATGCATATATAGGATATCAAGAAAAGTTGGTTTCTTACGGAATGGGTTATGACATTAATACAAAACTAAAAGCTTCATATGTAGTTTCCAAAGATGGTGTTGCTACAGATTCTGGTCCAATCACTTTAGAACAAGACGGGACATTCACTTTCGAATTACCGGAATTTGACGAAGAAAATGAAATACTTGTTATTAGATACGAGGATGCTGCAGGCAACAAGGCTCAGAGTGTAGTGGGGGGAGATCTTTTCGTGGACGATGCCCAATTGACACTCTACTCTGGCTCTGAGAAACAATTGAAAGTAACAGCAAAAATATTGCAACCTGACGGTACAGCTGTAGTGAATGATGTTACCGAAGCAGCCATTTATTCCTCAGGTGACGAGAAAGTTGTAAAAGTTAAAGAGGGACTATTAAGGGCAGTTGCATTCGGGGAAACTGATATTACAATAACGTATGGCGACAACGGACCGGTTATTGTAACTGTGAATGTAATAAACTCCGAAGTTATTGTTCCAAGTCCAGAAGCGCCAGCCCCTGAAGAGGAAAAGCCAGAGGTTGAAACACCAGAAGGCGAAAAACCAGATGGTGAAACTCCTGAAGGAGAAACACCAACAGTTCCAGATTTCAAGGACACTGCCAACACATTTGCTGCAAATGAAATCAATGCACTTGTAGCAAAAGGCATCCTTCAAGGAAAAACTGAAACTGAGTTTGCACCAAATGCACAAATCACACGTGCGGAATTCGCAGTATTGCTTGCTCGCGCTCTTGACCTTCCATTGGAAGAGTACGAAGGTAAATTCGGGGACGTGAACACAAGCAAGAAATGGGCATTTGCAGGAGTTGAAGCAGCAGCTCGCGCTGGAATCATCAACGGAACTGCAAATGGTAGCTTTAACCCAGACGCACCGATCAAACGCGAAGAAATCGCTGCGATGATCATCCGTGCAATCGAGTACCAAAACAAAGAGAAACTTGCAGGCCTTGAGGCACCAGCTAACTTTGGAGACCACGGATCGATCGGAACTTTCGCAATCGACTCCGTCTACAAAGCAGCATCACTTGGTGTCATCCAAGGAAACAACGGCAATTTCGTACCGAAGAACAATGCAACACGTGCAGAAGCAGCAGTTATGCTTTACCGCGCATTGGAAGTATTGGGATTGTTAGATTAATAGCACTATAAAAAGAGGAGCCCTCGGGTTCCTCTTTTTAAATGCGCGACTATTCAAGTGTTTCAAAGCAAGTATACCAGAAGTACTTTAATGGTTTACTAAAATATCACTGTAATATACCCAAACCTATTAAAAAATGATATATTATTATAGTCATATAAACCTTAATAATGCGATAAGTTGAAACACTCATGAGCTACAAGCAAGAAAGTAACATCATAGAAAGAGTAACGAGGTGAGGGTCTTGGTAAAGAAACAGTTTATAAAAATCTCTAAGAGTATAATAGCTTTTATTTTGGTTCTGTCCATGTTGACGCCGTTTTCATCAATCGTCAACGCAGAAGAAACTAGTCCGTTAAAAACAACAACAAATAGCGAAAGCATAGTACAAATGAAAGCCGCTATTGCTGAACAGTTAAACTTGGCAAACAGCGGACCAGTTATACATAAGGACTTAAGTGATCTATCGGGAGATGAACAAATCTCTGTCATCGTTCATCTATCAGAAACGCCTGCAGGGCTACAAAAAGGTATTAATGAATTGGCAGGGAAAAGCTTCACTGCCACACAAGAAACAAAAGCGCTTCAAAAAGTAAAAGCACAACAAAACCATGTCAAAAAGGAAATGAAAGCTCTACAAGTCTCCTTTGAAGAGGGTTATTCATTCGACACTGTCCTTAACGGCTTTGCAGCAAAAGTAAAAGCTGACGATCTTCAAATACTTCTCCAAGTCGAAGGTGTCAAATTAATTGAACCCGATGCAACTGTTTATGCTTTCGAAGATGAAGAAAATGTAATTCCAGCAGATGGTCAAGTTGACGCATTCATGGACACAAGCGTTGATTTCCTTGGTATCGAAAAGCTCTGGGCGGAAGGCTATGAAGGGCAAGGTATCAAGGTTGCCGTCCTCGATACGGGAATCGACGCCGACCATCCCGACTTCAAAGGCATTTATAAAGGAGGCAAAAACTTCGTCCCGCATATCGGTAACGACTATACACGCCCGCGTGCTGACGACGATGCTTCCGAAACATCACCGCTTGATCGTCCAGCAAATCGTCCTATATTCAATAGCAGTGGAAACACATTTTATACTTCACACGGCACGCATGTTGCGGGGATTATTGCCGCAATCGGCAACAATGAATATGGCCTGAAAGGAATTGCGCCAAAAGTTGACCTCTATGCATACCGCGTCCTTGGTGCGTACGGCAGCGGTTCTATGTCGGGTATCATTAAAGCGATCGACACGGCAGTTGCCGAAAAAATGGATATCATTAACCTGTCGCTTGGCGGCGGCGCAAACACTGAAACGGACGCTGCATCATTTGCCATTAATAATGCGATGCTTGCAGGAACTATCTCAGTAATTGCAACAGGGAACACTGGCCCTGACCGCGGAACGATGGGTACGCCATCCACATCCCGCCTCGGCATCGCAGTCGGGAACACGACAAATCCTGAAGCGCATTACGATGGAGAAGTGAATATCAACACTAACAGTTACAACCTGACCAAAAATTTAAACTTGATGGGAACACCATATGGCAAAGACATAGCTACTCAACTTGATGGTGTATTTGACATTGTCGCAGTACCTGGACTTGGTGAAACAAAGGACTATGAAAATCTTGATGTAAAAGGAAAAGTAGCCCTTGTCTCACGTGGCCAGGCCCCGTTCGTCGACAAAATTCAAGCTGCGAAAGACAATGGTGCGGTTGCTATCATCATCCATAACCATAAAGGCGGCTCAAACGCACCCGGCATATCAAAAACATTCCTTGGCGATGATTTTGACTTCATCCCCGCATTCGATATGTCCCAAACGGACGGCGAAGAAATCCGTGCGGCACTTAGCGAATCGGAAGGCACTATTACATTCGGTTCATTCAATAAAACATATATCGCAGGCGACGAAGTGAACAACTCAAGTTCACGTGGTCCTTCAACTCCGAACTTCGACATAAAGCCTGACGTAAGCGCACCGGGGACAAATATTATGTCTACAATCCCGATGTACAAAGCGGATAACCCGGATGCGAGTTACGAAAGGGCGTATGCCCGTAAAACGGGAACATCGATGGCTACCCCGCATATTGCGGGAATCGCAGCACTTATGAAACAGGCAAATCCTGATTGGAATGCTTTCGATGTGAAAGTCGCACTTTCCAACACTGCGAAACTATTAGATACGAAAAAGTATGATGTGTTCTCTCAAGGGGCAGGGCGTGTAAATGCTTATGCGGCCGCGCATCCAACCATTCTTGCTTATGCAATAGACGAAGCGGTGCTTGATGAATCAAATAAGATCGTTGAGAACCTAAAGGGAACAGTAACTTTCGGTCCTCAATCACTTGGAACAGATTTGAAAGTTACAAAACAAATTCTTGTTAAAGATATGAAGGGGAATGGCGGGGAGTATGACGTTACAGTAAATGTAACGAAATCGTTTGGCGACGCTAAAATTACCATCGATCAACCGAACTTCACGCTCGAAGACCAGCAACTCTTAAATATCACGCTGACTGCCTCTGCAAATACAAAGGCAAAAATTGGTGATGAACTGTTGGGCTATATCCACATTAAAAGTGGAGATGTAGAGGTGTCATTGCCATTTGCGGCAGACTTCAGTGGAGAAATTCCTGTTGAGCTGAAAGACATGAGCATATCGGAAACCGATCTCAACTTCAGCGGTGACGGTGTAAAAGACGAGGCAACGCTCTACTTCACCATCACGGGCGATGTTGATGCAAACTACTTGGAAATTTACGATATCATGAACCCTGATGGTGGCGAATTTGGTGATGGTTTCATCGGCTTCATGCACGCAAGTCCGTCACTTGACGCAGGCCAGTATGCATTTAAGATTAACGGAACCTATTCTCCATGGGATGATTCAGGAAAAACGATTATTCCAGATGGTCTTTACACATTCGATTTCACAGCAAAACCGAAATCCGGTATTCCGGCTGAAATTAATGACTACGTAGGACCAATTTTTATAAAGTCCACAAAACCCGTTGTCGAAGGTGTATTTAATGAAGGAACTCTAATCGGTAAAGTGACAGATAAGTATATTGAATTTAACGAGGCGTTGGCTCAATATGGACTTGACTATGATTTGAATGAAAAGCTGCATGCCTCTTATATAGTTTCGATAAACGGTGAAAACGCCAATAAATTACCGATTGTATTGGAACAGGATGGTACATTCAATATCAATATTGACTCGGAAGACTTCGACAATATTAGCAACTCTGCGAAAGTGACTATAATGATTGACGACGCAGCAGGTAATTCTTCTGAAACAGTCCTTTTTGAAAGAGATGCTCTTGGAGTAAAACTATCGGTAACTCCAACTGAGTTGAAATTGGTAGAAACACACCAGGCAAAGCTCACAGTAACAGAAACAACAATTACATCAGATGAAAAGACAACCGTGAAAGATGTAACAACGGAAGCGAAATACAAAGTAGCCGACGAAAGCATCATTACTGTTTCTGAAGGTACAGTCAAGGCAAATAAAGCTGGCAAAACAACAATTACAGTCAGCTACGGAAATTCTGAACCTGTAACAATCGATGTCCAAGTGGACAAGGCACCTGTTATTGTAGTTCCGGGACCTTCAATACCGCCAATCGTGATTCCTCCGGCGCCGGGCGGAGGAACACCTGAGGCCGGGAAGCCTTCTCAAGAGAAACCTGCTGAAGAGAAGCCGAAAGAAGAAAAACCAACGACACCACCAGCCTTCACGGATATTGCCAATACATTTGCCGCAAAGGAAATCAATGTATTAGCGGCAAAAGGCATAGTCCAAGGTAAGACGGCGACAGAATTTGGTGCGAACGCACAGATCTCCCGCGCTGAATTCGCGGTATTGCTTGCTCGTGCACTTGACCTTTCATTGAAAGAATATGAAGGTAAATTTAGTGACGTGAATACAAGCAAGAAATGGGCATTCGCAGGTGTTGAAGCTGCAGCTCGTGCAGGTATAGTGAACGGTACAGCAGACGGAAAATTCAACCCAGACGCGCCGATTAAGCGTGAAGAAATCGCAACAATGATTATGCGTGCAATCGATTATCGTGACAAAGCGAAACTAGCTAACGTTGAAAAGTTAGGTAACTTTGGCGACCATGGTTCAATTGGATCATTCGCCATCGAATCAGTTTACAAAGCAGCCGCAATCGGGATCATCAAAGGAAATAATGGATACTTCAATCCTAAAAACAATGCAACCCGTGCGGAAGCGGCAGTTATGCTTTACCGTGCACTAAATGTTTTGCAATTAATAGATTGATAGTGACGAAAAAAAAGGAGCCTTCGGGTTCCTTTTTTTATTACAATGAATCATTAGTACTTCCTGATGAAAGCTCCGAATTTCACACAAAATCCCATAACTCGAAGTAAATATAGGTTTAATTACCTTTTTAATTACATTATTTTTCATATTTTATTCCATTAATTAATTGCGACGTAATATTTTACCTATTTTTTGAGCCAATTCTCCCAAAGTATCAGACTTTATGATATATTCATAGAGACGCTCTATTTATACAATAGTGTGATCAATCAATTTAAAAGGGGAGATGGGGTTGAAAACGCGGGACTTTAGGAAGGCGCTAAATAGTCTATTAGCCTTCGTGCTTGTTCTGTCAATGATGATGCCGTTTTCGGCAAGTGCATCAGCAAAACAAGTAAAACCGTTCAAACCGAACACACAAAGCGAAAGTACCATGCAAATGATTGAAGGGTCCATTAATGGCACTATGGTCACTGGCCAAGTCGATGGTGAGATCACGTACTCCGTTAACTACGAATCACTACGGCTTGAACTCGGAGAAGGGCGGCAATTGACTGTAACTGAAACGACGACAAAGCCAGATGGCACTACAGTGGAGAAGGATGTAACAGCAGACGCAACATTTGCCTCAGCTGACAATACAGTTGCTATTGTATATGAAGGCTTTGTAACATCTGTTTATGCTGGAAAAACGTATATTACAGTTGATTATGGCGATTTCACTACTCTGGTGAACATTGAAGTAACGAGTCCTTCCCACGTAAACATGCATGAAATAAATATCGATGCTAACTCAGATGAAAGAATTATCAACTCTGGAAGAGGCATCCTATTAAGCAAAGTGCGTGATGGACAATATGGTAGATCTATAGACATGTCATGGTCTATAAGTAGTGAAGGAATTCATAAATTGAGTTTCCCTGCAGATTCTATTCAGCCGAATGACGAGTACAAGGTTATTTATTGGATTGAATATGAAGAAGACGGTGAGACCAACACTTATTATAATGAGATGGTTGTAAAAGGTGACGAACTATTGGAGGTCACTGGTAAAACCATCCCATCTGACGAGGATTTATTGAAAACAGCACTTAGTTCGGAAAATAGCGGTCTGGGTATCTATGAAATGCGATTCATACCGGTAGATAGAGAACAATGGAGTGATAACTACAACATACTTTATGTATCAAATGGATTGTTAGTCTCTGAAAACCCAATAATTTTGCAATATGTGATAGAAGGGGAAAAAGACGAAACAAAACATTTCCTTAATGGAAAGGTCACAATCGGTAAACCGATTGACTATGACACACTTTTGGCAGATTCTTCAAAGGTGGAGTTTGATGGAACTTATAATTGGGGTTATTTGAATTTGAAAAACTCCGATATTACTTTCCTTATTAACGAAGGTGAAAATGCAGCAATTCAACTGTCGAATGGAACTTATAATTTAAGTTTTTCAAATAACGCGAATTGGGATGGTGTGTTTGTAATTGATAGTGATCAAACAATACAAATTCCAACAGCGCCAACAAAATTAGAGTTTACAAGTCTAAACACAAATACGAATCATTTTTTGTGGGTGAATTATGAACTCACTTTAGGATCCGGTCAATTTAGGATGAGTGGAATTCCGGTGAACCCAATTGAGTTTGAACTATTCAACGGCTCGGAAAAAGTTTTTGAATGGTCCGACGAATATTTTCATTCATCAATCGAAATTGATGCTTCAACATGGAAAAGTGGTACTTACACAGTAAAGGCAACTTATCTTACCGAAGAAGGAAACGAGCTATCTGCAGAAGAATCATTTGTATTTGATTCGGGAGTTCAAGAATTAAAAGGAACTGTTTTTACTGCTGAAAACTCAAAAGGTGAACTACTACAATCAGGAATTGTCACTTTGTATGAAAAAACAGGTGAAAAAGAAAATCGTTATTACAATCGAGTAATTTCAAAAGAAATCAAATCAGTTAATGGTGTATATGAGGCATTCATTCCGGATGCTTATATTTTGGATGGCTTGAGCTATTACATGACAGTCGTAGATCATACTTCCAAAACAATGTATGCAAAAGAATTTACTGGTCAAGCGGATAAGAATTACCACTTCAGTGCAACCGACCTTGTGGAAATGAAAGTGGATACTGGATTCTTTAATACTGATTCAGTGAATTTCATGCTACTTGGAATGGATAACTCAACAAGTGTATCAGTGAATCTATTCGAATTTGGGTGGCATGTATCCAAGGATGCAAAATTCCTCGTTAACTGGGTTGGAACAAATGCAAACAATGAAAAATACAAATGGTTTGGATTTGTAAATGGGGATAATGAATTCTCATTGGATTTAACAAATGTGGATTGGCAATTATTAAAGCCATCTTCAAAATATGAGAATGCAAGTCTCTCCCTGTACCCATATGGGGAAACTTATTCCAAGCTATATGTTAGCGAAAAGATCATAGGCAATCCTTCTACCTATCTAACGGTAAGGGACGGAGATACGACTTATAAAGGACCAGTTCCTTATGGGAAAGATAAAAAAGAACAGGGGATTGAATTTACTACGTACGACGGTTACGCGTATACCAATTCAAATTCGACTATAGTCTTCACATACTTCGAAAATGACTATGGCCAATTGGATATTATAGGTGAAAACTCATTCACTTATGAAATTTACGATGAAAACGACAAACGTATCGGCGAACCGATTTTAACGCATTATTTCGATTCATTTGCATTAACGGAGCCGTTGAAAAAAGGCATCTATAAGATTAAATTGGTTGAAAGCACAGTTAATAAAGAAATCGTATCCCTCTCAATGGATTCATTCATTTACGTGGATGGGCAAGAAAAGCCATTGGCTATTCCGGTAGAGTTGGATACAAAATACGGTAAGTTCCAACCTCGACAAATGACTATTCAAAATGACGACTTGGACAGTCATGAGTACGGAAGAACATTCAACTTGAACTTGAACTTCTATGATATGCAATTTACTATGCCATATGGTTTGGAGTTGAATCCGGATTCACAGTATAAAATTTTACTGACTGGAACACTGCAAAATAATTTAGGTGTTATTGATATCCAAGCAATGAAAGGTGAGCAATTGCTGAACAGCAGTAAATCTAACCCATTGCAACTATCTGAAGACCTGAAGTCAATTAAAATTACGCATAATTTAAACCCGACAACTATTCAACGTGCGGAACTGAACTTTGGACTTGCTACAGATGGATACTCTCCATTTAGCCCAATACGTGTTAGTGGAAAAGAATCATTCCAAGTATTGGCGTCTCCGAACAACTATCATGGCCGCATAATAGTAGTTGACAATTCACAAAATGCAACGGTGTTAAACGTACCTAAAACAACTATTGCAGATAATATGGGAATCGAAGTCGATGGAAAAGACTTGGCTAAAGTTACTATTAAAGATATGAAGATTTCTGGATACGAGTACTATCCAAATAGATTCTCCCTTCATAGCGAGTCGGATTGGGTTTCATCCATGTCCCAACAAAAGGGGCAATACAGTCCACTAAGGTATTACATTGCTTCAAATGAGGAAAATGATACACCTTGGAGCTATAGTGTCGTTAAATTTGTCGATCTTAATGAAGACAAAGAATTCATTTTCGACAAAAAAGCAATATCAGGAAACATTTTCAATTTCCAATTAGACAAGATTGGAAATAAAAATTACTATTTACAAGCTTTTGTTTCACTCCACTCCGGTGACTTCCAAATAACTAACATTTACCGAGCGTTGGAGAATAATCCACAAATGATGTCGGCTGAAGCATCGGAAGATCCAATCAGGGATTATATTGGAGAATTCAGTGGAGAATACGATGTGCCTGTGGAGTATACAGTAAAAGATCATACAGGCAAGACAGTATGGCAAATGACAGGATCAATCAACGACCGAGAATTTGCCATTAATAAAGAGCTTATTGCAGGAACATACACATTTGAAGTGCATATCCCGACAGCTTTACGTCAATCCATTACTCTTAAAGAGGAATTTACAGTTACGGGAGAAAACACGCCATTCGTACAAATCCATACTCCGCAATCAGGTTTAATCACAAATGCAGAAAGCATTACAGTAATTGGTAAAGCAAATGCGGATGTAGAAGTAACATTGGAATTGCAAAAAGATGGTAAAAAAGTGAGTGGCACGGTTGTCGCGGCCGATTCAGAAGGTGCATACACGCATACATTCCATCCAGAAACTGATGGAGAGTATACGATTGTCGCATCCAATGAAGATGCTACAACAAGCGTTGTTGTAACAATCGACCGTACACCTCCTGAAAAAGCAAGTAATATTCAAATCACAAAAGAAGCAGGAAAACTAATTGTAACTTGGACAGGTGCAGAAGACGCTGTTTCCTATAAAGTTGAAGTTGCTGAAAACGATGGAGAGTTCACAGTTCTTAGCGAATCACAAAAGGGAACAACAGCAGTCATCTCGAACATTAAACCAGGCACAACGTATAAGGTGAAAATCACTTCATCAGATGCAGCTAAAAACACAAGCGTTTCAGATGTAGCCAGTTTCACTGTGGATGCATTCACTGCAACAGAAATTACACTTAAAGACGGTCGAAATGCAGATAAGCTGCTTTCAATCGGTGACGAGCTGGCTGTAACAGTGGATGGCTCTTATGAAGAAGGATTCACGGCGGTAGCGAATGTCTATGTAGACGGCAAAGCACACGAAGTGGTACTTTCTTACAATGAAACGTCTAAATTGTATGAAGGCATATTCATCGTAAAAGAAGGCCAGAAAGTCATTGAAAAAGTGACAGGTCAAATCTTGAATGGTGAAGAGAAAACCGAAGAAATTTCAAATGAACTTAATTGGTCTGTCGGTTCTACAGTTAAAGGACTTGTAAAGGACGGGCAACCTGTAGAGGATGCAACAGTTCGTCTTGTTTCGAATAAAACGTACACAGTGAAGACAGATGCTAATGGAGCTTTCGAGGTTAAAGGGCTTCCTTCAGGCAAGTACAAAATTTCAGTGCTTGTAAATGGAAATACTTATGCTCAACAAGATCTTGAAGTAGGTCAATCCAAGATTGTCGCTGCTCCAGATTACAAAGTACCTGCATTTACGGATGCTTCCATTACAATTTTCGATAAAGTTACTGACAAGCCTGTAACTGATGTACTGTCTGCGAGATTAACAGGTCCAAAAGGATATATTGTATTTGGATCTACAGTGAATGGTAAATTCACAACGAATAACGGGCAATCGGTATTAAAAGATTTGGAAACAGGCGAGTACAAATTGACAGTCTATGGTCAAGGTACTTACCTAACAACAACTGCATCAATCAATTTGGTGAAAGGGACGACGGATTATAAATTCGAAGTCGACAAGCTTACAATCGATGAAAAGACATTGACGATTAAATTTAATGCCGATGTCGAAAAAATTGATTCTATTTATTTGTATAGCTATTCAACTTATCAAAAACATGGTTACACCGGGGTTGGTAACTACTACAAGTACAATGTTAAGCCTGAAAATGGTGCAATTGTATTTGAAAATGTTGCTGCTGCGGATGACTACTGGTTAGACATCTATGCTGAAGGATTTATGTCCTATCATCAAAATGTTGTAGTGGCGGATAATCCCGAAATTAAAATCAATTTGGAGCAAGGACGTGTCATTACTGGTAAAGTAACGGATAGCCAAGGCCAGCCGGTAGCGAATGCGTACGTCTATGCTTACGGTGGATATACGAATGCGTACGCAGAAACAGATGCGACTGGTGAATACAAGCTGAGTGGCCTATCGAAAACAGATGATATTTGGATTGATGTCTATTCACAGCTTTACTTGTCTCATCAGGAAACAATTGTAGTTGGTGATGATGAAGTCGAGAAAAACATTCAATTGGCAAAAGCTGTAATGATGACTGGAAAAGTCGTCGACCCTAATGGCGATCCACTGGCGAATGTTTCAATTTCGGCAGATGGTCAAACAACTTATGGTTGGGGTCGTACTGCTACGGATGGAAGTTTTGCAGTAACTGGTTTGAAAGACACTGAGACCTACAATCTATCATTCTATTCTTACGGTTATCCGACTGTAACAATGGAAGGTAAGCAACCTAGCGATGTCGGAGAAGTAACGCTCCAAGCGAAGGGTGACGGAGATTTCGATGGTGACGGAAACTATCTTGCGGTTTCCAAAACTTCTGTCGTCTCTGGTGAAGAAGTCCAGTTCACGCTTGTCTATAAGAATAATGGAACTCAAAAGGCTGAGGATGTCCCTGTGACATTAACAATCCCTACAGGACTCAAGTTAATAGAAGAAACTGTTTCCCTGAATGGAAAATCAGTCAAATCTGATGGCAATAAAGTGGTTATTCCTGAAGTAGCTGCTGGAGAATCCGGTAGGATCACATTCAGTGCAACAGTTGGGGATGTTGAAGCTTCTTCCTTAACCGTAACTGCAAAAGTGACTGAAAAAGGATCAATCCTTTCGTCTACAACATCAGTCGTATTCGTAACACTTGAAGCACCAGCGCTTACGGGTGTAAAAAATATCAAGGTTTACGGTAATGCTAAATATGGTTCAAAAGTAGAACTGTTTGCAGGCAATAAAAAAGTCGGTGAAACAAAGGTCGACGGCAAATGGTGGTTCATCGATGTAGAATTGCCGGTAGCTGACTCTAAGGCGAAAGAAACATTCATACTGTCCGCAAAAGTAACTGACGGTCAGCAAACGACGATGTCCAAGCAA
This sequence comes from Sporosarcina thermotolerans, assembly GCF_042658975.1. Taxonomy (NCBI): domain Bacteria; kingdom Bacillati; phylum Bacillota; class Bacilli; order Caryophanales; family Caryophanaceae; genus Sporosarcina; species Sporosarcina thermotolerans. Next base: position 93,950 of record NZ_JBHSRM010000002.1, on the reverse strand, counting down.
CCGGTAACAGTCACTTATCAGCCAGACGTTCCGAAAATGACTGATGTAACAGTCCATGCAGGTTGGAATGGCGATGTAAAACTGAACCCTTATACGGGCGTTGCGACATTTGCAATTGTCGAGCATACACCACTCGATACGACAGTGAAATTCGATATGGATGTGGATTCAGCGAAAATCAGCTTCCTTGGAAAAGAGTATGACCTTGTCAAAGGTACAGATAACACATTCACATTTGACGGTAGCCTGCTTGGTCGTTGGACGTCATACGGTGAGCAATTGCTGGAAATCACGTTCAAAAAAGATGATGTGGAAATCACGCTTCCATTGATGAACATTATCGTCTTGATTGACCCATCTGGTTACGTATTCGAAGGCAGCATGGACAACAGACTTGAAGGAGTTCGTGCAGTTGTCGAAATGCAAGTTGGAGATGACGATGATACAGAGTGGGTACAATGGGATGCGGCAAAATATGGCCAAGTCAACCCACAAATCACTGACGAAGAAGGTCGTTACGGCTGGGATGTCATCGCAGGAAAATGGCGCGTCATCTTCACGAAAGATGGTTATGAGCCATACATTTCACGTATCATGGACGTTCCTCCTCCGGAAACGGAATTGAATGTTCCGATGGTGAGAATTTCGGATCCTGTAATTGTTACAACAGAAGTAACGGGAGACGATCTGACGATTGAATTCGATCGATTGATGAATACAGCTGACAAAGCGACACTTATCCAGCTGTTCGAAGAGGGCAGCGATACACCAATCGAGGGAACTGTTGAAACGATTGATCTAACAGGTTACAAGTCAATTGAAACACCAGATGATAAAAAAGATGGTCACGGCGGAAAAGATAACAACGATGAAGATGGATTCTTCGTTACAGATGACTCGAAGAAACTATCGAAAACGTTTAAATTTGTTCCAAGATCAAAATTGAAAGCTGGAACAACTTACCGCCTTGTTGTTAGTGAAGATATTGAAGATAGTTCAGGAAAGATATTAGGTGCAGATAAGGAATTAACGTTCACAACGGCGAAATCCGATGGCGGAACACCTGGAGGAGGCGGAGTATACATTCCACCAACACCACCAGTAGATCCGAAACCAGAAAAGCCGGAGCCGATCATTCCAGACTTCAAGGATATTAAAAACACATTTGCTGCAAAAGAAATCAATGCACTAGCAGCAAAAGGCATCATCCAAGGTAAGACGGAAACTGAGTTTGCTCCGAATGCACAAATCACTCGAGCGGAATTCGCAGTATTGCTTGCGCGCGCGCTTGACCTTCCATTAAAAGAGTATGAAGGGAAGTTCGGTGACGTGAACAAGAGCAAGAAATGGGCATACGCAGGAGTTGAAGCTGCAGCACGTGCTGGTATCGTTAATGGTACAACTAACGGGAAGTTCAACCCAGACGCGCCGATTAAGCGTGAAGAGATTGCAACAATGATTATGCGTGCGATTCTTTACCAAGACAAAGCAAAGCTTGAAGGCATCGAATTGCCTGCACACTTCAACGACCACGGTTCGATTGGATCATTCGCCATCGAATCAGTCTACAAGGCAGCAGCAATCGGCGTTATCAAAGGTAATACCGACAACTTCATGCCGAAAAACAATGCAACACGCGCAGAAGCGGCAGTCATGCTTTACCGTGCACTGGATGTATTGCGATTGATTGATTGAAAGTGGAGTTGGTCTATTTTAGTGAATAATAAAATAGCTCATTTACGTATAGTAGATAGTTTGGTAGATTATATTTAAGATCTTTTCTGAAGGTTTTACCATAGGAAAAGTACCGGGGGGTGTGCGGAAACACATCACCCGGGTCCCATTAAAATCTAAACCCACCCTATCTGCTTGTACTTTGATAGGGTGGGTTTTCATATACTCGTTAGGTGAAGTTATGAAGTAGTTTCAGTATAATAACTTTTTGTGATTATATTTCCAGGAAAGAAGAAAAATGTAAAACCTATTTCGACAAAAAGTTCCAATTGGCTTGTCTTAAATTGTGTTTTATATTAGACTATTAAATATGTAGTAAAAAATATATAGTGGGGTGAAGGAATGACAACGAAAAATACTAGCTCTAAAGTTCTAAAAGCAACAATGATTGGTGCAGTAGCATTGACACCGGTCCTTGCGGTAGGTGCTACTGCAAATGCAGCAGACTCTAAACCATTAGGTGCGGCGGCACAGAAAAAAGTCAATGACTTAATTAGCAATTTGAATAAAGCATTTGACAAGTTAAAATCTAAAGATGCAAACGCAGAAGTGTTGTTGAGAGAGGCGCACTTGGAAATTAAAAAACAACTTGCAGCAGGGGATTTCACTAAGGATATACTAAATTATCCAAACGATGAAAGCTCCATAAAAGTAGTAAATGCATTATTGGAATTCTTGGCTAATTCAACAACTGCGGTCGAAATGGGAGATGCTTTCGACACATTAACAGAAACTGTATCTGATGCAGATTTAAAAGCGGCTTTCGACCAAGAATCATATAAAGGCGATTTGCGTGATTTATTTGTTGAATACTTAGTTGATGTACAAACTAAAGTATTGTCAACTATGGACACGACAAAAGGATCACAGGCTGATAATTTTATTGATGCTTTATTTGGCGTATACCATGCAAACACTGATTACACTCCTATTAAGGATGGAGTTAATTATGCTGTTAAAAAGCTTCAAGTTGGACTTGCGTTAAATGAGATTGTTTCATCTGAAGAAATCACACAAGCTCACAAAGATGCTTTTAAAGCATTGGCCAAAGAATACAAAACTGTTCTAACTCCTCCTGAAGTAATTACACCTCCGGGAGTAGTAATCCCACCAACACCACCAACAACTGGCGACAATGCAGTTGAGGTTGATGGTTCAACTATCGGCAGCAACCCACAAGCTACTATCGATGCAATCGAGAAAGCAGATAAAGTTGATCAATTAGTTGTTAAAGTACAAGCTGGCACAACAGTTGCTGACATCCCTGCAACAATCTTGAACGCACTTTCCAAGAAAAACAGCAATGCTGTAGTTGTGCTACAATTCGGCGATGTTGCATATGAATTGCCGGCTAACGCATTTGACCTTGCTGCAATTGCAAAAGACTTGGATGTTGCTTCTGCTGAACTGAAACTTAATGTATCAGTTACAAAAGTGGACAACCCACTTGCGGGCAAAGCAGCATACAAAGTACTTGCAGACGCATTTGACTTCAACGTTTCAGTTGTTGCACCAGGCGGTAAGTCACAAGTATTGAACGTATTCCCAACACCAATTAAGCGTTCAGTACCTGCTGCTTCAGAACTAAACCCACTTACAACAGTTGGTGTAACAGTTGATGCAAACGGTAACGTAACTGCAGTACCGACATACGTAACGGAAGGTAAAAAGTCAGCAAACCTATACCGTTCAACAAACTCTGTTTATACATTGATTGAACACTCTAAATCATTTACTGACATCACTGCAGGTACAAGCTGGGCTGAAGAGTACGTTAATCCATTGGCTTCCCGCATGGTAGTCAACGGTGTAACAGCTACTGAGTATGCTCCTACTAAGGTGATCACTCGTGGTGAGTTTGCAGCAATCCTATCTCGCGGACTTGGTATCGTAGCGATGGATAAATCTGCAAATGTCTTCGCAGACGTATCTACAAGCCAAGCATTCAACAAAAACGGCGAAATCGCTGCAGTTGTTGAAGCTGGAATCGTAGCTGGTTTCACTGACGGTTCATTCCGTCCGTACGAAGAAATCACTCGCGACCAAGCGGCAATCATGATCAGCCGTGCAATCGACTATGTTGGTGCTGACAAAGTGACATTCGACACGAAGAAAGCATTGACAGCATTCAAAGATAACAAGGAAATCGGTGCAGCATCACGTAAACACGTTGAGCGCGTTTACCAAGCAGGCCTACTTGACGGCTACCTTGATGACACATTCCGTCCGAACGCTGACGCTAACCGTGCACAAATGGCGAAAATCATTTACAACTTCCTTGCAGAAATCAAATTCATTAACTAATTATGAAACTATCAAGCCCTTCAAAGCGTCTAAGCTTTGGAGGGCTTTTCCTATCTCTTTCAAACAGTACAATATTATAGTAGTCTAATATGAAGGAGGGAAACATAATGAAAAAAATAATAGTATTTATCGCAGCAGCCACTCTTTTCGTTACAGGCGGTGTAAATTCTGCCAAAGCGGAAGGTTTTACGGATGTAAGCGCCACCTACCAATTCTATGAACATATTAATTATTTAGCAGGCCAAGGGGTTATCAAAGGGAAGGAAGGAAACCGTTTCGCACCCGACGATGTAGTAACACGGGCGGAGGCGGCAGTCATGATTGCCAGAGCGTTGGATTTACCGACTGAAAAAAGGGCAACTATCTTTCCAGATGTCAGCAGCCAAAGCTTCGCATCAGGTGCAATCCAATCTGCCAATGATGAAGGGATCATCAAAGGCTATACAGACGGCAATTTTAAGCCTGATGAAACCGTAACAAGAGGGGAAATGGCAATCTTCCTTACAAGGGCATTCAAATTGACCGAGGAAGAACCGATGACATTCACAGATGTGCCGGTCAGCTCTGCGGGATATGCATACATACCCAAAATCATCGCCGCTGGAGTGACACAAGGCTATTCGGAAACTACTTTCGCACCGAATAATCCAGTCACGCGTGCACAATTCTCTGCATTCCTTGCACGTGCAACAAACGAAAACTTGCGCTTGACGGTGCATGCTTGCGGCTACAATCCGGCAAGCAAAGTGAACCCGGATCGCCAAACGTTAAATTGCCTCGTGACAAAAGCAGCAAGAAATGCGAATGTTCCACCTGAAATTGCAAAGGCTATTGTAGAAGTCGAAAGCGGCTGGAAACATTTCCTAAGCAACGGCGAACCGCTTATTAGTGAAGACAACGGAATCGGGCTTATGCAATTAACGAACAGAACTGAGTTCGACACTGAGCGCCTTAAATACGATATTGCTTACAATATCGAATCGGGTATTAAGGTCCTATCAGACAATTTCGTGAGGACAGATCTTCCTATTATCGGCACCAACGACCGCAACGTCCTTGAACATTGGTACTTTGCAGTCATGGCCTATAACGGAACAAAACCAATGAACAGTCCTTTTTACCAGGCGACAGGCGAAAGAAACCTGAAAGCTTACCAGGAAAAAGTCTATAGCAAACTGAGCAATGGCTTCGTCGCAACGAATATCAAATCCATCAACATGTCGATCGACGACTTCACATACGATGGCACAACAACAAGCAACATTGAATTCAATAAAAAAGCCTTCACAATGACAGGCGACAACACAATATCAGCAGAACTTCTCAAAGAAGGCTCAGTTGTAAACTACACCGGAAAAGGCCTTAGATCCAAGCCAAGCTCCGGCACTGACTCAATCCTAACAGAAGTTACCAAAGGCTCATTCACAATAATCGGTGGACCAGTCTACGACATGGACGCCAATTCACCCAACCAGTACATCTGGTACCCGGTAAAGACAACACTTAATGGCAAAGTAAAAACTGGCTTCATTGCGGCACCATATATCCAATAAACCTAACATCACCAAGGGGGAAGTCGATGGCTCCATCGCAATCGATTTCCCCTTGAATTTTTGCAACAAGAAGGAGAACGTGGAATGAATAAACGTTTACTGCAACTCTGCTTCGTCATCACCATCATATGCCTATCCATCATCGGGACATCAACAGCACATGCATCCACATTCAAGGACGTTTCCTACAAATACTGGGCCTACGAAGATATTCAATTTGCAGCACAACATAATGTAATCCGTGGATTTTCCGACGGCAATTTCAGACCCGGCTACGACATCAAACGTAAAGACGCAGCAGTCATGCTGACTAGAGTCCTTGATCTCTACGAACTAAACAGTGAACCGACACCAGTCGAAGACCTATTACCAACTTCACCCGGCTACAAGGAAATCATGATTGCACTTGAAAACAATTGGCTTTCACTTGACAAAGGTTACTTCCATCCAGACGAACCACTAACACGTGACGAAATGTCGAAAATGCTCGCAACTGCCTATGGATACGAAGGAAAGGGCGGCAGTCAATTCGTAGATGTGCCTTATGAGGATCCTTATTTCCTTTACATCGACGCCATTGCATTCGAAGAAGTGACAACAGGTTATAAAGACGGGACATTCCGTCCGGGTGAAACCGTGACTCGCGCCCAATTCAGCGCTTTCCTGAACAGGGTATACCAGAAGCCTGTCGCTTACGAAGTGAGAAACGAAGGAGAACTTGTTGAGATCGTGCGGAATGTCGATGACGCGATTGAACTTGCCCTTTATTATCCAAAGGGGACAGTACATCCCCAAAGTAATAAATTCAATAAATACCCACAAACGATCGCCGCTGCAGATAAAACCAATCTCAACAGCGGAGTACTCATTTACAACGGTTTCAATGAAACGGAGAATTTCTCACCTTACTTTTTCAGACAATACCTAAAAACGAAGCCAGTAAACAGTGGTCAAATAGACATGTTCGACACATTCGTTATCCTTGGTCTACGCTATAATGAAAGTGGTGATCAATTCGTAGATGGACCATCGAACCATGCAAACTACTCTGACTGGAGAACCTATATCGAAAGAACCTTCGCTCAAGACGGAGCGATTAATAACCTGAACATGACGGCTGGCTTTGTGAATAGGAATGTTGATGTATATATCGCAATCCCCTATCCAAAGAGAAATGAGCCTATCATTAATTTTAGTGGGGATAGTGTTGGAAGCGACGTCTACGCCCGATACGATCTTGTCAATTGGTATGTAAACGAAGTCATGCAACGCTTCGATAACGGTAAATATGACAATTTGAACTTCAAAGGTTTCTATTGGCTAAGTGAAACAGTCCGTACAGTCGACGATGAAGTCATCATCTCATCCATTTCAAGCATCTTGAAGAAGAATGACAAGTTCTTCATCTACTCACCACACGCAACATCTACAAATTTCTATAAATGGAAAGACTACGGCTTCGACGCCGCATTCCTCCAACCTAATGCATTCAGATCAACCATCAACAACAAAGAAGAACGGCTGCACCGCGCATTCCTGAACGCTCAAATATACGGCACAGGAATTACAATAGAAATCGATTCCTACCATATGGACAAAGCCGAACAAGGTGTTGAAGCATTCGACCTCTACATGGATATGTCAAAACGCTATGGCTTAGATGAAAAAGGCATGATGTTCTACCAAGGAGTAAACATGGTCGAACGAATGGCAACATTTAATCATCCTGTATACAAACGTTGGTATGAGCAGTTGACAGAAACGTTTTTTAATAAAGAAGAAGTGAAGAATTGAGGAGCGGTTTACCGCTCCTTTTTGATGAATCCTTTCCCAGTCCGAATCGTCCACATAATTATGAAATAAACCTGCCGATACATACTAACGCTATGTTATACTATTTAAATGTGAAACAACTACAGAAAGGGTCATTCCATGAATCTTAACCTTAGAGAAATGGCTGTGCCGATCATTGGGGTTCTACTCATCGCTGTGGCGCTCGTCATTCCGAATACTATGATTGCCTATGGCATCTCACTTGTTCTCGCAATCGCTGCATTGTTCAGGCCGAAACAGGCCATTTTATTTTTGCTTATCTACTTCCCGCTTCGCTCATTCCTGATCGAATTAAGCCCAGGATTAAAACTTGTTGGTGATTTAATCATCGTCTTCACTTTCCTTCGCGTACTTTGGGATGCTCGGAAAGACTGGAAGTCGATTTTCCGTTTCGAACTATTCGAATGGGCATTTATCGCATTCATCTTAATGGGAACCGTTTCGGCATTCCTATCAGGCGTCGTCCTAACGGCAATCATTTTCCAAATCCGCGCATTCGTAATCATGTTCCTTCTACTATATATCGTTAAACGATTGGACATTACGAAACGGGATATTATGAATTTCCTTGCTGTGACTTTATTTGTTACGGTTGTCCTTATCATCCAAGGAATCGTCGAAAAGCTATCTGCCCGTTCACTCCTCATGCCGGATCAATGGGTGAACCGTCAGCTTTCGAAAAATAACGCAAGCCGTATTTACGGCCTTGTAAACAACCCGAACGTGTTCGCCGTCTATTTAACGATTTCCGGCATTCTTATTTATTACTTAAAGACGTTGCTTCCGAAGTCGAAGCTTCAATGGTTGCTTAATATCGTTCTTGTAGTGCTTGCAGGTACATGGATTCTTACGTATAGCCGTGGAACATGGATTGCCTTCATCATTGGAATTGTCATCTACTTCCTGTTCACAAGGAATTGGAAGTTCGTCCTGAAAGCAGGACTTGTCGCTGCATTGGGCTTCGCGCTTATTACTGTACCGGTGACAAAGGCAGCACAATGGATCAGTTCGAACACTGAAATCGGTGAAATCGTACGGACAGGTGCACCTGAACCTAATGAAACTTTCGCCATTGAAACGACACGCATTAAAGAGACATTCCAGTCAGATACGTTTGAAAAGAGTAAGACAACTGGACGTTTGTTCATTGTATATAAAGGATTCGAGATCTTTAAAGACTATCCGGTAATCGGAACGGGCTTTGGAACGTTCGGGGATTCTGCTTCGAAAGTGTACTCGTCGCCATACTATAGCCAATACGACATCCGTTTCAATATCTATTCGGACAACCAGTACATCCAGGTCATTACTCAAAATGGTGTTGTAGGCGTATTGCTATTCGCCGTCTTCCTATTAGGCATGTTAGTCGTGTTCTGGAAGAGACGTAAGCAATCGGATAAAGCCATTCCGATGTTAGCTTTACTCATAAGCGTCTACTGGTGCGGGTTTATCTACAATATCTGGGAAGACAAGACGTTCACGATGTACTTCTACATTCTGACAGCTGTCTTCTTGGCTTATACTTCAAAGAAAAATACGCGTTTGCAATAAATAGAACAGCCCCTTTCCGAGTTTGTACTTGGAAAGGGGCGTTTTTTTGTTTAATGAACCCTAATTTGTCAAAAGCACTTCTCGCGACAGGAAAATATATTGCAAGATTGCATACCCGCGATCCATATGTCCCTCCAAATACACATATTCTGACCGAAATGCGCATAAATCCCATAACAAGCTTATAAATGCTTTGAAACACTCATATATCCCTCCAATTACGCATAAAGCGCTTGAATCACGCATAACTGCCCGCTGGGCTTTCTTTTTTTAGTAGTCTATTAGAACGAAAAGCTCCCATAACTATACAAATAAAATAATAAGAGATTATAATAAACATACATCAAATAACAAAGGGGAATGAATCATTGCATAAACGTAAACAACTGTCGAAACTCAGCACCCTACTCCTTGTGATCTTTCTATTAATACCAAATTTTGCATTTGCAGAAACATCAGATACTACCGCAGAAACAAAAGCGGTGGCACCTATTACAGAATCTACAAAAATCTCACAAGGTGTCCACTATGAATATACGAACACAACCATAAATAACGATCCACAAGCATTTAGCCAGTTAGTCGTTGACTTGAATGACCCATTCACAACAGTCGACGTCAGTTACCCGACGCCGCTTAACAAACTTGCAACTACTACAAGCCAAGCAAATGCCTACACAGCATTAGGCCAGCAAGTAGCAGGAGCTATTAACGGCTCGTTCTTCTGGTCATCCGACCAAGGCTATTTACCAATGTATCTCATCGCTTACCGCGATAGACTTATGAATGCCGGCATCATCGCATCCGGAAGAGACCAGTACGTCAACCAACCGATCGCATTTGGTATTGACAGCACTGGCAAAGGAAAGATAGATTCATATAACTTGAGTCTATCATTCAATCATAATGGACAAGAGTATCCGATCACATCGACGGACAAGCACCGTTCGAATGACAACTTGATCCTTTATACACCTCTCTATCCTAAACCGACTACAGAAACAAACGCCCTTGGCATTGAGCTTGTCCTTGAAGGTGTTACAGGCGGAACAGAACTTAACTTTGGTGAAACAGTAACAGGTAAAGTAACGCAAATTCGGGAACGCAACAACCCGACAGCATCTACTATCCCTAAGGACGGCTTCGTTCTGTCTGCTCATGGTGAAGCGATGCAACTCATCAAAGACATCGGAATCGGAGAGACAATCTCCATCACAGCAGATATCGATGACAAGTGGAAAGGCGCATCATTCATGCTTACGTCCGGTCCGGAACTTGTCAAAGACGGCAAAGTAAACCTTGGCATCGATCCGAACAGTGATCGTGCAACAGAACGTGCGCCCCGTACGGCGATTGCAATCGATAAAACAGGAACGAAAGTATTCATGGTGACGGTGGACGGAAGACAATCTGGTTATAGCCGTGGACAAAGCTTGAAGGAATTTGCTGAATACCTTGTCTCAATTGGCGCTCACCAAGCGCTTAACTTGGATGGCGGGGGCTCCACGACGATGGCTGTTCGTAAGCCTGGTGACTTTAACGTCTCGCTTTTCAATAAACCATCCGATGGCAGAGAACGTTCTGTCTCCACTGCGCTTTTTGCGGTATCAAATGCACCTGTAGGAACGCCTACAACAGTTGGTGCACATCTGTCAAAACCTGGAGTCTATTTAAAAGGGACGAAAGGTTCCGTTTTGGTAGATTACGTTATGGACAACTATTACAACCCGGTTACTTTCGATAAAGCAGCTGTTAAAATAGCATCTCCACAAGGTCTTATCGCAGTGAACGGCCTTGAATTTACGGCTCAAAAAGCAGGAGCTGGCGCAATTACTGCTGAGTTCAGTGGTGCGACAGCGAATATACCATTTGAAGTCGTTGACAGCATTCATACAGTTCAGCCATCAAGCCCGTCATTCGAGGTTAGAAAAGATGGACAAACGACATTAACTGTCAAAGCATTCGATGCTAAAAACAGAGAAGTCATCTTTGACCCTACACTTGTTAAATGGAGTGCTCCTGCAAGTATCGGCACAATCACAGCTTCAGGTGTCTTCACAGCAGCTTCAAAAGAAGGTACAGGCTCTGTAACAGCAACATTAGGTGGCAAAACGATCTCCATCCCAGTAACAATAACAGGTGATTACTCCAGTGTAGATAAAATGGAATTCCTAAATAACTGGACATCTACAACAACGAACGGCAAAGCAACACTTTCAATGAATAGCGACAAAGAGCCGGCGTTTGAAGGCGTTGGCTCCCTAAAATTAACATATGATTTCACTGGAACAACAGGCACTTCAGCTGCGTATATCGAAGCGAAGACACCTGTAAGCCTATCAGGTACTCCGGTTAAGATTTCCGCTCGTGTATATGGGGATGCCGGGGATACATGGCTGCGTGGACGTATCCAAGATGCCCAAGGTAAGGAATACACAGTCGACTTCACGCCTGAAAACGGCTTGAAATGGCTTGGCTGGAACTATGTGACGGCTACTATCCCTGCAGGGGCAACTGGTAATCTAACACTTAAACAAATCTATATCGCACAACCGACAGACAGCCTGAAAACGAAGGGCAGCATCAGAATTGATGACTTGAAAGCGGTATTCGCGAACAACTACAAAGAAGCACTTTTCAAAGACACTGGACTGACGTTCCGTGCGGAAGGTGAAATTACTTCCCTGGTCAATGATGGGGTTATTGCAGGCTTCGCGGACGGCAACTTCGGTCCATATGAAGAATTGACAAGACAGCAAGCGGCAATCCTTTTGGCAAGAGCACTTAAACTTCCACTCGACAATGTAACAGATCCGGGCTTTGAAGACATGGCGCCGACAATGACGTTCTATAAAGAAGTGGCGGCTGTCGCGAATTATGGAATCATCAATGGGAAGGAAAAAGGTAAGAAATTCGACCCGAACGGTAAACTGACTCGTGCAGAAATGGCAGCGATCCTTCAACGAGGATTCAAGCTACAGCTCTCTGAGAAAGATTACTTCACGGACAGCAATGGCAGCTTCGCGAAAGATGCAATCAATTCTTTGGCATTTAACAATATTACCCAAGGTATTGGTGGTGGGAAGTACGGACCTGCGCAAAACATTAGTAGAGCTGATTTCTCGGTGTTCTTACATCGAACAATGGCAATAAAGTAATAGAAAAATAGTCTTTGAGATTGCAGAAAATTATGGTACACTATCTATGTAGAGTTTTTCCTTTTACACTATAGAATCTTAATGGCCTTGGTTGATGGTGCGGCAAAAAATCTGTGAAGATCCCTTCTTCGCGGATTTTTTTGCGTTTTAAACGAAAAGCGAAAGGCGCTTGCTCAGATGCGACAGGCATAAGGCGAAGATGCGGAGTGGCGGTTTTTGCCACATAGCAACTTTGACTTATGACCCGAGCATCTAGCGCCTGTAGCTGGACACGACAATATTCATATAGAAAACTATATTTCTACTACATTCGACTTTTTATATCAAACTTCCAGTTCACTTCCTTTTTCATTCATGGTAGACTTATAGATATATGGATTTTACGAAAAGGAGTAAATTATGAAAAAAAAGCTGATTATCTCATTGTCTGCACTCTTAGTCATTGCACTTTGCGTGGGGGGCTATCTTTTATACATAATGAAATTCAAAGAATACGATATTGCGGACGAATCGGTTGCTGAAATCATAGAAGATCCGTTCGAAATCGAATTACCAGACGGTACAATTATTACCTTGGATGACAGCGGAGAAGACATAGTCCAAAAAGATTCCAATAAAGAATCCGGTAAAGAAGATGGACAAGCGTCATCCGATTCGACTGATGAATCAGAAGATGGTGGATCCATCCCTGTAAGCGGGAAAGGACAATCATCCAAAACACCAACTAATACATCTAACAACAAGCCAAACTCAAACACTGGATCGACTTCAACTTCCAAACCAAATACCGGTTCTTTAACTGCGGGGCCTGGAGCTAAAGTGACAGTGGCATCCATAAAAGAAAAATATAACCCTGCTTTCGCAGCTTTAGAAGGGCAAGCTGAAGATAAGTTGAATGCGCTTATTGGAAGAGCTAAAAACGAGTACTCGACAAAGAAGAATAATGGCGAGAAAATCGATTATGGCTATTTCTACAATAAGTACATGAGCGCTGCTACAGAACTGGAAGGCAGAACGGACAGCGTCTTCAATGGCGTTCTGAAAGCTATAGAAAAAGATCTTGAGAAAAATGGGTATGACAAGTCATACGCAAAGAGCTTTAAAAATGAATACGACGCACAAAAGAAAATTCGTAAAGAAAGCTTAATGAAAAAAGCGGTAGGAAGATAAATAGAAAGAGAAATCCGTCCTACACTAACTAAGAACGGATTTTTCTTTTAATGAAATCTGCCATTCCCGTTATGCTATATTACCTATCAACCTATTAAAAAGGAGACCGACCTTCATGGAAGAGACAATCAGCCTACAAGATTTGTTCAGAACGTTAAAGAAAAGATTCGTTTTGATCATCTCTCTAACAATCATCGCCATGGGCATCGCGGCAGTCGCAAGCTATTACTTCATGACGCCAATCTACCAGGCATCGACACAAATCTTGGTCAATCAAAAAAATGAACAAACAAGCCAGTTCAACACACAAGAAATTCAAATGAACCTTCAGCTTATAAACACATACAATGTGATCATCACAAGCCCTGCAATCCTATCAAAAGTGATTGAGAATTTGGATCTTGACATTACACCAGCACAACTTAAAACTCAATTAACGGTTAACAGTGCGCAAAACTCGCAAGTCGTCAATTTGACTGTACAAGACACGGAGCATTTTAGAGCAGTGGACATCGCAAATACGACAGCAGAAGTTTTTCAAGAAGAAATCCAAAAGCTGATGAACGTCGATAATGTCAATATCCTTTCACCAGCCGTCAATGTAGAATTTCCGTCTCCGGTTAAACCACAGAAACTCTTAAACATTGCAATCGCAGCAGTTGTCGGATTGATGCTTGGAGTAGGAATTGCATTCCTATTAGAGTATCTTGATACAACAGTTAAAACTGAACAGGACATTGAAGATTTAGTCGGTCTGCCGATCTTAGGTATCGTCAGCAAGTTTCCAAATGACGTTATGCAAAATACCTCAAAAAAACCTCTTGCAGATAGAAAGAAGGAGAAAGCACATGTTAATTAAACGTAAAAAGAAAGTCCTTCAAAAAGCTGCAAGAACCCTTATTGCACATAATGACCCAAGATCAGTAAACTCCGAGCAGTTCAGAACGATACGTACAGGTATCGACTTTTCAATGCCAGATAAAGAGCTTGAAACACTTCTCATCACATCCGCAGCACCGAGTGAAGGGAAATCGACTGTCGCAGCGAACATTGCTGTCGTTTATGCCCAAAACGGTAAGAAAGTATTGTTAGTCGATGCCGATTTAAGAAAGCCGACTGTTCATTATACTTTTTCCCTAGTGAATAATGTTGGATTAACGAATTTGCTGGCGAAAAATACGACTCTTCAAGTAGCTGTTAAGAAGAGTGAAGTAGAAGGGCTGGATATCCTTACATGCGGTTCTATCCCACCGAACCCTGCCGAGCTCTTAGGGTCAAAATCCATGGACAACGTGATAGAGATGCTGAAAGAACATTACGACCTTGTCATCTTTGATGCTCCACCACTTCTATCCGTGACAGATGGTCAAATCTTAGGGCAGAAATGCGACGGCATCATCTTGGTAGTAAGTGCCGGCTCCACTGAAAAAGAAAATATAGTCAAAGCGAAAGAAGCATTGGCGTTGACGAAAACAACGATTCTTGGTGTGGTGCTAAACAACTTCACCCTTACGAAGGATCATTATTACTACAACTATTATGGAGCGGAAGAGTAAAGGACGATTAATCCTTCTACTCTTTTTTCCATATTGGAGGTCGATTTCCAGTGATTGATATGCATACCCATATTTTGCACGGGGTAGATGATGGCCCTGATAATCTTGAAGGTTCCATGAAGATCATACATAGTGCAGTAAATGAAGGAATCACTGAAATGATAGCAACGCCCCATACATATAACCCGCATTTTCATGTGACTGCGCAGGAAACTTCAAGCCAAGTGCACATATTAAGGGAACTGCTGAAGCAAGAAGGTATTCCAATTACAATCCACACAGGTCAGGAAGTACGCCTGCACGACACGATTATTGAAAATTATAAAGCGGGCGAAATTCTGACGCTTGCCGAATCCAATTATTTGCTACTTGAATTGCCGTCACAGACAGTTCCATCCTATACGGTAAAAGTCATCGAACAATTAACCGAAATCGGTATTATCCCGATTATTGCCCACCCGGAAAGGAACAAGGCCATCGCAGAAAAACCGGAACGTCTTCAAAGACTTATCCGTCATGGGGCATATGCTCAAATCACTGCAGGAAGCCTTTCAGGTCACTTCGGCAAAGGGGTGCAAGATCTTTCGTTACGGCTAATAGAAGCGAACTGCATCCATACGTATGGTTCGGATGTACATAATATGGAGACAAGACCGTTGGAATACGAGAAAGGCCTTGGCGTGCTGGAGAAGAAGAAGCAGTTGGAAATGATTGATATTCTTTTGGAAAATAACGAAAGAATCATAGCTAATAAGCCTTTGACTCAGTTTGAGTTTGTGGAAGTTAGGAAAAAGAGTTGGTGGAAAATAGGTATGAAGGCATAGCGAGACGAGTGTGAAAGAGTTTTTTGTCAATATTACTCAAAATATTGTTGATAATGTAGTATATTGTCAGAAAAAAGCATAGTATTTAAGCTGGGAACTGGTATAATAGTAATTATTATTAAGGAATAATAGTTTATAAGAATAACTAAAGAGGGACGTGAGTCGCATATCTGTTAAGAATAGGTTGACAATGTTATTTTTAGTGGACTCCTTTATAGTCTTTTTTTCGATTTTCATAGGGTATTTTATCCTAAGTCCTTCAAGCAATCTATTTGCAAATAAAGTCCTGCTAATCAGTGTAGTGGCAATACAGATTGCACACCACTTCTTTGCTTGGTTTTTTGGTTTGTATAGGAAGGCTTGGACATACGCATCAATTGGTGAATTGAAGTTGATATTCAAGGCAGTTACAGTCGCGATTATGGTTGTTGCTTTGGTCCAATTATTTGTTGCCCAAGACATTTACTTCAGGGCATTAGCGATCACTTGGATGTTACATATTTTGCTGATTGGAGGTTCAAGGCTGTCGTGGCGGCTGTACCGTGATACGGTTAATCAGAAACAGAATATAGAAGCGAAACGAACGATGATTGTTGGGGCTGGACAAGCCGGCAGCATGATTGTACGTCAAATTCTACAAAATCCTGATTATGGGATGACCCCCGTCATTTTCGTTGATGATGACCGGAAGAAACAAGGACTTGAGATTTATGGTGTGAAGGTTAGTGGTGGAACTAAATATATCCAAGCAATCGCGGAAGACAATGGTATCGAAAAAATCATTATCGCCATTCCATCAATGGACAAACAAGAACAAGCAGAGCTCTTGAAACGTTGTGTAGATACTGGGATAAAGACACAAAAAATCCCGCGCATCGAAGACATTATGACGGGTAAGGTCTCTGTTACTGATATGCAGGACGTCAGAATCGAAGACTTGTTAGGGCGAGATGAAATACAACTTGATATGGAAGCAATAGCGAATAAGCTGACGGGCAAAACGATTATGATTACAGGAGCTGGCGGCTCGATTGGATCGGAAATTTGCCGACAAGTGAATCGGTTTACACCGAAGAAACTTATTTTGTTAGGGCATGGTGAGAACTCGATATACTTAATAGAACGTGAGCTTCGTGAAATAGTTTCGTCTGAAACTGAAATTGTTCCGGTTATCGCGGATGTACAAGACCGACAACGGATCTTTGATATCGTATCGGAGCATCAGCCGGATGTAATTTACCATGCTGCGGCTCATAAGCATGTACCGTTAATGGAAGCTAATCCGATGGAAGCTGTGAAGAATAATATATTTGGTACGAAGAATGTTGCGGAAGCGGCGGATATGTTTGGAGTTCCGCATTTTGTTTTAGTGTCGACGGATAAAGCGGTAAATCCTCCGAATGTGATGGGTGCGACGAAGCGTTTTGCGGAAATGATTGTTCAGAATCTGGCGAAGAACAGTGAAACGAAATTTGCGGCAGTTCGGTTTGGGAATGTTTTAGGGTCCCGTGGTAGTGTTGTACCTTTGTTTAGGAAGCAAATTGCGGCTGGTGGGCCGGTTACTGTTACGGATCCGGAAATGACACGTTACTTCATGACCATTCCTGAAGCATCTAGACTCGTCATTCAAGCAGGGACACTTGCACGCGGCGGCGAAGTGTTCGTTCTTGATATGGGCGAACCCGTTAAGATTGTTGACTTGGCCAAAAACCTTATTAACCTATCGGGCTATAACGAAAATGATATTAAAATAGAATTTAGCGGTATCAGACCTGGTGAAAAATTGTTTGAAGAGTTGTTAAATGAGAATGAACGGCAGAGTGAGTATGTCTTTCCGAAGATTTATGTTGGGAAGGCAACTCCGATATCTGAGTTGGAGCAAGAGTATGTCTTGGACAGGTTGTTAGGTATGGATACAGAGGAATTAAGGACTACCTTGGTTGGGTTGGCGAATCGGAAATTTTTGCAGGAAAATATTGAAACTGTGGTAAGAATGACAGACTAATCATATAGACATAGGTAATATTCTTGGAGGTGAAGTGTTGGCGCATATTACATTTGATTATTCGAAGGCAAGTGGGCATTTCGGGCATTATAAAGTTTCTTTTTTGGAGCATTCGGTTCAATCAATTCATAACCAAATGCATAGTGAAACAAGCGAACACAACAATTATTTAGGTTGGATTGACTTGCCTGAAATGTACGAACGGGAAGAGTTTGAACATATCAAGAAAACAGCAATAAGAATACGAGAGAATAGTGATATACTTGTAGTTGTTGGAATCGGCGGATCTTACTTAGGAGCAAGGGCTGCAATCGAGATGCTGAACCATAGTTTCTATAATATGTTGTCGAAAGAGAAAAGAGGCAATCCACAAATCGTTTTTGTTGGACATAATCTTAGCTCAACTTATATGACGCATGTGATGGACCTTCTTGAAGGCAAGAATTTCTCTATCAATGTTATATCGAAATCCGGAACAACAACAGAGCCGGCTATTGCGTTCCGTATCTTCCGTAAACTCCTTGAAGAGAAATATGGCAAGGAAGAAGCGAGGAAACGCATCTTTGCTACAACGGATAAGGAAAAGGGCGCATTGAAACAGTTAGCTGACAGGGAAGGGTATGACACTTTCGTAATACCTGATAATATTGGCGGGCGTTATTCTGTTTTAACGGCGGTCGGTCTATTGCCGATTGCAGTGAGCGGGATTAGTATTAATGAAATCATGGCAGGCGCATTACGAGCGCAACGGGAACTAAATAATCCGGTTCTTGATGAAAATGCTGCCTATCAGTATGCTGTCATTCGTAACATCCTTTTCCAAAAAGGAATGGCTATAGAAATGTTTGTCACGTACGAACCGGGTATGCATTATCTGGCAGAGTGGTGGAAGCAGCTATTTGGTGAGAGTGAAGGGAAGGATCGTAGAGGGATTTTTCCAGCGTCTGCGAACTTTACAACTGACTTGCATTCATTCGGTCAGTATATCCAGGAAGGTCAGCGTAATCTTTTTGAAACGATTGTTAAAGTGAAGAATCCGCTTGATGATATCGTAATTGAAGAAGATGAGGAAAATATTGATGGATTGAACTATCTCACAGGAAAAACGGTAGATGTAGTAAACAGCAAGGCGTTCGAAGGGGCGCTTGAGGCCCATGCGGATGGAGAAGTCCCAGGACTTGTTTTTGAAATACCGTCAATGGATGCTTATACATTTGGCTATCTCGTTTACTTCTTTGAAAAAGCTTGTGCGATGAGTGCGTATCTATTTGGTGTCAACCCGTTTGATCAGCCAGGTGTGGAATTATACAAACGAAATATGTTCACATTACTGGACAAGCCTGGTTATGAAAAAGAAGAAATAGCAGAGGTCTTGGAAACTGCAGGAAATTAATAATAATTATTTGACATAAGTTATTCGAGAAAGGATGTCGCAGCATGACGTGGAGAACGAGTTTGGATCAATGGCTCTCACAGCTAACAGATGAGGATTTGGTCAAACAGGATATATATAATATGACTGATGAAAAACAGCTGGAAGATTGTTTTTATAAGGAGCTGGAATTCGGTACAGGCGGCATGCGCGGCATTATCGGACCTGGTACGAATCGTATTAATATTTATACGGTGAGGAAGGTGGCATTCGGCCTTTCTCAATACATAAAAGAACAAGGTGAAGAAGCGATGGCGCGCGGGATTGCCATTGCTTATGATTCGAGGCATATGTCGAAGGAGTTTGCGTTGGAAGTTGCGAAGACGGTAGGTGGTGAAGGCATTCAAGTTTATTTGTTTGAGGACTTGCGACCTACTCCATTACTTTCCTTTGCGGTACGTTATATGTACGCCTTTGCAGGAGTTATGATTACGGCAAGCCATAATCCACCGGAATATAACGGATTGAAGGTTTATGGGCAGGATGGTGCGCAATTGCCTCCTGAGGATGCAGATGTTGTTCTTGGATTTATGAAGAGCGCTGGTACCAGGCTGATTACCGAGGTTGCGGGTGAAAGGGAACTATTGGCTAATAGAATACTTGTTTATATTGGGGAAAAGATTGATATGGCATATAAGCAAGCGTTGCAAGCAATTCAGTTGAATGAGGAGAAGCCAGAAAGGGATTTGTCGATTATTTTTACTCCTTTGCATGGAACTGGGAATATACCTGTACGCGAAGGACTTGAAAACTTTGGTTTTACCAATGTGACTGTTGTAAAGGAACAGGAAAATCCGGATCCTAATTTTTCTACAGTGAAATCACCAAATCCGGAAGAGTCCGCAGCGTTTGAGATTGCTATAGAGTATGGGTTGCGAGTGGATGCGGATGTCTTGCTTGCGACTGATCCTGATGCAGATCGACTTGGAGTCGCGGTCAAAAATGATTCAGGTGAGTATGTCGTTTTGACGGGTAATCAAATTGGTGCTTTGATGCTTCACTTTTTACTGGAGCAGAAAGAGAAGAATGGATGGCTACCACGGAATGGGGTAGTCATGAAGACGATTGTTACTTCGGAGTTAGGCCGTGCGATTGCTTCATCGTTTGGTGTGGAAACAATAGATACTCTTACGGGTTTTAAGTTTATCGCAGAGAAGATCAATGAATTCGAAGAGACTAAAGAGAAGAGTTTCCTTTTTGGTTATGAGGAGAGCTATGGATATTTGCTTGGTAATTTTGTTCGGGATAAAGATTCGGTTCAATCAGCTGTTTTTGTAGCTGAAGTGGCAGCTTATTACAAGTCACAGGGCAAATCGCTATACGATGGTTTACAGGAATTATATAAGAAGTTTGGTTATTACAAAGAAATTACATGTTCTATCACGTTGGAAGGTAAGGATGGAGCAGAACAAATTGATGCGATTGTGGAAGGGTTCAGAAATGAACAGCCTTCGGCATTAAATGACATTAGTGTTACAAACGTAGAGGACTATGCGAAAAATGAATCGTTGGATATATTGTCAGGTACTAAAACAAGTTTAGATTTACCGATATCTAATGTGCTTAAGTATAAACTTGAAGATGGATCATGGGTTTGTATTCGCCCTTCTGGCACCGAACCAAAATGTAAGTTTTATTTTGCGGTGAAGGGTGAAAGTGTGGAAGATGCTAATATAAAACTCGCTGCATTGCAGGACGTTGTCCTGCATGGAGTTAAATCATAAGGAGGAAGTAAATATGTATAAAAAGGTGCGTAAAGCTATTATACCGGCAGCTGGATTAGGGACACGTTTTTTACCGGTTACTAAGGCGATGCCAAAAGAAATGTTGCCGATTGTTGATAAGCCAACCATTCAATATATTGTCGAAGAGGCGATTGCATCAGGTATAGAAGATATAATTATTGTTACTGGAAAAGGTAAAAGAGCGATTGAGGATCATTTTGATAATAATTTTGAGTTGGAAGAAAATCTAATACAAAAAGAGAAATATGATATTTTGGAGAAGGTTAGACAGTCTTCGAATGTAGATATCCATTATATTCGTCAGAAGGAGCCAAAAGGACTTGGACATGCAGTTTGGTGTGCGCGGAAGTTCATTGGTGATGAGCCTTTTGCTGTTTTGCTTGGTGATGATATTGTACAAAGTGAAACACCTGGATTGAAGCAGTTGATTGAGCAGTATGATGAGACTCATGCTTCGGTAATTGGTGTGCAGACTGTTGCGGATGACGAGACGGATAGGTATGGGATTGTTGAACCTTCGGCTCAAATTGGTAGAAGGTATGCCGTGGAGAACTTTGTTGAGAAGCCGGCATTGGGAACAGCGCCCTCTAATCTTGCGATTATGGGCAGGTATGTGTTAACTCCGGAAATCTTTATGCTATTAGAAAAGCAGGAAAAGGGCGCAGGTGGTGAGATCCAGTTAACTGATGCCATTCAGCAGTTGAATCAGATTCAACGGGTGTTTGCTTACGATTTTGAGGGTAAGCGGTATGATGTTGGGGAGAAATTAGGGTTTATTACAACGACGATTGAGTTTGCTTTGCAGAATAAGGACATTAGTGCTCAATTGTTGGAGTATATGGCTGAGATAGTGGAAAAGAGTAAAGTGGGAAATTAATTTTTCCAATAAACCACGTAGTCTTTTCATCGGGAAATTTCAACTTTCTGACATAGGTTGCACAGTGCTTCACCTACAATATAAATGTTTCAATTAAGTCACCTAAACTACTAAAGAACATGTTTTGAGGAGTGAATCCGTATTATGTTTATGAAGGTTAAAAGATTGATTGACATTATTCTTTCTTTAGTTGGGCTTATTGTCTTATCGCCTATTTTAGTAATCCTAATTATTGCTATTAAGATTGATTCAAAAGGGCCAGTTCTATTTAAACAAAAGCGAGTTGGAATAAACAAGACACATTTCTATATATTAAAATTCCGAACTATGAAAATAGATGCACCGATTGATACTCCGACCCATTTATTAGACAAACCTGAACAGTATATTACTAGAATGGGAAAATTCTTAAGGAAGACTTCACTTGATGAACTCCCACAGATTTGGAACATACTTGTCGGTCAAATGAGTATTATCGGTCCAAGACCTGCATTGTGGAACCAATATGATTTAATAGCGGAAAGAGAGAAATATCATGCAAATGCTATAAGGCCGGGCTTAACAGGGTGGGCTCAAATAAATGGTAGAGATGAAGTTCCAATTGAAATAAAATCTAAATTCGATGGTGAATACGTCGAAAAGATGGGCCCGTGGATGGATATAAAATGCTTCTTCGCCACAATAATTAGTGTGTTTAAAAGTAAAGGTGTTTTAGAAGGTGGGACAGGTGCGATTGGAAAAACAAGATCTTCTGTAGGTTCAGTGACTGGAGAGAATTTCTCAAAATGAAAAAAGTACTGATTACTGGGAAAAACAGCTACGTAGGTAATTCATTAGAAAAATGGTTGTTGAATGATCCCAAGAAGTATTCCATTGATAAAATTAGTATGCGTGAAGATGATTGGATGAATACGGATTTTTCCCTATATGATGTTGTTGTTCATGTTGCCGGAATCGCCCATGTATCCACAGATCCAAATTTGGAAGAAAAGTATTATAAAGTAAACCGTGATTTAACTATAGAAGTTGCAAGGAAAGCAAAAAGTGAAGGCGTAAAGCACTTTTTATTCTTAAGTAGCATTATTGTGTATGGTGAAAATATATCTAACGGTGTAATAACTAAGGATACTGTACCTACACCTAGTAACTTTTACGGCTATAGTAAGTTGCAGGCAGAACAAGAAATTGTAACTTTAAATGATTATAATTTTAAGGTTGTTATTATAAGACCACCGATGATTTATGGCAAGGAATCTAAAGGCAATTATCCCAAATTAGCAATGGTTGCTAAAAGGTTTCCAGTTTTCCCGATTTTCGAAAATCAACGTAGTATGTTACATATAGACAATCTTTGTGAATTTATGAAGCTTATGATTGAGAATGAAGAAAACGGATTTTTTTTCCCGCAAAACAGTGAATATGTAAAAACTAGTGAAATGGTTAAAATGATAGCTATGTTTCACGGGAGGAAAGTTAAGTTTACAAAAAAAATAAATCCAATTATTAGAGTAATCATGAAGAAGTCAAATATTATTAATAAAGTATTTGGTAATTTAGTATACGACAAAAGTATGAGTAGTTATAAAGAAAACTACCAAATTAGGAGTTTAAGTGAATCAATAAAACTGACAGAAGGTAGTGACCAATGATGGATAGAAAATATAGTGTATTAATGTCAGTTTATCATAAAGAAAACCCTTCTTTTTTAAAAGCGAGTATAGACAGTATGATAAAACAAACACTTAAGCCAAACGACTTCGTTATTGTCAAGGACGGTAAATTAACTAAGGATTTAGATGAAATCATTAATGAATATAATGAAAGGGAACCAGACTTATTTAATATAGTGTCACTTGAGAAGAATATAGGCTTAGGGCGGGCATTAGATGAAGGATTGAAGTATTGTAAAAATGAATTAGTGGCCCGTATGGATAGTGATGATATATCTCTGCCAGCAAGATGTATGACTCAAGTTGAACTATTTATGAGCGATCCAAAGTTAAGTATTGTTGGTACAATAATAGATGAATTCCATGATTCACCAGATAATATTGTATCTTCAAGAGTTGTGCCAACAACGCATGATGATATTGTGAAATTTATAAAAAGAAGAAGCCCATTTAACCACCCAACAGTTATGTTTAAAAAATCTGAAGTAATTCGTTGTGGTGGTTATGGAAATTTTAGAAGAAAACAAGATTTGGACTTGTTTTCCAGAATGATAAACAATGATTGTAAAAGTGCGAATATTGATATTCCACTTCTGCTTTTTAGATCGAATGAGGGTAATTTTAAAAGAAGAAAAAGTTGGTCTTATTGTAAAAGTTATATTGAAGTTGAATACGCAATATGGAAAAGAGGACATTGCACTTTATTTGATTTAATTTATGTGGTAATTGGTCAATTTATAATGTACCTATCACCAATGTGGTTTTTGAAAATTCTTTCTAATAAATATTTGAGAAAAGAATATAGTAAATAACTATCAACTATAAACATTTTTTTATTTGACAAGAACAATGAAAAGGAACATTGGGGAACAGTTTATCCAAAGTAGGCGATTTTTCTTAAGTCCTATCAACTATTAAAGCTTGTTTTTTTATATGAATTCAAACTCACCTTTTATATTAGAGGAGATTATTATGAGGAAATCCTATAGGGAATTTATTATCCACTTAGAAAGGTGGATTTTGAAGATTGATGTTTTTAAGACATGGATTCTTGAATGGATCAATATTTATAAGAAAAGGAAGTTGTATTCACAAGTACAATTAACCCATGAACAGAAAAATGCGATTGATAAGGTTTGGAAACGTATATACGGTAAAAAGGTTTCTAAAAAATGGCATAGGCTTTATCAAAGCTATGCAGGGGTATATAATAAATACTATTTCCCAGAGATAATTTATTCCACAAAGTTAGAACCTCTTTTTAGTCCACCACATTTGGCTAAAGTATTGGAAGATAAAGCATTGACAGAAATACTTTTTTTTGAAAGCTCGATTAAAGTCCCAAAAACATTTGTTGTTAATAGTAGTGGAGTTTTTTATGATAGTAAACGGATTGTTAAAAACAGAAAAGACATAATTGAAAGTCTCCGGAATATTGGTAAAGTAGTAATTAAAGCCACAATTGGTTCCAATTCTGGTCGGGGAGTTGCTATGTTAGATATTGTTAATGGAGTAGATTTAATATCAGGTAAGACTCTTGAACAGATAATGGATAAATTCAAAACGAATTATATAATTCAAGAGCGTATGAAAGCCCATCCAAAATATGCCTCACTTTACGACAAGTCTATTAACACAATTCGTGTAATTACTTATATACTGGATGGAGTTATTTACAATGCTCCTTTGTCCATGAGAATTGGAAGATCCGGTAATGAAGTTGACAATATTCATGCAGGTGGAATAGTAATTGGTTTTAATGACAAGGGTATATTAAATAAAGAAGCATATAGCGAGATGCAGGAAAGATTCCGTCAGCATCCGGATAGTGGGATTAAATTTGAAGGATATGTTATCCCATATGTCAAGGATATCATTAAGGTAGCAAAGGAAAGTCATTCTAGGATTCCGCATATTAAAATGATTTCTTGGGACTTTATGGTGAATGAAAGTTCAGAAATTATATTAATTGAAGTGAATTTAAGATCCCAGAGTATTTGGTTCCCTCAAATGGTAAATGGCGAAAGTTTCTTTGGCAAAAACACAGAAAAAATAATTGAAATAATTTCAAAAAAATAATTGCTTTTAAAGTAATTACTTATTGAAAAGTACAACATAGAAGATATCCAACAGAACTCGAACGAATGTTGTCCGCTTAATAAAATTACTGAGGGGTATAAAATGAGTTTAAAAAAATATATTAAGCCTTCTTTTTTAAGAAGGATATACGGAATCCTTGATCTATTACCTGATGAGATAGTACTCAAACTTCAATATCGGGTGGCACTTGGCAGAAGGTTAAATATAAAGAATCCAGAACGATTCACGGAGAAGATACAGTGGTATAAAATGAATTACCGAATCCCGCTAATGACACAGTGTGCAGACAAATATAGGATGAGAGACTATGTCTTACAAAAAGGTTTTTCTGAATATCTTCCTACATTGTATCAAGTTTGCGATAAGTTTGAAGAGATTGAATTTATGAGTTTGCCTGAGAGTTTTGCAATAAAGTGTAATAATGGGTCGGGGACTAATATATTTATTGAAGATAAATCAAACATGGATATTTCATTCATTAAGAATACAATAAATTCTTGGTCAAAGGTTAACACATTAAGTATAGGAAGGGAATGGGCCTATAAGGATATTCCACAGAAGATTGTTATTGAAGAATTGCTTGATTCTAATGACAACGAAGACGGTAGTTTAAATGATTATAAAATCCTTTGCTTTAATAAGAAAGCTAAACTAGCATGGGTGGATACTACAAGACATGTTGATCATAGAAGGAATTTTTATGATTTGGAGTGGAATCAACTACAAGTTGTAAGTGATTGTCCAACAACTGAAAATACAATATCGAAACCATATGGGTTTGAAAAGATGATAGAAATAGCAGAGTGTTTCGCAGCTGATTTCCCATTTGTTAGAGTAGATTTTTATAGTGTAAATGGTAAAGTATATATAGGGGAAATTACGTTTTACCCGTGGAGTGGATGTGTTCAATTTACACCAGACAAGTTTGATTATGAATTGGGTAAATCGTTTAATCTTCCACCTATAACAAATTAATAAGAAGGTGATGTAAAGATATGAATGGTGAAAGGGTAAATCGAAATTTAAAGTGTTTACTGTTGGTTCCGAGAATGGGAGGTGGAGGGGCTGAACGTGTTTTAGCAACATTGGCAAATGAACTTAGCCAAAGAGGTTATGACATTGTTATTCTTACTCTTACATCAAATGAATCTTTTTATCAATTAGATCCAAAAGTGAAAATAATTGGGGCAGGGTACAAAATAAACCGTAGCAACAAATTATATGCGTTTTTAAATATTGCTGGTTATGGGGTTAAAAGTTTGTTCTTTGTAAAAAATTACATAAAAGAATGGAAGCCAGATATAATATTATCCTTTTTAACGCATACAAACATAATAGCCTTAATGGCACATTTGTTCAATCCACGGATTCCCCTTATCATATCGGAACGTACTGAGCCAAAGGTAAGAAAACTCCCTTTACGAATGGTCACTAAATATTTATATCCGACCGCAAATTGTATAGTGTGTCAAAGTAAAAAGGTTACCGAATTTTTCCCGAAATATGCTAATAAAAAAATGCGGGTTATACCCAATCCAATCAATTTAGGATGTATAGTCCGTGATGATCCAATAGTTCGAAGAAAAGCCATTATAGGTGTTGGCCGGTTATTTCCAGAAAAGAACTTCTCGCTATTGATTGAAAGTTTTAATGATTTGAAGGATGAATTTCCGGAACATGTATTAGAGATATACGGGGATGGGTACCTTAGAAATGAGTTGCAAGAGAAAATCAATCTTTTAGGATTACGAAATCGTGCCTTTTTAATGGGGCTTAAAAAGGATGTAATGAAATACGTTTATGATGCTGAGTTATTTGTTATGCCATCGAATTACGAAGGATTTCCTAATGCATTGGTCGAAGCTATGTCCTCAGGGGTTCCGGTTATTTCAACGGACTTTTCTACAGGTATTGCACGAGAACTGATAAAAGAAGAAAATGGCATCTTAGTTCCAGTTGATGACAAAGAACACATGAGAAACGCTATTAGAAGAATTTTGTCAGATAATAATTTGCGTAATAGCATGAGTAGGAAAAACCGCGAAATTCTGGATGTCCTTTCAGCTGATAAAATAGTCGACATGTGGATACATATTTTTGATGAATTACTTATGGAAAATAAAGTGTAATACTGTTTATCATATATAGGTTGGTGGATTAATTTGAAGACTATAGTATTTGTAATACCAAAATTAGGTGGTGGTGGAGCGGAAAGGGTTATTTCTACACTTGTCCGTCACATTGATAAAAAAAAGTTCAAAGTTCATTTAATAATTGTTCATGATGGTGGAGATTACCAAACTGACTTACCAGTAGATGTTAATCTAATAAAGTTACCTGTATCACAGGTGAGATATGCTATACCATCTTTATACTTAGAAATAAGAAGAATTAAACCTGACATTGTTTTCTCGTCGATTCGCGGTTTTTCAGCCCTAATCGCACTTTTTAAAACATTTTTACCAAGAAAAACCAAACTCGTTATTAGAGAAAACAATACGCCGAGTGAATCGATCTCCGAAAGCAAATACCCCCTTGTATGGAAGATTGTTTATAATACAATCTTTAAAAAAGTGGACAAAATTATATGTCAATCAGATTATATGGTCGAGGATTTCAAAAATGAATTCGGTTTTGATGAGAGTAAGTTAATCAGGATTTACAATCCCGTCGATATCGAAATGGTAAGACAAATGAGCATGCAAGACCCATCTCCTTTTGGTAAGGAAGGCTACAAGAATGTTGTTGTTGTTGGAAAGATGATGCCTCAAAAAGGTATTGATATCCTATTAAACTCAGTTGCAAAAAACAAAAATAAATTAAAGAATGTTAAGATTTGGATATTGGGAAATGGAAAGTACTTCAGGGATTATGTTAAGTTATCGGAAAACCTGGGTATTACTAATTATGTTAATTTTGTTGGCCGCCAAGCAAACCCGTTCATTTGGATGAAAAACGCTGATCTTTTTTTACTACCATCGAGGTATGAAGGTCTTCCGAACGTAGTATTGGAAGCAATTGCTTGTGGTTGTCCTGTGGTTAGCACAAGTCATCCTGGAGGAACTAAAGAAATTATGGAGTTAACAGGTAATATTCAAGGTGTTGTTGAAGAACTAACATGGGACAACAGCTGGTTTAATCAAAATAAAATAAAAGTAACTGAACTTGAAAATGTATTTGGCGTTAAAAGTATATTAATGCAATATGAAGACCTTCTTTATAATTTGAAAAATGTATAACTATTTAAGGTTAAAACATTCAGTGTTATTTAATTATTCCTTAATAATGAATATGCGTTTATAACTGTAATAATATAATATATAAAAAGTTGGCCCTAAAGAGAAGACCGTTTTTTCTAGTGATATACTTAATTCGATAATCTGCAGTGCATAGGAGAAAGAGATTATTATGTTTATATATATATTGAATTTAGTCATGATTTTTTTGTGGGCTCTATTTATAACTACTACAATTAAAAAAAACAAAGATCTTATTTTTATAATATTAATCTCTACTCAATTAATTTTATTGTCCTTATTAAGGGATTTAAATGTTGGGGCGGATACTGCAGTTTATGTAAATAGGTTTCATATAATAGCACAGACAGCTTGGGAAAGGATATTTCAACTTTCTGATATAGTTGATTTTGAAATTGGGTTTATAATTTTAAATAAATTAATAGGAATCGTATGGGAAAACGAAAGTTTTTTTTTAGCGGTCACTAGTTCAATTATCATTTTAAGTATTTCGAAATACATATATAAAAACTCAAAAATAGTATGGTTAAGCTTTGTTATATTTATTGCTTTTGGTTTTTGGGGTATGTCCTTAAATACTCTTAGACAGTTTATTGCAATTGCATTAATACTCCCCTCAATAAAGTATATAAAAAGTAGGGATTTGATTAAATTTGTTATTCATATTCTGATAGCATCTTTTTTTCATATATCCGCACTTTCTTTTTTGATTATTTACCCTTTATTTAAAATGAAAATAAACAAGTTCTATATTACTTTAGTAATTTGTATTGGTGTTGCAGTAAATTTGTTTTCAACCAAAATTATTTATTTCCTTATGGGGATATTTGGATACCATCTTTACGTTGGTAGGGTGGGAAATGGAAGTGGAACAGGAATGCTTTTAATGCTTTCTCTAATTGCAATTGCTGCACTGCTTTATAGGCGTTCAGCCATTAGAAATGGTGAAGATTACGATTTATATATCCATATTTTAATTGTTTCTATTTTATTAAATATATTAGCTTTAGATTTTAATTTAGCAGGCAGGGCGATGATTTACTTCACGATACACTGTATAATATTAATACCAAATATTATATATACGATTAAACCGAAAATGGATAGATCAGTAGGTATTTATATTGTACTTTTAGGAGCGATGTTTTATTATTTAATAATTTTAACTACAGATGTTGGCTCTGTTGTACCTTATCAAATAATGAGTCGTTAAAAGGATCGGTAGATATGTGATGGGATTTGCTGTGTAAATAAACAGTGAAAAGTCGTTAAGTAAAGCAAAGCGTTTGACGTTGAACAGTCCATTTGATAAAGCTGGTGTAGTTCAAATGCCTCATAAAATAGACTACTAATAGTTTGTTAGTTAGCACTATATTAAAGAAACAAGGAGAATATAAATGGAGTTTTATGAGAAAGTTAAAAAGGTGATTTCAAATCCCTTTTTGATAATTCCTTATATAGCATCGAAGAATGATTTTAAATGGGTTCCAGAAAAAATATATATTAAATTATTATATCGCGCAAGAGTTGGTAAGAGATTGAATATTGATGATCCGAAGACATTCAATGAAAAACTGCAATGGTTAAAACTTAATGATAGGAAACCGCATTATACAAAGTTAGTGGATAAATTTGAAGTCAGAGAATATATCTCTGAAAAAATAGGTGAAAAATATCTAATTCCATTGATAGGGATTTGGGATAACTTTGACGATATCGAGTTTTCGGAATTACCTAATGAATTTGTGCTGAAATGTACTCACGACTCCGGTAGCGTCTTTATTTGCACTAATAAAAGTAATTTCAATATTGAGAAGGTAAAACTTAGAATTAATAAAGCACTTAAAAGAAACTACTATTATCATACCAGGGAGTGGCCTTATAAGAATGTGAAACCAAGAATAGTTTGTGAGAGTTATATTGCAGATGCAGATATAGCACCTGATGATTATAAAGTAATATGTTTTAATGGTAAGGCTAAGCTTGTCCAACTGCACACCGATAGGCATGAAAATCATAAGCAGGATTTTTATGATTTAAATTGGAACAAAACAACAATTTCTCAAGGAATGCCATGTTCAGATAAAGTACATAAAAAACCTAAACAGTTTGAAGAAATGATAAAGTTATCCGAAAGACTAGCAAGTAACACATATCAAGTTAGAATAGATTGGTTTATTGTTCGTGACAGGCTTTATTTTGGCGAAATTACATTTTTTGATGGTTCTGGATTTATACCTTTCGATAAAGAAGAAGATGATTACTTACTCGGTAGTTGGATTAAAATACCTGGAAAGAATTCCGAATAAGAAAGGTAAATTAACTGTCGGGTAAAGGCATTTTGATTATTTAATCCTCTTTTAGTGTCATCAGCTTTAGGACAAAAAAACGAAAAGGTTATCCAGTTCTTGGTGAATTTATTCATTGAACTTCTATAGGTAGTAAAGCAGTTTAACTTAGCTTGTTATGAAATTGTAAAAAAAATCTATAAAGATGTTGGCGTTGAATTTTTTTTGCACTTGGAATACGAGCGATAGCGGGACCGTTTTATTTGACTTATAGAAAAATAATATAAATTTGATGGAGTTTTGACTTTGAATAATGCAATCCTGAAAAATAAAATGTTGAATGCGGCAAAATGGTCTTCAATTACAGAAATTACTGTAAAAATAATTGCACCCTTTACAAATATGGTATTAGCCAGAATACTTGCACCGGAGGCTTTTGGTATTGTTGCAACTGTTACTATGATTACAAGCTTTGCGGATATGTTTACAGATGCAGGTTTTCAAAAATACTTAGTTCAACATGAGTTTAGAGATAATAAAGAAAAGTATAAAAATGCAAATGTGGCTTTTTTAACCAATCTATTTTTATCTTTTTTAATATGGGGTATTATCGTTTCCTTTAGTGAGCGGATTGCTATCCTAATTGGCAATCCAGGTTTAGGAATTGTGATTTCAGTTTCTTGCTTACAATTGCCAATAACTGCATTTTCAAGTATACAGATGGCTCTTTATAGACGCGAATTTGATTTTAAGACCCTTTTTTTAGTAAGAGTAATTTCTATCTTCATACCCGTTTTGATTACTATTCCACTTGCGCTTTTGGGTTTTAGTTACTGGTCTTTGATTATCGGCAACATTTTTATGACTTTATCAAATGCAATATTTTTAACAATTAAGTCCAAGTGGAAACCGAAATTATTTTTCAGGCTTAAGATCTTGAAAGAAATGTTGTCATTTAGTATATGGTCACTTATTGAAGCGATCTCCATTTGGCTAACAATTTGGATTGATACCTTTATTATAGCTAGTGCTTTAAGTGAACATTACCTGGGAATATATAAAACTTCAACAACAATGGTTAATGCCCTTATGGCCACCGTTACAGCTTCGATAGTACCGGTTTTGTTTTCTACACTATCCCGGTTGCAAAATAATAACGAAGAGTTTAACAAGACATTTTTCCAAATGCAAAGGT
Organism: Sporosarcina thermotolerans; assembly: GCF_042658975.1. NCBI lineage: Bacteria > Bacillati > Bacillota > Bacilli > Caryophanales > Caryophanaceae > Sporosarcina > Sporosarcina thermotolerans. The sequence goes on along the minus strand of NZ_JBHSRM010000002.1, from coordinate 61,698 downwards.
TGGTATCTATTTTAGTTTTCCCGATGGGGGTTGGTGTATTTTTATTTAGTGATTTAGCAACTCGAATTTTATTGGGAAGTCAATGGACAGAGGCAGGGAGAGTAATAGGTATATGGGCATTGACCAGTGCAATTGTTATTGTGTTAAGTCATTTTTGTAGTGAGGTGTTTAGAGCAAAAGGAAAACCAAGGTTATCTTTTTTAGCTCAAATGCTGCATTTAATAGTTTTAGTTCCAGTCTGTATTATTAGTTCGAAATTCGGATTTTGGGCGTTGGTTTATGCACGTTCTTGGGTAAGATTGCAGGGGGTTTTAGTTGATTTTCTATTAATGTATTTCGTTATAAAGTTTCCGATATTTAAATCTATTACAAATATACTTCCGACCGCGACCGCTGCACTACTTATGGGTGTATTTGGTTATATTCTAAAGCAATTGAATGACAGTGTAGTGTGGGACTCTTTATCAATTTCTTTTTGTATATTTTTTTACTTTGGAATACTATACATATACCCAGTTACACGAAAGGAAATAAATGTAGTTATGAATAAGTTATTCCCGTCTCGATTTAGGAAGTCTAGTTAATTATTTTTAATATTAATATTATACATTTTTATTTAAAGTGTTTTTAGTGTTTTATATAATACGTTGATACTATTGGTTTTATCATTAGTTTTTGATTTTTTTATGCTTTTAATATTAGATGAATAGGAAAAAATAATCTAATCATTACACTCACCGATCATAAGGCTAAGGAAATTTGAATGGCCATAATATCTATTGATTTTCTCAATCTCCATTTTGTGCATGGAACGTTTGAAATGTTTACCTATTCATTAGGAGACTTGCAATAGAGATAAAATGGGAAGCCTATCATGAGATGCTTCTGGCTTATAATTGGATTGTTATTTCTTCTTCATTTATGTATAAAAGTATAATGTTAATAAAAGCCGAAATAAATCATATTTGCTTTACCAATAAAATTGTCAAGGAGATGAAACATATGAACACTAAACTGAATGATTGTACATATCTAGTCACTGGTTCGGCTGGTTTTATAGGCTTTTATTTAACTAAAAGACTACTTCAAAATGGGGTTCGTGTAATAGGCATTGATAATGTAAACGATTATTATGATTTGAACCTTAAAAAATCTCGTTTGGAACTACTTATGCAATATGATGGTTTCAAGTTCATTGAAGGCGATATTTCTGATAAGAACATGATAATGAAGACTTTTGAAAAGTACCGGCCCGAAATTGTGGTAAACCTGGCAGCACAGGCAGGAGTTAGGTATTCGATAGAGAATCCGGATGTCTACATACAAAGTAATATCATTGGCTTCTATAATATCCTTGAAGCTTGCAGACATTTTCCAGTAGATCACCTAATTTATGCTTCATCCAGTTCTGTATATGGCGCGAATAAAAAAGTTCCATTTGAAGAGACGGATTTTGTAGACAGCCCTGTATCACTTTATGCCGCTACGAAAAAGTCCAATGAATTAATGGCCCATACATATAGCCATCTGTATAAAATACCTGCTACAGGCCTCCGTTTCTTTACCGTTTACGGACCAATGGGTCGACCAGATATGGCATACTTTGGATTTGCGGACAAGTATTTTTCAGGAGAATCGATTAAAATCTTTAATAATGGTGATTTTAAAAATGATCTATACCGTGACTTCACCTATATCGATGATATTGTCGCTGGCATTGAAGGATTGATTGGCCATCCGCCTACTGAAACTGTTCCACACAAAGTTTACAATATTGGCAACAATAGTCCTGAAAAATTGATGACGTTTATAGAAACATTGGAGCAATGCTTAAGTAATGCTACGGGTAGAGAGGTTGTCTTCAAAAAGGAATTTGAACCAATTAAGCCAGGAGATGTTCCTGCGACTTATGCTTCCACTGATTTATTGCAAGAGGCAATTGGCTTTAAACCGGAAACACCGATTGCTGAAGGCTTGCAGAAGTTTGCCGATTGGTATGTTGATTATTACAACGTTAAGTGAGAAAGAAGGAAGTGGAATAGATGAAAATCACTATTGCAGGCACAGGCTATGTCGGTCTTTCCAATGCAGTCCTGTTAGCTCAACATAATGAGGTCATTGCTTATGATATTGTACAAGAAAAAGTAGATTTGATTAATAGCGGGCAATCGCCTATTCAGGATAAGGAGATTGAGTCTTATCTTGCTACGAAAGAATTGAACTTGTCTGCTACAACGGATGCTCAAGAAGCATTTCAGGAAGCGGAGTTTGTTATTATTTCTACACCGACGAACTATGATCCGGAGCGAAATTATTTTGATACAAGTTCAGTGGAAGCGGTTATTGATGCAGTGCAATCGATTAACCCTGATACAGTCATGGTGATTAAGTCGACTATACCTGTTGGTTACACGGAATCAGTACGTCAGCGTTTTAATACGGATAATATTCTGTTCTCCCCAGAGTTTCTTCGGGAGGGTCGAGCTCTCTATGATAATCTTTATCCATCAAGAGTCATTGTAGGGGAGCAGTCTAAACGTGCTCGGAAGTTTGCGGATTTGTTGGTGCAGGGGGCTAATAAAGAGGATGTCCCTGTCTTGTTTACGAATTCTACAGAGGCAGAAGCGATTAAGCTATTTGCTAATACATATTTGGCAATGCGGGTGTCGTTCTTTAATGAGTTGGATAGCTATGCGGAAGTGAAAGGGTTGAATGCCCAACAGATTATTGAAGGAATTGGGTTGGATCCTCGAATAGGGGGGCACTATAATAATCCTTCATTTGGTTATGGGGGGTATTGCCTACCTAAGGATACGAAGCAGCTATTGGCCAACTTTGAAGGCGTGCCGAATGCGATTATTAAGGCGATTGTAGACTCGAATGATACGAGGAAGGATCATATCGCTGATATGATTATGGAACGAAAGCCGAAAGTGGTTGGGATTTATCGTTTAACGATGAAGACTGATTCGGATAACTTTAGACAGTCGGCCATACAGGGTGTTATGCAGCGGTTGCAGGATGCTGGGGTAGAGTTGGTTGTTTATGAACCGGCGCTGGAGGATGCTGAGTTCGTTGGATGTAGGGTTTTTCGGGAGTTTGAGGAGTTTAAGGAGATTAGTGAAGTGATTGTGGCTAATCGCTTGTCGGAAGAGTTGGATGGTGTGAAAGAGAAAGTTTATACAAGGGATTTATTTGCTAGAGATTAAGTACTAAATAGCCTCAGCCATTGGCTGGGCTATTTTTTTTATTGTACCTTTGATTACGGCCAACGGAATGTACCACCTCTGCCATCTTTTTTACCACCGAATGACAACAAATGTACCAGAAAACGTCACGCGTTTACCACTACATACCTTTGTATACTTAATGGGCACACCAACAGGTGTGACATTTTTTATACGGAGGTATTTTTGGACATTCCCTCAAAGTAATGGAAGGCGTTCTCATGCATTCGTATAAGATCATTTGCACGAAATGGTCGGTCGAGCCACTCTACATACTTATATCTTGAATGGGCTAGTATAAACCCAATAAAGTATAGGCGTATGTAAGTCCCATCCAGCTTGGGAACCTTTGTCTGCCCGAAATCCACCTGAATCTGCTGCCCCATTGGAAGTTCAGGTACTGCACTAAACTCTCTTTCAGAAATCACTTTTGGAATGTGGTAGGACTCCCGCAACTCATTCACGTAATTCCTCACAGTCCCCTCAGAGACAGAGCTAAATTCTAATTTTTCCTCCAACCAATCAAATACCTGGGCTCCTGAAAGGTCAGGGTGTTCCTTTAGCCATTCAAGGATTTTTTCCCGAAAGGGATCAAGCTTTTTACCTCTGCTTTGTAGAGAGATGGCAAACAGGTAAAATTCATCTGGAGTCATTTTCCCGTATTCTATCACCCTATTTCTTGAAATCTTTAATTTCTTGGCAATCGCACTATTAGAAAATCCTTCTTTGCGAAGCCTATGAATCTCGTTGTAGGTTATCAACTTTTCCACTTCCTGTTCCTCACTTTCCATAGACTATTTCAAGTATATAGATTGTGAGATATTTAAGGTAAACTGTTGAATCTTATTTATCGATTTCTGTTTAACCTTATTTGTGGAAAACTGTTGATTATAGTTTAACGTTTACACTTGTAGCCAACTTTCTTACGCAGAGGCAACCTTATCAATGAATTTGCATTCATGGATAACTGCCCATAACAATGCGTATGCGTATTTTGGAGGCTCTACGCAGATAATAGTGCCGGACAATCTGAAAGCGAGTGTGACTAAACATACATCCAAGGAATTGGTCTTGAATTCAACCTACAGAGAAATGGCAGACCATTATAATACTGTGGTGATGCCCGCCCGGGTTCGATCTCCTAAGGACAAGTCTAGTGTTGAGGGAGCCGTTGGTGCCATTTCCACATGGATTATTGCAGCTTTACGAAATACGCACTGCTTTAGTATCGATGAATTAAACGAAGAAGTATGGAGGAAGTTGGAGGAATTCAATCGACGTCCCTTTACCCGCAAAAAAGGGTCTCGTCTGTCGGCATTTGAGGAAGAGGAGAAATTTGCGCTTTCTCCTCTCCCATCCACGCCATATCAAATATCCGTATGGAAAACGGCTAAGGTGCGCCCTGACTATCACATATCCGTCGAAAGCATGTTTTATTCCGTTCCATATGAATATATAAACCGCGATGTTGAAGTAAGGCTTTCAGACAGCCTCATTGAGATTTATTTTAATCATATGCGGGTCGCTACTCATAAACGATTATATGGGAAGTACGGTCAGTTATCCACCGTACGCGATCATATGCCAGATAATCATAAGCTATATGTTGATCAAACGCCAGACGCTGCAATTGAGTGGGCTGAAAACATAGGACCGTCCACCTTGAAAGTGGTTCGATATATCTTGGATGCATCGACGAATGAAAAACAAGGATTACAGTCCATATTCTCATTGAAAAAATCGGAGCGTAGCTACACGAAATATGAAATAGAACGTGCGTGTAAAATGATCGCATCCATGACAAATAGACCTACGGTCAAAAGTATACAAACTATCCTCAAGAACAATAAAAAGAATGATGCCGAGCAGGAACTGAAACGTAAGACAGAAATCAGCAAGAATAACTATGGCTTCACACGTGGGGCTTCATATTACGGGGGTAAAGATAAATGATGAACGAACAGACGCTGTCCAAATTACATGAAATGAAATTAAGTGGAATGGCAGAAGCCTACCAGGAACAGGCAAGAAACAAAGATTTCCAGAAGATGAGTTTTGAAGACCGCTTTTCACTTCTAGTCGATCTGGAACATTCTCGACGTAAAAGCAATAAGCTTCAACGCTTGATCAAAACAGCAACTTTTTTAAACCCAAGTGCTAGTATTGAAGACATAGAATATCACGAAGATCGAAAACTAGATAAAGACTTGATCTTGAAGCTCGCAAGCGGTGCCTATATTCTCGACAGTCACAATATCATATTGAAGGGACCCACTGGGTCCGGCAAGTCATATTTGGCCAGTGCATTCGGCATATCTGCCTGCCGTCAATTTCACACTGTTAAATACATCCGTCTACCGGAGTTACTTGATGAATTGACACTTGCGAAATTAGCCGCGGATGGGAGCTATCGCAAATTGATTAAGAAATATACGAATGTCGATCTTCTTATCTTAGATGAATGGCTACTGACCGATTTAACAACAGATGAGGCCGCAATCCTACTTGAAATCACTGAAGCACGCCATAAGGCAGCTTCAACTATCTTCTGTTCACAGATCGATCCTAGCGGATGGCATTTAAAATTGGGGAATGAAACGATTGCGGAGGCAATTTTAGACCGTATTATCCATGACTCCTATCAGATTCTCATAGATGGAGATGTTTCAATGCGAGAGCGCCATGGGTTAGGCGTGGAAGGTTGATATGGTTGTACTAACAAAAAAGGATCTTCGAAAAATGGAGGAAAACTATTACTGGTCTGGTTACAAAAGTTGGTACCCCTTCCCGAAAGAGCTGAAGAAGAAACTCTTGGAGGTCTATGGAGAAGAACCTTTCCCTTACAGCTATTTTGAGCAGGATATATATGAAGGCAGCAGAAAAATATTCATAGAGTACTCTGAGAACAAAAATAAATAAATAATCGAAGCCAAGCCCCTACAATTCAGCAATTCTGTAGGGGTTTTTAATTCATTGGTAAACACCTTGGCACTCTGTGGTAAATTCTTTGGCGTTTAGTGGTAAAAAAGATGTCACGAGTGGTAAAATCGGGTGGCCGTAATCATACCTTGACTGGAAATTGGGACTTTTTAATATTTAGTACAGTCATTGCAAAAATTTTCATAAAGTTTTCTGTAGGTGTGTTTGTTGAATGACTGTAAGCCCGAAATATAAAAAATCACACCTTTACGGCGTGCATCACGAATAGCCCTGACATTCGATTATTTTTTTCGAATGTAGGGCTATCTTTGCTTCCGCATGAAAGCAGGATGTTTTTTGACCATGGAAGAAAGTCGTCCAATATCTCTGGCATCTGCTGAAAATTCAGGTTCGGCAAATCCGTCAACAGCTTTTTGAGATAGGCATAGAAATCAACCCCCTGAATTTTAGCCGTTTCTGCGAGGCTTAAACAAATGGCGTTCGCTTGCGCGCCCGCTTCACTGACCGAGAATAGCCAATTTCTTCGACCAATCACATTGGGGCGGATGGCATTTTCAGCGGGATTATTATCGATTTCAATTCGGCCGTCATTTAAGAAAGCCTTCAATCCTTCCCCACGGTTCAGCGTGTAGTCCGCTGCAGTGGCAAGCGCACTTTTCCCATAGAAGGGGGACTGTTCCACCCATTGAAGGAATTCCTCAACAATCGGCTTCGAATACTTTCTTCTCATTTTTCGCCGTTTGCCGGGAGGCAAATGTTTGAACTTCCGTTCAAGCCGGTAAAGCTTATCGCAATATTCTACGCCAATCCGACCATTCTTGCTGTCAGCTTTAAGCCAGTATCGGCGTACATGCGCATAGCAGTTGGCAAAAGTAACGCCCTCCAGATTGCCATAAGCAGAATAGCCATCGCAAATGATGATTCCTTTGAAGCCGTGTGTGAAGTTTTTCAATACTTCACGGGAACGCGATAGGGAACTTTGAAAAAGGACCATTTCAGGTCCTTGTGTGTAGTGCAAAATAGAAGTACAGAGTTTTGAAAAGGAAAAGTACATAACGTTGCAACTTAAGTTTCAATAAAAAAGGCTTGCCAGCCTTCCAATATTTCTCTACTGTAATTGGTGTCGAATCAAATGCAGTGGAGGTTGAAAGGAATGCTGGCAATGCCTGAAATCAATTGTATCAAATTAATGAGGAATCAGAAATCCTTATCCATAAATAAAATATCAAAAACACTAGGAATTAATTGGAGAACAGCAAAAAAGTATGCCGATGGAGATCAGCTCCCCGTAGAAAATAAAAAGAAGAAATCTGGAATGATGTACGACGAACAATGGGGAGAAATTGTAGGAGATTGGCTTTGGAAAGATCTTAAACTTAAGAAGAAAGATAGAAGAACTAACAAGGGCATATTTACTGCACTTCAGAAGATGGGCTTCAAGGGGTCCTATCGGACCGTCTCATACTTTATTAAAGAGTGGCGTGAAGGAAAAGAAGATATCGAGGAAGAAACTAAGGATAAAAACTCAGAGCGTTTAATTCATCCTCCCGCCGAAGCACAATTGGATTTTGGTTTAATGGGGGCCGTTAAAGATGGAATGTATGTTGACATCCATTGTTTAGTTATGACTCTACCTTTTAGTAATAGCGCATATGCAATTCCCTTACCAGGGGAAAACCAAGAATGTCTTCTACATGGAATGAAAGTGATATTTAAGCAATTGGGTGGAGTCCCTAAAAAAATTCGTATCGACAATATGAAGACTGCCGTAGTCAAACCAAGAAATAAGCATGAAGAGGCTGTTTTTATAGACGAATTCCTTCAATTTGCAAATCATTATGGATTTAAACCACAAGCGTGCAATCCCTATGCAGGTAATGAAAAAGGAAATGTAGAAAATAAAGTTGGCTACGTTCGTTACAATTTTATAACTCCTGCGCCTGTCATAAAAGATTTAAATCACTTTACCCAATTACTTGAACAGCAGCTGAAGGAAGACCGACAACGCATTCATTATAAAAAACATGCGTTGTTTGATTGGGGGCTTACGAATGACTAATAGAAAGGGTGGAATATGGTGTACAAGGATTATTTGAAAGAAGTTTTTAGCCCCCTCGGCGAAATATTAATACAGCCATAGCAAACCACCTAACACCAATAAGTAAATCCTCCTACAATATATTAACTATTAAAATATATCGAATTAGTACAAAATTATTAGAATATTTTCAATAGCATGTGCTATAATGTGAGTTATCTGAAGATAGTTATAAAGGGGGAGATGGATTTTATGGTAGAAACTGTAAGTCTTCAGGATTTATTCAAGACGTTGAAAAAGAGGACTTTACTCATTTTTCTAACGACACTGTTAGCTGTAACAGCAGCGGGGGTCATCAGTTACCAACTATTAACACCGGTTTATCAGGCATCGACACAAATCCTTGTCAATCAGCAAAAGGGTGTGCAGAACCAGTTCAATACGCAGGATATACAAACCAATCTTCAGCTGATCAATACGTACAATGTCATCATTAAAAGCCCGGCGATTTTGTCCAAGGTGATTGAGGACTTGGATCTTTCAACGACGCTTGCGACATTGAATGGAAAAATCACGGTGAACAGCGCGCAAAATTCTCAAGTTGTTAACGTGAGTGTGCAAGATTCTAGTCCGAACATGGCGGTCGAAATTGCTAATACGACGGCGGAGGTTTTTCGGGTAGAAATCCAGAAATTGATGAATGTTGATAATGTCACTATCCTTTCACCTGCCGTATTGTCAAACAACCCGTCGCCAATAAAGCCCGATCCGTTCCTCAATATGGCGATTGCAGCGGTCATTGGTCTCATGCTTGGTGTCGGGATTGCCTTCCTACTTGAGTACTTGGATACAACATTGAAAACTGAACAGGATGTTGAGGAACTATTGGGCTTGCCCATTATAGGCCTTGTCAGCAAGATTACAGTTAAAGACATGCCCGACGATAAGAAAAAAACAAAACGAAAAAGAAGGAAGAGGGGTGACGGTCTTGTTCAGAAAAAGGAAACGGCAAATGTTAGCCACCTCACGTAAATTAGTGACAAGCGTCAATCCAAAATCATTTATCTCGGAGCAATTCCGCACAATCCGTACGAACATCAATTTCTCAACGCCTGACAAAGAGTTGAAGACATTATTGTTCACCTCCTCTTCACCCGGAGAAGGAAAATCAACAAGTGCTGCGAATGTCGCAATCGTCTTTGCGCAAGAAGGGAAGAAGGTGTTGCTTGTCGACGCAGATATGCGAAAACCGACGATGCACTTCACTTTCAAGACATCGAACAGTATAGGTTTATCCAACTTGCTGACTAAACAATTTTCACTTGAGGAAGTAACAAGAATCACAAATATTGAAAACCTGTATTTAATCACATGCGGACAGATTCCACCTAATCCCGCCGAGTTAATCAGTTCGAGTTCGATGGAAGCATTAATTGAAGAGCTTGCGTTAATGTACGATATAGTCATATTCGATGCTCCGCCACTACTTTCAGTGGCAGACGCACAAATCCTATCGAATAAATGTGACGGGACAATCCTTGTGATCAATTCCGGTACCACGGAAAAAGAAAGTGCAATTAAGGCGAAAGAATCTCTTATATCGGCTAAAGCGAACATACTTGGAATTCTAATGAACAATTTTGTGTTAGAGAAGGAAAATTCCTATTACCAATATTATGGGACAGAGTGAAGGGGCATTTAGCCCTTTTACTCTTTTTTTTATTTTAAAGAATAAAATCTACAAATTCATTCAAAAATAGCCAAAATGATTTAAAAAATCATGAGAAATATAGGAGAAAAGGAATGTTTCTGGTAGGCAAAACCGACATTTCGCCAAAAAATTCACTTCTTACGCGAAAAATGCACTAAATTGACTGAAAATAGTGTTATCTTTTTAATGACAGATTAGTATAATAGTAATTGTTGAGTAGTAGTTATAGACTGGTCCAATCATTAAGGAGGATGTGAGAGGTATTTCAATTAAGAACAGATTGACAGTGCTCTTTTTCGTAGACTCTACTATTGTCTTGTTTTCGTTATACATTGGGTATTATATCCTGAGTCCTACGATCAATCTATTTGCAAACAAATTGCTAATTGTTAGTGTCTTAACGATTCAAATTGCACATCACTTATTTGCATGGTATTTCGGATTATATCGAAAGGCATGGATGTATGCCTCAATAGGTGAGTTGAAGTCAATTTGCAAAGCCGTATCGTTGACGATTGTGGTAGTAGCATTGGTACAACTGATTATCGCCCAGAATATTAATTATAGGGCACTTGCAATTACATGGATGCTACATATTCTACTCATTGGTGGATCGCGTCTTTCATGGCGGATTTATCGGGATACGTTCCTTCATTATGAAGACTCGGCTGCAAAACGAACGATGATAATCGGGGCTGGACAAGCCGGATGTATGATTGTTAGACAAATCCATCAGAATCCCGATTGCGGTATAAGGCCGATTCTTTTCCTCGACGATGATACGAAAAAGCGTGGTCTTGAGATTTACGGTGTAAAAATAGTGGGAGATACGAAGAATATCCCAGCATTCGTAAAAGACAATGAAATTGAAAAAATCATTATTGCAATGCCTTCCGTTAGTAGGCAGCGGATGGCGGAGTTAGTAAAAATATGTATGGACACAGGTGCGAGAACCCAAACGATTCCTCGCATCGAGGATATCATGACGGGAAAAGTGTCCGTCACTGATATCCATGATGTCAAAATCGAGGATTTACTTGGACGCGATGAAGTGCAACTTGACATGGAAGCAATCGCGAACAAGTTGACAGGCAAGACAATCATGATCACAGGAGCGGGCGGCTCCATCGGATCAGAAATTTGCCGTCAAGTTAATCGGTTTACACCAAAAAAGCTTATTTTGCTTGGACATGGTGAAAATTCGATCTACTTAATAGAACGTGAACTAAGAGAAAAAGTTTCACCCGAGACTGAACTCGTTCCAGTTATCGCGGATGTCCAAGATCGACAACGCATCTTCGACATTGTATCCGAGCACCAACCGGACGTGATTTACCATGCGGCAGCGCATAAACACGTCCCACTTATGGAAGCTAACCCGATGGAAGCAGTGAAGAACAATATATTCGGTACGAAAAATGTGGCAGAGGCCGCCAACATGTTCGGCGTCCCACATTTCGTCCTCGTTTCGACAGATAAAGCGGTGAATCCACCGAATGTAATGGGCGCTACGAAGCGTTTTGCAGAAATGGTCGTTCAAAACATCGCAAAGAACAGCAAAACAAAATTTGCGGCCGTTCGTTTTGGCAATGTGTTGGGATCAAGAGGAAGCGTCGTTCCTCTTTTCAAGAAACAGATTGCAGCAGGTGGTCCAGTGACGGTGACGGATCCCGAAATGACCCGCTATTTTATGACAATTCCTGAGGCATCCAGACTTGTCATTCAAGCAGGGACACTAGCACGCGGCGGTGAGGTGTTTGTCCTTGACATGGGCGAACCAGTAAAGATTGTAGATTTGGCTAAAAACCTCATCCACCTTTCAGGTTACAACGAAAATGAAATTAAGATCGAATTCAGTGGAATCAGACCTGGCGAGAAGTTGTACGAGGAATTATTGGATGAAAGTGAACGGCAGAGCGAATATGTATTTCCGAAGATTTATATCGGGAAGGCAACACCCATTAGTGAGCTTGAGCAACAGGATGTGTTGGACAGGCTACTTGATATGAAAGTCGATGAGTTGAGGGAGACGCTTGTGGGATTAGCGAATCGAAAAGTTGTTGAGCCTCAAATGGGGATGACAGTTTAAGAATAATAGACAGGATGTGAATTGTTGGCACATATTACTTTTGACTATTCGAAGGCGAGCCAGTATTTTGGCCATTATAAAGTATCTTTTTTAGAACATTCCGTACGCTCGATTCATGAACAAATCCACAGTGAGTCAAGCACCCATCGTGATTACCTCGGATGGGTTGACCTACCAGAAAATCATGACTGTGATGAATTCAAAAACATTCAACATACTGCCGCAAGAATAAGAGAAACCAGTGATATTTTGCTTGTAATCGGAATCGGTGGATCCTATCTTGGTGCGCGTGCTGCAATCGAAATGTTGAACCATAGTTTCTATAATTTATTGTCAGAGGGGAAGAGGGGGAACCCCCAAGTGATTTTCGTCGGCCATAACTTGAGTTCGACTTATATGTCACATGTCATCGAGTTGCTTGAGGGCAAAGACTTCTCCATCAATGTCATTTCGAAGTCAGGGACGACGACCGAACCGGCAATCGCATTCCGGATTTTCCGTAAGCTGCTTGAAGTGAAATATGGAAAAGAAGAATCGAAGAGCCGGATTTTCGCAACGACTGATATGCGGAACGGAGAGTTGAAAGCGCTTTCAGATAAAGAAGGGTACACAACCTTCGTCATTCCAAACAATATAGGTGGGCGATACTCTGTCTTGACGGCTGTCGGACTCCTTCCGATTGCGGTTAGTGGTATCAATATCGATGAAATCATGGAAGGTGCATTGCGCGCCCAGCTTGAATTGAATAACCCGATGCTTGAGAAGAATGCCGCTTACCAATACGCGGTTATTCGCAACATCCTATTTCAAAAAGGGATGGCAATTGAAATGTTTGTCACGTATGAACCGGGGCTGCATTATCTCGCGGAATGGTGGAAACAGTTATTTGGCGAAAGTGAAGGGAAGGACCGAAGAGGAATCTTCCCTGCATCCGGTAATTTTTCGACGGACTTGCATTCGTTCGGCCAATATATCCAGGAAGGTCAACGGAATCTTTTCGAAACAATAGTAAAAGTGATAGAGCCAAACTGCGATATCCGCATTGATAAAGATGAAGACGATATCGATGGGCTGAATTATCTTGCAGGGAGAACAGTTGACGACGTGAATAGCAAAGCGTTTGAAGGGGCGCTAAAAGCCCACGTAGATGGCGGCGTGCCTGGTCTCGTATTTGAAATCCCTCGAATGGAAGCTTACACATTTGGTTATCTTGTTTACTTCTTCGAAAAAGCATGCGCAATGAGTGCCTACCTATTCGGCGTAAACCCGTTCGATCAGCCGGGTGTCGAGCAGTATAAGACGAATATGTTTAAGTTGTTAAATAAACCAGGATATGAAACGGAAGTGGTTGTGGGGGCTGAAAGCCGTAACTTATAGTCAACTATCCAACAGAAAGGATCTACTGACATGCAATGGAAACGAAGGCGGGATCAATGGCTAAAACAATTGCCTGAAAGTGATTCGTTAAAAATTGAACTATATAGTAACCTATCAAATGCAAAATTGATGGAAGATTGTTTTTATAAAGAACTGGAGTTTGGGACTGGCGGTATGCGTGGACTAATGGGACCGGGAACTAACCGATTGAACATTTACACAGTGAGAAAGGCAGCATACGGCCTTTCCATGTTCATAAAAGATCAAGGTGAACAAGCGATGTCAAGAGGAATCGTCATTGCATACGATTCAAGGTATATGTCCCGTGAATTTGCACTTGAGATTGCGAAGACAATTGGGCATCAAGGCATCCAAGTATATTTATATGAGGACTTGCGCCCAACGCCATTATTATCATTCGCAGTCAGACACTTACGAACATTTGCGGGAGTGATGATTACCGCGAGCCATAACCCACCTCAATATAATGGGTTGAAAGTGTATGGGGAAGACGGGGCCCAATTACCTCCGGAAGACGCAGATATCGTAGTCGACTATGTGAAGCAAGCCGAGTCGGAATTCCTTATTGAAGTAGCGGATCATGAACAACTTGTGGAAGAAGGGCTTCTTACTTATATCGGAGATGAAGTTGACCAGTCATATATAAATGCGCTACAGACGATTCAACTTAATACGACTGCTGATAAAGGAGATCTTTCGATTGTATTTACTGCGCTTCACGGAACGGGGACAATTCCCGCACAACAGGCATTTTCCGCGTTCGGTTTTACAGATGTGGTATTTGTTGAAGAACAATGCATACCGGATCCCAATTTCACTACAGTTAAATCTCCTAATCCGGAAGAAGCAGCTGCATTCGAATTAGCCATTCAATATGGAAAAAAGAATCATTCGGATCTTTTATTGGCTACTGATCCCGATGCAGATCGTTTGGGCGTCGCTGTGAAGGACGGGAAGGGAGAATACATTCTCCTTTCAGGCAACCAAATTGGCGCAATCATGATCAATTATTTGTTAGAACAGAGGCTAAATGCAGGTACATTGCCAAGGAACGGTGTCGTCATGAAAACAATCGTCACGACGGAATTGGCTCGGGCAATTGCTGAAAAATATATGCTTGAAACGTTGGATACGTTAACCGGATTCAAATTCATCGCAGAAAAGATTAAAGAGTTTGGAGAATCAAAAGAACATACATTCCTTTTCGGCTTCGAGGAAAGTTACGGCTTCCTTGTAAGTGATTTCGTCCGGGATAAAGATGCTATACAAGCGGCAGTTTTAATCGCGGAGGCGGCAGCCTTTTATAAATCACAAGGAAAATCGTTGCTGAAAATAATAACCAAGCTATATGAGGAGTTTGGCTATTATATAGAAGAAACTCGTTCAGTTACATTTGAAGGAAAAGAAGGCACTGAACAGATTGACCGGATAATGGGCAGTTTTAGAGAAAGCTTTCCATTAATATTAGGCGGCATCCGAGTTGAGATGATTGAAGATTACAAAATTGGAATAGCTACTGAACTACCTTCGGGCATGAAAAGCCAGATTGAATTGCCAGAAGCCGATGTCCTAAAATACAAGCTTGAAGACGGTTCATGGGTATGTATTCGGCCTTCAGGAACAGAACCAAAATGTAAATTCTACTTTGCAGCAAAGGGTAAAACTGAGGAAGAGGCTAAAGAAAGGCTTGCTGACTTGGAAGATGCCATCCTGCAAGGGGTTAAGTAATAAGGGGGAATAAATGATGAACAAAAAAGTGCGTAAAGCGATCATTCCGGCAGCTGGTCTTGGAACACGTTTCCTGCCTGCAACGAAAGCAATGCCGAAAGAAATGCTACCTATCGTTGATAAGCCGACAATCCAATATATTGTTGAGGAAGCGATTGCATCTGGTATCGAAGATATCATCATCGTAACCGGAAAAGGTAAACGTGCAATTGAAGATCACTTTGACAACAATTTTGAACTGGAAGAGAACCTTATCCAAAAAGAGAAATTCGATATCCTTGAAAAGGTGAGACAATCATCCAACGTAGACATCCATTACATTCGCCAAAAAGAACCAAAGGGGCTTGGTCACGCAGTTTGGTGTGCAAGGAAATTCATTGGAGATGAACCGTTTGCTGTTCTACTTGGTGACGATATTGTAACTGCTGACACGCCTGGACTTAAACAACTAATTGAACAATATGAAGAAACACACGCATCTGTTATAGGTGTTCAAACGGTTTCAGATGAAGAAACAGATCGCTACGGAATTATTGAACCATCCAGTCAAATCGGTAGAAGATATGCAGTGGAAAACTTTGTAGAGAAACCGGCTTTAGGAACTGCCCCTTCGAATCTCGCAATTATGGGTAGATACGTGCTTACTCCCGAAATCTTTAAGTATTTAGGAGAACATGAAAAAGGCGCAGGCGGAGAGATCCAGTTAACAGATGCAATCCAAAAATTAAATCAAGTCCAACGCGTATTCGCTTATGATTTTGAAGGAAAGCGGTTTGATGTTGGTGAAAAGTTAGGGTTTATAACAACGACTATTGAATTTGCATTGCTGAATGAGGAAATGCGGGGGCAGTTGTTGGAGTATATGGCCGAGAAAGTGAAGGAAAGTACAGTGAAGATATAAATTTCATTTTTTTTGGTGGGTCTTTTATATGCTTTGTTTTTTCTGATTAGCCCAAGATATTTAATGCTTTAAAACTAAAACCAAATAAAGCGAGGGTATGAACATGATTGAAACTAAATTAAGAGTTATTCCTTTCTCCCCACCAGATATTACAGATATGGAAATTGAAGAGGTAACAAAAGCATTAAAATCAGGTTGGATTACAACCGGATATAGAACGAAAGAATTCGAAAAAAGAATAGCGGATTATGTAGGTACGAATAAAGCCATATGTTTAAATTCTGCAACTGCTGCAATGGAACTGACTCTTCGAATCTTAGGGATTGGACCAGGTGATGAGGTGATTACTTCAGCCTATACCTATACGGCCTCCGCTTCCGTTATCGAACATGTTGGGGCAAAAATTATCTTGGTCGATACAGCTCCAGATTCTTTTGAAATGGATTATTCAAAATTAGCCGCTGCAATTACTGAGAAGACGAAAGCAATCATCCCTGTTGATATAGCCGGGAAGATGTGTGATTACGATACTTTATATGAGATTGTCGAAAGCAAAAGAGATCTGTTTTATCCTAAAAACGAAATTCAACGCATATATAATAGGGTCATTATTATGGCTGATGCTGCACACTCTTTTGGCGGAGAGCGAAAAGGAATGAAAAGTGGGCAAGTTGCCGATTTTACTTGTTTTTCTTTTCACGCAGTAAAGAATCTCACAACAGCAGAGGGGGGAGCAGTTGTATGGCGTAATGACCGTAATGTAGATGATGAATGGCTTTATAAGCAATACATGTTGTATAGCCTTCATGGACAATCGAAAGATGCGCTAGCAAAAACACAAAAAGGTGCATGGGAATATGACATTGTGTACACCGCCTACAAATGTAATATGACGGATATTATGTCGAGTATTGGTTTAATGCAACTGGATAGATATGAAGAAATGTTAGAGAGGCGTAAGGAAATTATTGAAATGTACGATAAAGCACTTTTGCCGTTAGGTATTCAAAGTCTACAGCATTATGGTGAGGACTTTTCTTCTTCAGGTCATCTTTATTTAATAAGAATCCCTGAAATCATTGAAGAAAAAAGAAATGATATTGTTATTGAAATGGCAGAAGCCGGAGTTTCCTGTAATGTCCACTATAAGCCATTGCCTATGTTTACAGCATATAAGAATTTAGGGTTTGATATTAGGGATTATCCGAATGCTTACAAACAGTATGCAAATGGAATTTCGCTTCCGCTTCATACTTTGTTGAGTGATGAGGATGTGGAGTATGTGATCAAGAATTTCATTTCCATAATTGAAGATTAAGGAAGGTAATGGTTGCTGAATAGAATAGCAGAGGGGGGAAGCAAAATTGGTTTTTAGGAAATGGAATGACTTACCGGATATCTTGCAAAACGATAAGGTTAAAAAGTATTATGACGTTTTAGATGAAAAAAGATTTGATTTATTCATTAAAAGGATTTTTGATTTTACTGTTGCTGTTTTTTTGCTTATTATCCTATCCCCTCTATTTATAATAATAAGCATTGCAATAAAATTAGACTCAAAAGGTCCTGTAATGTTTCGTCAAATAAGAGTCACTCAGTATTGTAATCAATTCAAAATCTGGAAATTCAGAACAATGGTAAACAATGCTGACATAATAGGGACACAAGTAACTACCAAAAATGATGTTAGGGTTACAAATGTTGGTAGGTTGTTAAGAAAGTCCAGGTTAGATGAGATTCCACAACTAATAAATATTATTTTAGGCGATATGAGCTTTGTCGGAACAAGGCCTGAGGTAGTAAAATACGTTGAAATGTATACAGATGAGATGAAAGCTACTTTATTACTTCCAGCAGGTGTAACTTCAAAGGCTAGTATTCTGTATAAGAACGAAGAAAGTCTAATGGCTAACGTCAATAACGCTGATGATATTTATATCAATGAGGTATTACCTCAAAAAATGAAATATAACCTTAGAAGTATATTGAGTTTCAGTATCTTTAGCGAGATTAAGACTATGATCGAAACGGTAATATCAGTAATAAAAAAAGATGGCAGTTCCGATTTAGTTGTTAAGGTTGAGTCGAGTAGGAATTCGAAGCCTATATAAATATCATATTGGAGGGCATATGGGGAACGTTGGAAAATTAATAGCATTGTTTACAAACCATGATGATGATGTGTATTGCTTTAGGAAAGAACTAATTGAAGGGTTAATTGACGAGGGATACGAATTATTAATCTCTTGCCCAAATGGGGAAAAACTAGAATTAATGAAAGATATAAGGTTTAAATATATTGACACACAGATTGATCGAAGGGGAACTAATGTTATTACTGATTTTAAATTGTTTGTTAATTATTATAAACTACTTAAAAAGCACAGACCTGACGTGATTTTAACTTATACTGCCAAGCCTAATATATATGCTGGCATAGCGGCGTCGGTACTAAAAATTCCATATATAAGTAATGTTACCGGTTTGGGTAGTGTTATAAAAAAGAAAGGTTTTACGAAACGGTTTATTCTCTATTTGTTTAAAAAATCATTTAAGAAATCTAGTTGCGTCTTCTTTCAGAATCAGGAAAACATGAAACTTGCTAAAGAAAGTAATTTAGTTACAGGGAAATGTGAACTAATTCCAGGATCGGGTGTTAATATCACCCGATTTCCTCTACAACCTTTTCCAAGTAATGAGGAAAAAATAGTTTTCAATTATATTGGAAGAGTATTAAAGGACAAAGGGATAGATGACTATATTGAAGCAGCAAAAATAATCAAGAAAAAATACGAGTATACAGAGTTCAATATCATAGGCTTTATTGAACCAACAGAAATGTCTTACAAAAAAGTACTTCAGGAACTGCAGGAAGAAAGTATTATTAATTACCATGGAAGTCAAAGAGATGTAAAGCCTTTCATTAAACGATCCCATTGTACCATTCATCCTTCGACATACGGGGAGGGTATGTCAAATGTTCTACTGGAAAGTGCATCTTCTGGTAGACCAATAATAACTACCGATGTTTCAGGTTGTAAAGAAACTGTTGAGGATGGTATCACGGGATATGTGTATAAAGCTGGTGAGATGGAAGATTTAGTTTCGAAAATTGAACTGTTCATAAAGCTAAATAATGAAGAGAGAAAGAAAATGGGTGCCCTTGGAAGAAGTAGGGTTAAGAATTCATTCTCACGAGATATAGTCGTAAATGCTTATGTTAAAGAAATAGATAATCTGTTGAAGGGAAGTAGTAGTGGATAGTCTGCGACGAGTTTTAACAGAGTATATCATAATAATTAGATGGAAAGAAGAAGATTAGATATGGAAACAAAACCTGTTAGAATACTCCATGTTTTAGGCGAATTGAATCGTGGGGGAGCTGAAACTATGGTTATGAACCTGTATAGATCGATAGACCGTAATAGATTACAATTTGATTTCATAATTCATGGAGATGGTGTATATGATTATACCCAAGAAATTCTTTCGTTAGGGGGACGCATTTATAAAGTAAAGCGATATAACGGAAAAAATCATATTGGCTATGTGAAAGCGTGGAAATCATTTTTCGGAAAATATCCTGAATATAAGATTATTCACGGTCATGTCAGGAGTACAGCATCTATTTATTTGAGCTTAGCAAAAAAAAATGGATTACTAACAATATCACACAGTCATAGTACTTCATCGGGGATTGGCTTGTCATCGGTGGTAAAAAACTTATTGCAATACCCAATTAGATATATTGCTGACTATTTTTTTGCTTGTTCAAATTCAGCGGGAATTTGGTTGTTTGGAAAAAAGACATCTAAAAAGGATAACTTTTTTGTTATCAATAATGCGATTAATACAAAAGAATTCATAATTGATTTTGAAAAAAGAAAGATGAAGAGAAAAGAGTTGGGAGTAAGCGAGAAGTTTGTAATTGGACATGTAGGGAGATTCGGTACAGAGAAAAATCATGAATTTTTAATTGATATATTTAATGAAGTATATCTTCGAAACAGGAATTCTGTATTAGTACTAGTTGGTGATGGAGAACAAAAACAACGAATACAGCAAAAGGTTAAAAAATTAGACTTGTCAAGTAATGTAATTTTTACAGGTGTTCGTTCTGACATACCCGATTTACTACGAGCAATGGATGTATTTGTTTTTCCTTCGTTATTTGAAGGTTTACCTGTTACCTTAGTTGAAGCTCAAGCTTCCGGACTACCATGTATTGTATCAAATAATATTACAGAGGAAATTAAGATAACATCATTAATAAAAAGTATATCCCTTAATAACGATGCCGGATATTGGGCCGAAAATATATTGAAATTTGCTAAGTCTAAAAAGAGAGGGAATACTTATTCTGATATAGTGAATTCAAATTATGATATCTCATTATCTGCTATAAGTTATCAAAATTTCATGCTGAATAAGTACGAGGAGTTGAAGGTATGAAACGGAAAATCGCTTTTCTAATTCCTTCTTTAAGGGGGGGCGGAGCGGAACGAGTAACAGTAAATATTATTAGAAATTTGGATCCAAATAAATTCGATATAAAATTGATTTTGTTGAAAAAAGAAGGACCATATTTACGTGATTTGCCTGAAAATATAGAAGTGGTCGACTTAAATACTACAAGAGTTAGAAATTCTTTGATTCCCCTAATAAAAGTATTAAATATAATTAGGCCTGACGTGATTTTCTCAACTATGGGGCACCTAAATATAGCCGTTTTAGCTATTAAGTATTTTATCAAAGGGAATCCGAAAATTATTGTTAGGGAAGCCAACACACCCTCCAAAGATATTAGAAGAAATAAAAAAATGTTTACTTTCTTATATAAGTATTTATATCCAAAAGCTGATTTAATAATAGCACAATGTGATGAAATGAAAAATGACATCATGCATTTTTCAAATGTTAAAGGAGAAAATATTCAATATATATATAATCCATTAGACATAAATAACATAAGGGAAATGTCAGTGGGAATAAGTCCATACTACGGTAAAATGGTTAATTTTCTTTCAGTAGGAAGGCTTACTCAACAAAAAGGATTTGATACGCTAATAAATGCCTTTACTATAGTTTCTAAAAATATCCCAAATGCTCACCTAACTATATTGGGAGAGGGTGAATTGAAAAGTACTCTACAAACTCAAGTTAATGTGTTAGGAATGAGGGAAAAGGTTTCGTTTGTTGGGTTTAAAAACAACCCATATCCCTATTACAAGAATGCGGATGTATTTGTTCTCTCGTCAAGATGGGAAGGTTTTCCTAATACATTATTAGAAGCACTAGCATGTGGTGTGAAAGTAGTTTCGACAAATTGTAAAAGTGGACCATATGAAATTTTAGGAGGAAATGAGTATGGGAATCTTTCTGAAGAGGGCGACTACAAATCTTTAGCGAAGGAAATGATTGCATCCCATATTGAAGTAAATAAAACAGGGAATAGGGCGGACGTTTTTGATATAAAACATATTATTAAGAAATACGAATCTATTTTTTTAACCGGAGGAAATTTTGCACTTAAAAATAATGAATAATTTAACTGCGGCTGCACGGTTTACTGATCCTTCTGGCTGGATACTCATGATTTTAAGGAATAATATTATTTTGGTAAGGAATGGAGTCAGTTATGAATGAAATTAGATTAGATAAAATCATTGATTCTATAATATTCTTTTATATTCTTAGTATCTATATATTTACATACCAGGAGGGGTTAAATGTAATTAGTAATGGGATAGCCGTGTTATTGCTTGCATTAATATGGGCGGCTTTCTTATTGAATAAGAAAAGATTGAGGTTTAAGTTTTACTTATTGGTGTATTTATTATTCATTTTCTCTTGTTTATTCTCGGCTTTCTATGCTATTAACCAGGGTACTGCTATTACTAAATTCACAACAATTTTTCTTGTTTTCACGCTAATGTTTTCGCTAATTAACTACTTGGATTCACAAGTGAAAATAAAAAGGATTTCGGCTAGCTTTGTTTACTCGGGTGTAATTGCAAGTATCTATATTTTATCCAACACCGACTTTACACAAATAACCAGGTCAGGTAGTGAACTTGGTAATGAAAATTCGGTAGGTATTATTTTAGGTATTAGTGCTGTTCTTTGTTTTTATTTTATTTTAATTGAGAAAAGGAAAGTACATTTATTCTTTTTTCCAATTCTTTTTTTAGTAATTTTGCTAACGGGCTCTAGAACAGCTTTATTGTTTACATTAATTAATATTATTTTATTTCTTTATTTTACAAATCAAAATAATGTTTTAGGGAAAATTAAGTTCATAACTATAGGTGTTACCTTTACATTAATTAGCTTCTATTTAGTATTCAATATTCCATTTCTTTATGATGTTATGGGGAGTCGTATTGGAAACATTTCTACTTTTATAGGCGAAGGATCAACTACTGAAGGATCTATAAATAACAGGGCCTATATGGTAAAGTTTGGACTTGAAATGTTTAGGGACAATCCTTTATTTGGTTATGGTATAGATAATTACAGGTATTTATTGGGTGAATCCTTAATCGGAAGAATAACCTATTCACATAACAACTTTATAGAGCTATTAGTAGGTGTTGGATTGGTTGGCACTATTTTATTTTACCTTGTACAAATAATAGTAATAAAAGATTTATATAAGGCTTCTAAACATAGTAATAATAAACCCTTAAATTTTGTTTTTATGGTATTTATAATAACCTATATGGTTTTATCGGTTTCACAAATATATTATTTTAGTAAACATTTTAGCATCATTCTTGTCATTGGTGCGATTCTTGGGAAAATGGTCGATAACTTAGATTTTAAGAAAGGATAGATTATCCATGTTATTAATTTCAGATGTAATTTATGAAGAAGAAGTATCTTTTTTAAAGAAATCAAAAAAGCTATTTGATGAATGGAATAATAAAAATATTAACTACTGTCATTGGAAAAGCAATGAACATTTACATGAGGGGTTAAACGGTATAACCGATGTAGATGTTTTAGTTTCCTCTGATGATAGACTTAGTTGTGAAAGTATACTAACGAATGAGGGGTACAAGAAATTTATTTCCCAGTCGGGTTCTAAATATAACAATGTGGATGAATGGTTAGGGTTTGATGAAGATACCGGGAAACTAATTCACATACATTTGCATTATGAGTTAATAACTGGAACAAAGTATTTAAAAGAATACTCTTTTCCCTGGTGCAGCTTAGCTTTGGATACCCGCATTTTAGATTTGGATACTAATGTTTATGTTATTTCACCTAATTTAGAACTAATATTATTATATTCACGTATAGTTCTTAAGTCTGCTGAAAACAGAAGAATTATTGTCTCTGATGACTATCTAAAGGAAATCGAGTACCTAAAAAAAAGAATGGATCCAACTAAGGTAAAATACTTGTGCTTAAGTTTATTTAACAAACATGGAGAAAAAATATTTGAATTAATTAACAAAGAGATTCTAACGAATAAAGATGCTATTATATTGCGTGAAATTATACAAAAAGAATTATCCCATTGTAAAAAAATGAATGGATTATTAGTATTTCTACACCATAAGTACTTTAAATATACAATAAGAATGAAAAAGATACTCAATTTATATTTTGGTTCTTTATACATTTTAAAGAAGGTAGTGGGAAATGAAGGTTTTTCGGTTTGTTTTATTGGGGCTGATGGTTCAGGGAAAAGTACGCTTAGCAAAGATATACAAAAATGGTTGTCATGGAAAATAGATTCAAAAAGTTTTTATCTTGGCAGTGGAGACCAATATAACAGTCTTTTAAAAGTGATGAAAAAGAATTTTCAACGGTTGCGTAAACCCGTAGAAAATAATGTGGATAAGGCTGAGAAGGATAGATTTAATAATAAGAATACTGGATCTATTAGATCGTCGGGTAAGATAAGTTTAATTAAATATATTTTCACCGTTGCGTATTCCTTTGAATTGTTAAGGATAGCTAAAACTAAACTGAAAACCCTGAAAAAAATAAATAAGTATCAAAAAAAAGGTGGAATTGCCATACTTGATCGTTTCCCACAAGTGGAGTTTGAAGGAATATATGACGGGCCAAAGATAGGATATATTTATAAAGATTATTTAAGGTTACCATTAATGAATTATTTAGCGAGTAAAGAAAAAAAGATTTTAGCAAACGCGATTAAATATTCACCCACTATTGTTTTCAAGTTGAATTTACCACCTAATGTCTCAATAAAAAGAAAGCCGGATCACAATTTAGAGGAGATTAAAGTGAAAGCTGAAATCACAAAAAAACTAAGTTTTACGGAGTCAGCAGTTTATAATATCGATGCCACTCAACTATATGATAACGAGTTGCTGGAGGTAAAAAGACAATTATGGGAAAAAATAAGTGTCCACTAATAATAGAGTTTAACGGCTTACCTGGAAGTGGGAAATCAACTTTATCAAATAGATTACTTAATAAGCTTCAAATAATGGGAATAAAAGCCGAGCAATCTGATTACTTTATTAATAGTTTAAATGCAGGGAAATATACTAAGTATCTAAGATTGTTTAAATATGGTGGTGTTAAGGTTCCTATATATCTATTGTCTTTCTTAATTTCGATAAAACCAATTAGTATAGCAAGAATTAAGTATATAAAAAGTATTTATTTATTTTATCTAATATACAAAAAGTACAGTATTAATGGTGATTATGATGCTATCGTTGTGGATCAGGGAATAATACAAGCGATTGTATCATCAGTGTACCTCGACAAAATGGATGCAGGGAAACTGGCCGAATTATTGAATAAATTAAACTTGAAAGAACTGAATTATTTAGTTGTGGATTGTATATCGGATGAACTAATGTCAAGCAAAAGAATTAACAGTCGAAAACTGGAACAAGGAAGGTTTGACTTCATGGAGATAGATTGCTTAAGAAAAAACCTGGAAATACAATCCAGTATTTTTGCAGAAGTTCGTTCCTGTTTAAATATTAAAGATATTGACCGTGTTGGATTGGATATGCGTACCCCAATAAATACAAATACAAATATTTTATATGAGATTGTTATCAAAAGAATTAGCAACAAAACAAATACTGCAATAGGATGATGAATAAATGGTACTATGAATTCCTTATAAGGTGTGAATTATAGTTGAAAAAAAATGAATCGTTAACTCATAGTACATTTAAAGGTTTATTTTGGATGTTTTGCGGAACTGGTTCGCAAGCCATACTACAATTTTTAGTTATGATATTACTAGCAAGGCTTTTATCTCCGTCAGACTTCGGGATAGTGAATGCTGCAATGGTTGTTATTTCATTTACAACAGTATTTTCAATGATTGGAGTAGGTCCGGCTTTAATCCAGCGTCCAAAATTAACTGATTCGCATATTCGAAGTGGCTTCACACTTACGATACTTTTAAGTATATTCTTTACAACCCTGTTATATTTTAGTTCATCTAGTATTGCTGTTTTTTTTAGAATGAATGATTTAAAAATCATTCTGCAGACTATGTCTTTGGTTTTTTTACTCAAAGGATTTTCCGTTGTTGCTGAGTCACTAATACAACGAAAAATGAAATTCAAATTGTTTACTAGTATTGAGGTAATTTCATATATAGCGTATGGATCTATAGGATCATTATGTGCAATGGTCGGTTTGGGATATTGGGCGCTAGTGTATGCAGTTTTAGGTCAGAATATTACAAAAACCATCCTTTTGTTTACTTTTGAAAGACACAATATGAAACCCCAAATTCACTGGGATTCTGTTAAAGAATTGCTATTCTTTGGGGGAGGATTTACAATTGCCCGGCTAAGTAATCAATTTGCTTTACAGGCAGACAATCTTGTAGTTGGTAGATGGCTTGGTTCATATTCCTTAGGTTTATACGGTAGAGCCTATCAATTAATGATAATGCCGGCAAATTTATTTGGACAAGTGATGGATAAAGTGCTATTTCCTGCCATGGCTCGTATTCAAAAAGAGCAGAACCAATTGTCATTGGCTTATCGTATCGGGATTACAGCAGTAAGTTTTGTTACAATCCCTGTTGGTATCTTTATTTGTTTATTATCAAGGGATATCGTTATTATCCTGTTTGGGAAAGACTGGCTCAGCCTAGTCCCTGCGTTACAAGTATTAGCGGTTGGTTTAGTTTTTCGAACCAGTTATAAGATAAGTGATTCTTTGGTGCGAGCAACAGGTGCTGTATATCGCAGAGCTTGGAGGCAAATTATATATGCATTAGCTGTATTTAGTGGAGCTTGGATTGGACAACATTGGGGAATTATTGGTGTTTCATATGGAGTACTATTTGCAATTATTATTAACTATTGTTTAATGACTCACCTAAGTATGCAATTTATCAACCTATCAGTTAAGGATATTTTGCAATCACATGTCCCAGGGTTGTTATTAGGTATGTTAGCGGTTATAAGTGTTTGGTTGATTGATTGGATTTCTATTGAGGTATCCATCTTAAGGATCTTTTTGTCAGGGATTCTATTTATCACCATTGTATCTATTCTGATTAGAATAAATACTGGTAGGATACTTGGTAAAGAAATGATATGGATAATGGATCAAGTGGTCGACATGATAAAATCCAGAAGGTTAAAAAAGTGATACAAGAAAGCATTTACTAACTAAATATGCAAGGTGCTTCCAAAAATAATAAGAAATAGTGAAAGTAACTATTTAAAGGCTGAATCAACCGGAGATTATATTGGAAGAGTCACTTTTACTTTTAAATTTGAGGGTAATAAATTGTGAAGCGTCTTACCGTATTTAAGGCCAAGTTGTTATTAAAAAGAATTTTATTGAAAGTAAGCCCTAAAAGTGTTTACAACAAATTGTATTAAATCTCGTGTATTTATAGGTATAAATCTATAGCCGATAGTGAAAAGATTATTTGGATTAAAGTAGATGAAATACAATGGAGAATTGTTGATGAAGAAAACAAAAAAGTATACTTTAGCAAAATTATGAGGGGGGATTGGGATCGGGATGTTAGTTCGGTAATTGGCACGAAATACTCTTCAATAATACAACATTTTGAGAATAAGGTTGCATGGGAAGATACTATGCTATTTAACAAATACAAAGAACGATTAATGAAAGAAAAGAAAATAAAAGGTTGTACAAGCATCAATGCCTTAAGAAGAAAATATGAAGAAGAAGTAGATGTGTTATTTAATAGAATAAAAAAGGAAGGTTTTTTATTGCCAACAGCCAATAATTCAAATATAGATGTTATTCATGTCTACATTGATAGGAATGGGAATTACCTTTACACAGCTAATGGTAATCATAGATTAGCTTTTGCCAAAGTTTTAGGTATAGAAAAAATACCGGTAAAAGTTAGGGCTAGGCACACAAATTGGGAAGAGATTCGTGAAGACATTTGGACAATGAGTAAGTATGAAGTAAAAAGGTTAGATAGGAAGCTTATTGAACACCCTGACTTAGAAGACATTATTAAGTATAAAATGTTAAAGGAAGGAAGCATTACTTAAGAAATTATTACTAATTGGTATTCCTTCTTGCGTACCGAACTTTTAAGAGGGGTGTAGGAATTGATCTACTATTTTCTATATTTATTTAAACGGGGGATATCATTCAAATGAATATACTAGTCACAGGTGGGGCTGGATATATTGGCTCACATACTTCTATAGCCTTAATTGAATCGGGATACAACGTAATAATTGCTGATAATCTTTGCAACAGTAGTCGAAAGACTGTTGAGCAGATAATGAAGATAACAAATAAGGAATTGACCTTTTTCCAAATTGACGTAACGGATCCTGAATCAGTTGAGACGATTTTTGAAAATTGCGAAATTGACAGTGTGATTCATTTTGCTGGACTAAAAGCAGTGGGAGAATCTGTAGTAAATCCTTTAGCCTATTATTATAATAATATTGTAAGCACGCTGGTTCTTGTTAATGCTTGCCGGAAATATGACGTGAATCGATTTGTCTTTAGTTCTTCAGCAACGGTATACGGTAATAATAAAATTCCTTTTACAGAGTCAATGGATCTTTTATCAACGACGAATCCATATGGCGAAACGAAAGCAATGAGTGAACGTATTTTAACTGACATTGCCAAAGCAAACCCAGACTTTTCAGTTACACTTCTAAGGTACTTTAACCCCGTGGGGGCCCATGAAAGTGGATTAATAGGCGATGACCCTAATGGAATACCGACTAACCTTATGCCATATATAACTCAAGTAGTAAAAGGTAAACTTAAAGAATTACAAGTTTTTGGGAATGATTATCCTACATCGGACGGGACGGGCATTCGTGATTATATCCACGTGGTAGATCTTGCTGCTGGGCATGTAGCTGCATTAGAAAACCTATCAGAAGGAGTTCATGTCTATAACTTGGGTACCGGAAAGGGTACTAGTGTTTTGGAGTTAGTAAAAGCCTTTGAGGAAGCTAATGATATTCGGGTTCCATACAAAATCGTAGAACGGAGACACGGAGATATTGCCGAGTGCTTTGCTGACGTTACAAAAGCGAAACGAGAACTTGGCTGGGCAACAAAACGGGATATAAAATCAATGTGTCAGGATTCTTGGAGATTCGCGAATAGGTACAAAGATAAAGTAGCTTTACGAAACGGTAACTAAGTGTAATTGAATATAAAGTAAGTGGAAAGCAAATCATTTTAGATTATGATAAGCATACTGCACGATTTAATAACTGAATATTCTTAATGTTATGGAGATATATTAAGACTCATCTTGGCGTCACAAAATAAAAATCAGGAGTTGAAACTATGAACTTCCCCCAATTGCCCAAATCAACGACATACCTAATCACCGGTACAGCAGGTTTTATAGGTTTTTATTTATCTAAACAATTACTTCAAAATGGTTTGCATGTAATAGGTGTTGATAATATAAATGACTATTATGATGTGAATCTTAAATATTCCCGTTTGGAACAACTTAAACAATATGAAAACTTCACGTTCATTAATGGGGATATTTCCGACAAAAATATGATAATAGAAACGTTTGAAAAATACAAGCCTAAAATCGTGGTAAACCTGGCGGCGCAAGCTGGTGTAAGATATTCGATTGAGAACCCGGATGTCTATATTCAAAGCAATCTTATTGGCTTTTATTATATCCTTGAGGCTTGCAGGCATTATCCGGTGGATCATTTGATCTATGCTTCATCTAGTTCTGTATACGGAGCCAATAAAAAGGTTCCTTTTGAGGAGACAGACTTTGTAGATAGCCCCGTATCCCTTTATGCGGCAACAAAGAAATCTAATGAGTTAATGGCCCATACCTATAGTCACTTGTATAAAATTCCTTCAACGGGGTTGCGTTTCTTTACTGTTTATGGTCCGATGGGACGGCCGGATATGGCTTATTTCGGATTTGCAGATAAGTATTTTGCTGGAGAACCGATAAAGATTTTTAATAATGGCGATTTTGAGAATGACTTGTACCGCGATTTTACTTATGTTGATGATATTGTTACTGGAATCGAGCGCTTGATACACCATCCACCTACTGACGAGGTTCCCCACAAGGTCTATAATATCGGAAACAACAATCCTGAAAAGTTGATGACATTCATCGAGACATTGGAACGCTGTTTGAGCAACGCTATGGGTAAGCAGGTTGTTTTTAAGAAAGAATTTGAACCAATTAAATTAGGGGATGTGCCTGCGACTTATGCTTCTACGGATGCTTTGCAACAAATGGTAGGATTCAAACCAGGGACACCGATTGAAGAAGGATTGCAGAGATTTGCTGATTGGTATGTAGATTACTATAAAGTGAAAGAAATCAACACCCTAACGCAAGGAAGTGTTTGAATATGAAAATAACAGTTGCGGGAACCGGTTATGTAGGGCTATCGAATGCAGTGTTATTATCTCAACACAATGAAGTAATTGCTTATGATATTGTTCAGGAAAAAGTAGATATGATCAACAAACGGAAATCACCGATACAAGATTCAGAGATTGAGGAATTTTTTGCGGAAAAGAAATTGAATTTAACTGCAACGACGGATGCCGAATTTGCGTTTCAAAATGCACAGTTTGTGATCATCTCAACTCCGACGAATTATGATCCGGAGAAAAATGCTTTTGATACGAGTACGGTTGAGGCAGTGATTTCAACTGTGTTGTCAATTAATCCTGATGCCGTGATGGTGATTAAGTCAACGATACCGGTCGGTTATACAGAAGCGGCGAGGAAGAAGTTTAGCACAGAGAATATTGTTTTTTCCCCAGAATTTCTGCGTGAGGGCCGTGCGCTGTATGATAATTTATATCCTTCCCGAATAATTGTTGGGGAGCAGTCAGAGAGGGCAAAGATTTTTGCGGGTTTGTTAGTTGAGGGTGCTGTAAAGGAAGATATTCCAGTTTTATTTACAAATTCAACGGAAGCGGAAGCTACCAAGCTGTTTGCAAATACGTATTTGGCTATGCGGGTTGCCTTCTTTAATGAGTTGGATACTTATGCTGAAGTGAAAGGATTGAACACGCAACAGATTGTGAATGGGATTGGCTTGGATCCTCGGATTGGGGAGCATTATAATAATCCTTCTTTTGGATATGGGGGGTACTGCCTACCGAAGGATACAAGGCAGCTACTGGCTAATTTTGAGGATGTGCCGAATGATATTATTGGGGCAATTGTCAGATCGAATAGTACGAGGAAGGATCATATTGCTGATATGATTTTGAGGTACAACCCGAAGGTAGTTGGGATCTATCGACTAACTATGAAGACTGGTTCGGATAATTTTAGACAATCGGCTATTCAGGGCGTTATGAAACGAATTCGGGCAGTTGGGGTTGAGGTTTTAGTATATGAGCCGGAGATCGATGGTGAGAAGTTTGATGGATTTAGGGTTATTAGTGATTTAAATAAGTTTAAAATCTTGAGTGATGTTATAATAGCGAACCGATTATCTGATGATATTAGGGATACGAAGGCAAAAGTTTATACTCGGGATTTGTTTGGGAGGGATTGATCTACTTACTTGAATTTAGGTCCAATTTGGTGCCCCCGAATAAAGGATCTGCATCTAAGAGAAAGATGCAGATCCTTTTATTCATATAGTTAATGGATTGTGGAATACGACGGAACAGGAGAAATATATGATGGATACTAAGTTTCAAATTGACCATTCATGCATGTCAAATGAATTGAAATTATTACTTCAAATTATGCATACAGAGAACATAGGATACGTTGTGACGTACAAAGATGATTTACTTTCGGAAGTTGATTGGGAGTTGTTCCTTGCGTTAGCAAGGCATCATCGAATCTTTCCATTACTTCATGCAAAACTAAGCAAAATGGATGGAACGTTAATTCCATCACACGTGCTCCATGCCTTGAATCAGGATTACAAAGAAAATACGTTTCAAATGCTAAAATTAAGTGGTGAAATGGAACGGATTAGCTTGTTGTTAAGAGAAAATGGGATTCGGTCCCTATTCTTAAAAGGTCCTGTAATTGCAAATGCAATTTTTGGTGATATTTCTCTCAGATTCTCTAAGGATTTGGATATACTAATTCCCAAATCTGATTTTGATAGAACAGAAGAAATATTAGTAGACAATGGGTATAAGAAAGAAGATATCTGTGTACTATCTAAATTGGAGAGATGGAAAAGTCATCATGTCATTTATTATCATCCCGTAAGGAATGTAGAAATTGAAATTCATTGGAGACTTTATGATCGTCCTTCGAAGGAACCTAATTTTGATGAATTATGGGAGCGGAAAAGGATAAGTGAACTGACAAGCAACCCTGTCCATTTCTTAGGTGAAAAAGATCTATTTGTTTACCTTGTTCGCCATGGGGCAAAGCATGGATGGTTCCGTCTTCGGTGGTTAGCCGATATTGATCAATTGATAAGTAATGGGACAATTCCATTAGAAGCGAGAGAGCAACGTCGTTTAATGGGGCAAGTATACCTTTTATCTTCTCAGCTATTCAAAACCAAAATTCCTGAGGAGTTATTACCATTAACAACAAAAAGAGGGGCAAGGAAATTTGCGAAAGCGGTAGTGTTTTACCTAATGAAAAATGATGTCTTGGATGTTAATCAAACACACACTGAAAAAGTGGATAGTAAAGCTAAAATTATTCTTAAATTAAGGCTGTTATATTGTCAATATACATTTAAGTCCAATATACAAAAAGCTATTTTTTTATTGTTGTTATTCCAACCGAATTATTTGGATATAGAGACACTAAAATTACCGAAGAATCTTTATTTCTTATACTATCCGTTAAAACCTTTTATATGGCTATGGAGGAATTCCGTCGGGGGTGTGAAAACTAAGAAAATAATTCAATGAACGAAAAATATAGGAACAGTAGTCACAATGATAGATTAGTTACACCCAATAACGTTGAAAGGCATGTGCTCGGTAATTACACCGGACACATGCTATTTGATTTTTACAAATACAGAAAAACTGCACCTTGTATTGTTAGCTTTATCTAACAACTTCCGGGCAGCTTAATGCCGAATAATAAAGATCTTCATGTTCATATGTTAGCGGAATAATTTCTCCATTATCGTTTACAAAAACCATTTTATCATGATCTATTCTTCCGGTAATAATCGAGAGGAAATGTGTCCTATCTTGGGACATTGGCATTGTAAAATGAATAATATCATGAATATGCGTAGATAAATCATGATAATTTGTAAAAACGTAATAGTCGTTCATCATATAAGCCTTTATTACCATCACCTACTTTTATCAAATATAAAGCTTTCCGTTTGCTTGAATATAGATTTATATTGCTTTTAATAATCGTTTTTGAGCGGTATCTGAGTAGTGGTAATAGTCTGTTACTATAATTAAACTATAACTTCTGTACTTTTTCAACAATACTTTATACCTATTAATAATGTATGGGAAATAGATTAGATTAATGGTCTTTAGTATTTCGACAATAGGTATTTTCACACTTAAAAAACCTTTCCTGTACATTGAAAGTCCTCAACCATGTACAAAAAAGGTTTTTTATTTCCCCTTTAAATCAGAAAAAGTTTGTAGAAAAGCTACTAACGCTGTTTTATCGGCTTTTTTAAGTTCTCGACCTTGGAAGGTTACTGGCATCATCATAATATTCTCTAATGCAAATTGTTTGTCCGAATTAACGTATTCAACAAAATGACTTTCCTCCTGCGACCCTTTCATTCCAGTATGTTCCGGTAAAAATCCAGCAAGCATTAGCAACTCATTCACGTCCGCGTCTAAAGGGGGGGCGAGAGAATGAATGGATTCCCTTGAAGGATTGTATCTCCCTTTTTCCAAAGAAGCGATAAATGAATAGCTTAAGTTGGACTGAGTCGCTAAACTTCGTAAGGTTAACCCTTTATTCTCCCGTAATTTACGTATACGAATTCCGAATTTGTTCATATAATCACTCACCTATTTTTATCTATTAGATTGCCATACAAAACAAGAAGGATGCTGTGCAGTGTAACTCTACAAATATAATAACCTAAATTGGCGAATAATAGTAGGACAAAACATCAGATAATGAGGAAAATTGTCAAATTAAGTCGTATGACCTATTTGGAGGTTTTTTAGTGTGTTTATCACTCATAAACCATGCGAAAAGTCATGAATGTGTGTTGACAAAATAAACAAAAAGAGGTATCATGTGTTGTACAGCGAAACAAATGGCGTTGATCGAAAGAGGAAATATAGTATTTCTTTTTTGGGAAAGATGTTTTGAAAGACGACACACTGGACATGCTTGGAAAGAATGGTTAATCAAATGGAAAGAGTAATGTTCTTAGGTTTCTATACATATCTTTTAACTATAATTGGACAAACAACTTTGGATAGTTTGGAACTGCGAGTTGTGAAGACAAGGGGGAGGAGGAATTATGAGTGCCATAGCAGGAATTTATCAATTAAATGGTGAGCCGGTGAAAATCGAGTATGGTCATGATGTGATGAAGGTCTTGAGGAGATATCCAGCGGATAAAGTTCAAACATGGCACTCAGATAATGTTTTTCTTGGTTGCCATGCACAGTGGATCACCCCCGAATCGGTCGGTGAGCAACTTCCGTTTTACGACTATGAAAGACAGTGTGCAATCACGGCAGATGCAATCATTGATAACAGGAAAGAGTTATTTGAAAAACTGCAAATTGAACCTGCGCATCAAAAACATATTACGGATAGTGAATTGATTTTGCGAGCTTACTATAAATGGAATGTTGATGCTCCGAAGTTTTTAGTTGGTGATTTCGCATTTATGATTTGGGATCGGAAACATCAGAGGTTATTTGGTGCAAGGGATTTCTCGGGGAGTCGTACGCTGTATTACTACAGCGACAATGAAAAGTTTACTTTCTGTACAGTTATTGAGCCTTTGTTCTCTTTTCCTTTTATAGAAAAGAAGCCGAATGAAGATTGGTTGGCAGAGTATTTGGCAATTCCGGGGATGGTTGATTCGGTAGATGCATCTTCCACGCCTTATAGGAATATAAGACAAGTACCTCCTTCACATAGCATTTTAATAGAAAAGAATAACGTTACGATGAGAAGATATTCTTTTATTATGCAAGGAAAAAGGCTGAAACTAAATAATGATGAATATGTTGAAGCATTTCAAGGTGTCTTTCATGAGTCTGTGTCCTCCCGTTTAAGGACGCATCGAAATGTTGGGTCGCATTTGAGTGGGGGACTGGATTCGGGGGCGGTTGTTGGATTTGCAGCAAAGCATTTACAAGTGGAAAACAAACAACTTCATTCATTTAGCATGATCCCAGCCAGTGATTTTGTTGACTTTTCACCAAACTATTTATTGGCAGATGAATCACCCTATATACAGTCCACTGCGAAATACGTAGGAGGTATAACCGAACATTATTGTAACTTTGACGGGAAAGATTCCTATTCAGAGATTGATGAATTTCTAGACATGTTGGAAATGCCTTATAAGTTTTTCGAGAATTCTTTTTGGCTCAGAGGGATATTTGAAAAAGCTCAAGAAAATGGCGTTGGTGTTTTGCTTAGTGGCGGTCGAGGGAACTTCTCGATTTCTTGGGGGGATGCCTATGAGTACTATGCTCTCCTATTAAAACAACTCAAATGGATTCGTTTATATCGTGAATTAACTAACTTTAATAATAGGGTCGGTGGGTCTAGAAAACGCAAACTGCGTATTATTACAAAGATTGGTTTTCCGATGATTAGTCAGGCACTTTCAGAAGGTACTGAATTTACACTGCCGACGTTGATTAATCCTTCGTTTGCAGCAAAGACTGATGTGTTTACAAGGCTAAACGAAGCTGGTATTAGTCATTTGGGAATGTACTCCAAAACCGATATTTTTGGGATAAGAAAAAAACATTTTGAAGATGTTTTTCATTGGAATGCGAGTAATACAGTATCGACAAAACTTTCGCTGCATACATCAGTATGGGAGCGTGATCCTACTAATGATATTCGAGTAATTCGCTTCTGCTTGTCATTGCCGGAAGAGCAATATGTACAAAATGGATTGGATCGTGCGCTTATTCGGAGGGCAACTCAAAACTACTTGCCGGATAATGTACGTTTAAATCAGAGGATTCATGGTGTTCAAGGAGCGGATTGGGTACACCGAATGATGCCACATTGGGATAGGTTCACTGATGAGCTCGTGGAAATGGGTAATGACGAGCATGCGAATAATGTTTTCCATCCTGAGGTTATTAGATTGGCAATAGAAAAGGCAAAACAACCACCCAAACCAGAGTTTTCAATAGATCCACATTATAAAGTTTTAATGCGCAGTCTAATTGTCTATCGATTTATGAAAAGATTCACTTGAAGGAGGTGATATACATATGAAAATGGAATGGAAAAAACCTGAATTGGAAGTTCTTGATGTGAATCAAACAATGCTTGGAAGAGGTGGACAATTCACGGATAAAGCTTTTGATGCGAAAACTCCTATTAGTGAAATCACTACAAGCTGACCAGTGTGGGACATCGTTTATAAGAAATCGGTGTATTGAAAAATAATAATTGCCCCCCTTTTTTATTGTGGAATTAAAAGGGGGTTCGCCTTTAATGCTGGAAGAAATATATAGGGCATTAATCGTTCAGCAAGAAGAAGGGTGCTGTCTAATAAATATGCTAAAGAATTTTAAAAAAACAACTTACAAAGCATTTGGGTTAACAATTTCCAGTGATATTTTCCTTCGCGAATTACCTTTAATAAGTATAAATGAAAATGAAACTGATGTAGTGATTGAAAAATCTGAGGACTCTACATTCCTGGTTGAATTAGATCTAAAAGATGTCTATATCAGTGAGGAAGATAAGGTCATATTTCGTGTGCCTGAAGTCGGGGTTTTCTTGATACATGATGGTAAAAGAATTGTCTTTAGGAAGTATGAGGGGGCCGATGAAGATCAAATACGACTCTTTCTGTTAGGAACATGTATGGGTGCAATTTTATTACAACGAAAAATCCTTCCTCTTCATGGAAGTGCAATAGTTATAGATGGAAAGGCTTATGCCATTGTGGGTGAATCTGGCGCGGGGAAATCTACTCTTGCTTCCGCTTTTTTACAAAGGGGCTATCAATTGTTGAGCGATGATGTGATACCGGTTACCTTAGATCGGGCGAATACGCCAATTGTTACACCCGCTTATCCCCAGCAGAAACTATGGCTGGAAAGCCTGCAGCATTTCGGAATGGAGTCTTCCAATTTTGAGCCGCTCTTTGTTAGGGAAACAAAATTTGCCATTCCAGTAGAGTCACAGTTTGCTACCGAACCTCTTCCGCTTGCGGGGATATTTGAATTGGTGAAAGGGGGCTTTGAGGAGATTGCCATTCACCCAATCGAAAAGATGGAACGTTTTTTTACATTGTATTCCCATACGTACCGCAATTTTTTCATGCACGGTTCCGGTCTGATGGAATGGCATTTCGACATGTCTTCTAAAATGATGAATAAACTGCAATTCCAACGAATTTGTCGCCCGATTACTCATTTTACAGCAAATGAGTTAGTCGACCTTATCTTAACAACCCTAAGAGCGGAGGAGAACAGAGATGATCAAAACACAGATAGAGTTAAAGAATTCAGTATTTAATCGAAATCAAGGAAATATTGTTAGTGATATGGATGGGGAAACAGTGATGTTAAGTATTGAAAGCGGGAAATATTATAATCTTGGAAATTTAGGCGGAGTGATTTGGGATCTAATGGGTGAGCCTATATCATTTGAGAAATTGATTGAAAACCTATTATCAAACTATGACGTTGAACAATCGGAGTGTGAAGCACAAGTTAGTGCCTTTTTGAAGCAATTGCTTGGAGAAGGCTTGATAATCGCGAATTAGGTGGAGGGCCACAATGCGTATATTAAAACGCGTCCGTACGTTTTTGAGATTAAATTGGGAGAGCAAAATGCTTCTGTTGGAGGCGTACTTGCAATTGGCAAGAGGGCGGTATTTGAAGAGCATTCCGTTTTCAAAAGTGGCTTCCGGCCTTGGTGATGAAATGAAAGAGACCTCTTTTTCTCCTACTGCTTCAAATAATGCAGAGTTGGCACGAGTATCGAAAGCCATTCATCTCATGAGCCGCTATACATTGTGGGAAAGCCAATGTCTTGTCAAAGCGATTGCCGGGATGAAAATGCTTGAGAAACGAAATATCAGTAGCACCCTTTACTTAGGTACCGCAAAAGACACGGATGGAAAAATGGTCGCGCATGCTTGGTTACGTAGTGGTCCCTATTATGTATCGGGTGCTGAAGTGATGGACAGGTTCACGGTTGTTGCGAAGTTTGCTAAAGAAATGAAACATTGAAACACGGCTGTCGAATGGAGGATTTGGTCTTGAAGCATTTCTTGCACTTTACAAAGCAAATACATGGCTACTCTGGAAAAATACTATATATCAATCTGATTTGTATGATGTTAATCGGCCTACTAGATAGTGCAAGTATTTTTTTGGTGATTCCTTTAATTGGATTGACAGGAATTATGGATCTAAATACGGACGGTCTTTCGTTTTTAAATTGGATGACGGACGTGTTTACGGGAATCCCGAAAACGGCTAGCCTACTGATCATATTGGGAATCTACGTCCTTTTGATGGTTGGACAAGGTGTATTCAAACGTAGTCAAACAATTTTAGGCGCTAAAATCCAACAAGGGTTCATTCGAAAACTAAAAGAGGATACGTATAAGGGTTTGCTTCATGCGAATTGGGGATTTTACCTTAAGAAGAGGAAATCCGACATTATTAATATAATGACGAATGAAATGTATAACGTTAGTGCAGGCATTTATTTATTTCTGCAGTTTATGTCTTCGATTATTCTTACTTTCATTCAAATCGCGATAGCGTTTTATCTATCTGTAAAGATGACAAGTTTCATATTGTTTTTCGGACTCATACTTATTCTTTTTTCGAAAAAGTTTATACGAAAATCCCATTCGTTAGGTAAAGAAACATTTGGGTTGACGGAGACATACATGGCGGACGTCACGGATCACTTGAATGGGATGAAGGATATCAAAAGTAATTCGTTGGAGGAAAACCATTTACGGAAGTTTTTCTCACTTACCGAAAAGATGGAGAAAAATCGAATCAAATTAGTGACTGTCAATTCGACCTCACAAATGCTCTTTAAAATGGTTTCAGCTATACTCATTGCCGCTTTTATATTCTTTTCGATTGAAATGGTGCAAGCTCAAACGGCGCAAGTCATGTTGGTCGTCATTATTTTCGCCAAGCTATGGCCAAGGATTACAGGCATTCAATCCAATCTGGAGCAACTTGGATCCACGATGCCATCACTAAAAGCACTACTGGATTTGCAAAATGAATGTGCGGATTCAAGGGAGTTGCAAAGTCTGGAAGTTAACGATGTGAAGCCGATAGTGATGAAATTTGGATTGAATTGCCTGAATGTTCACTTTAAATATGATTCGCAAAAGGATACGTATGCGCTCCGGAAAGTGGATGTGCATATTCCATTTAATCGGATGACCGCGATAGTAGGGGCATCTGGGGCTGGAAAGAGTACATTAATTGACTTGCTAATGGGCCTAAACAAAGCGGATCGAGGGATGGTAACTATTGATAATGAACCGCTCACAAATGAGAATGTAACTTCGTTGAGGAGATCAATCAGTTATATTCCGCAGGACCCATTTTTGTTCAACGCAACGGTTAGGGAGAATTTGCTGATCATTGACCCGGATGCAACAGAAGATAGGATTTGGGAGGCCTTAGAATTTGCGGCAGCAGCGGAATTCATAAGAAAGCTTCCGCAAGGTCTTGATACACGTATAGGAGACCGGGGAATCCGACTGTCCGGTGGGGAAAGGCAGCGTCTTGTATTGGCCCGGGCTATTTTACGGCAACCATCTATTCTCATATTAGATGAAGCGACGAGTGCATTGGATGTGGAAAATGAAGCGAAAATCCAGGAGGCAATCGAAAGGTTAAAAGGAAAGATGACGATTATCGTAATTGCCCACCGCTTATCAACGATTCGTAATGCGGATCAAATAGTGGTAATGGACGCTGGAGAAATCATTCAAACCGGTGATTATAACCGATTGGCGAAAGAAAAGGAGGGGGTATTTGGAAACTTACTTGATATCCAAATGCAAACCATTGCTTAATGAATAAAAAAACGGGGGGGTGAGGCCATTCATGAAAAGGGGCTTAAAAATACTGATAATTTTTTCTCTGGTATTTTTAGCTATTATTGCGTCTGGCGCATTATATTGGCATGTCCAGTATAAGAGCGGATTAGCTGTCGCGACTGAAGATTTTGCCCAGATTGAATTGTTAGTGCCCCAAACAACATTTAAGCCATTCGAAGGTGTGAAGTCGGAAGATGATGATGTCTTGAATATTCTTTTGGTAGGAAGCGACGCCCGTGATAATGAAGTCGGAAGATCGGATGCGTTAATGATCCTTCATTATAATCAGTCAAAAAATGATTTGAAGTTAGTATCCATCATGCGCGACACATACGTCGATATACCGGAACACGGAAAACAAAAGATAAATGCCGCATTCGCTTTCGGCGGACCGGAGCTTGTCCGGGAAACATTAAAGCAAAACTTTGACATCGACATTCAATACTACGCAACCGTCAACTTATCCGGCTTTTCAAAGATAATGGATGTC
The DNA here is from genome assembly GCF_042658975.1 of Sporosarcina thermotolerans. Taxonomy (NCBI): domain Bacteria; kingdom Bacillati; phylum Bacillota; class Bacilli; order Caryophanales; family Caryophanaceae; genus Sporosarcina; species Sporosarcina thermotolerans. The sequence continues at coordinate 21,489 of NZ_JBHSRM010000002.1, read as the reverse complement.
GTTGCTCCTGACGGGATAGAAATCGACGTATCCCAGTCGATTCCTTATAGGGGGGGCAAAATTCAACCTGGTAAACAACTTTTACATGGGGATGAGTTATTAGGATATGTCCGTTTCCGTAATGACAATCAAAATGACTTTGGTCGTGTGAAAAGGCAACAAGAAGTCATATCAAGAGTGAAGGAACAGGCTGTCGGCATGCATACACTTGTAAATTTCCCGAAGATACTTGGCATGGCAGACCCTTATATCGACACGAATATGAGCAAGAAAAAAATCTTCCAAATCGGGGAGGGAATATTTCGCGGGAAATCCGAAATGCAGACATTACGGATCCCACTTGAAGATTCCTATGAGCATAAACGCGTGGCAGCAGGAGCTGTTCTTAGTATTGATTTTGAGAAAAATAAACAGGCGCTGCAGGAGTTCCTATCACCCAATTTCAATGAAGAAATCGAAGAGGAAGCTGGGGAGCAGTAAAGCGTGACTTGTACTTTAGGTACTACTATAAATGACATAAAGGTGGAACCGGTTAAAAGAATAATAATGTGAGGAGAAAGCTTATGAGAAAATTATTCGGGAGATTGGTGTGTAAGCTAACGGGGTATCATCGCATTGGTTACTATTCTAGTTCATGTAGTCGTTGCGGCTATGTACGAAGGGGAGCACGTGAGCAGGTTAGGTTATAGGAGGTTGGAAGGAATTTAGGTTGCAAGGTTCTTGTTGAATTCCGAGTTGCCCAGGAACCTTGCACTCTAAATTGGATGGGGTATATCAATTTGCGCCCTTACTACAGTCATGGTGATTGTAGTTGGGGTGTTTTTGTTGCGAGCTGCGTTTGTTTGAATGCTCCGTTTGTTAAGGTACCTGTACATGGTTGAATTCAGTTTATTCACTATAATTGTATAAATGTAGAATTTAAAATATCTTTGATCGCAAGGAAATGTAATTTATTTATGACAACAGTTTATGAATATCAAGAGATGAATTGACAGGGAGGCAATCCATTTTTCAATTTCCTTAATTGTAATGTGTGTAAATCATACTTTTTATAAGTATCCTACTTGGTTCACACCAATGACGCCTCTTCGTAATAATGTAATCCCAAGAGTTTCGTAGGCAAATTGTTCATATTCAAAGGTGTGAAATTCAAAAGTAGAAGTTTCAAATAATTCTAATTGCGTTTGTTCGTATTCAAACGTAGATAATCCAATCTCATTTAGTAACTCATGTGGCATCTGATAATCTTGGTCGACGATACCAAACATGGTGAATCCAGAATCAATACAGAATGAGATATACGTTTTATATGAAGCGGTATAAGCAAAAGATCCGATGCTGGATCCGATAAAACTCCCTAACATAAATCCGAATACTGGGATTGCAATAAAACTTTGAGTAATGCCCCCAACAATTAGAGAACCTGCAGATACATACATGCCCCTAACCAAGTTGTCAATGAGTTCTCCTCTTGTCATTTTTTCGTTGGCGACTAAAAATGAATTCTTCATCACATCTAAAACTATTACTGTGACAACACCAATTACAGCGGGATTGACAGATTTTAATGCTTCGCCCCATAATCCTGCTTTACAGGCAGTTGTCAGTGCGGCAGAGATTGTACCACGAACGAACCCTTCTGATCCACCTTCCAAAGCAGCAAACCCTATTTTTTGAAATTGTTTTTCATCTAGTTCTCCAGTTTTAATTAAGTAGTCGATTGCTCTATATATTTCTGGGGCGGCCTTTAAGACGATGGATATAGTTGCTGCAGTTAGGCCTGCTTTAAAAGCTTGCTCCATAACATATTTGTATTTTACGAGTTCTTCTGTAGCAAAACCGTGTTCGCCAGAGTCAAATTCACCTTTTTTGGCTAACCGCGCAAGTAATTCTGACTCTTCTCTTGAGAGAGGGGTGGATTCTGTTCCTTGCGGTGTTTCTATTTTATCTTTTAACATCTTTAACGTATCTTCATACCGTTTAACTTGGTCAGGTCTGATGATGCTTTCCTTAGCGATTTTACTCTCAAGCCAGTTAATTGCTTCTTGCATTTGATCCTTTGGAATGACCCGTACTTGCCCAGAATATATAGGGTCATTTAGGAGTTGTATGTCATCGTAACCTCGTACTTTCATAAACTCCTCTAATGAATCAAATGGCTTGCCTACATTGAGCGACCTAACTTTGTATTTGACATACCGTTCAAAGATACTTTCAGCTTGGGCTTTAGCACTCTTTATCCCAGTCTGGTAGTATTTCAAACCATATTCGGTTCCATTACTATCGATAACGTCAGCGGATGCAAAATCATGACTTCTATCCACTGTTGTTCGGACCGATTTTCCTTTTAAAACGGCATCAATATTATGCGTACCTGAATGCCAAAATTCTGCGACATCGCCTTGTAAATTGGAGGTGTTTGTTTCAAAGCCTTGGAACCGATTGATTTCCGATTGAAATTTTTCAATTTCACTACTAATTGAAGAAATATATTCATTGCCAGCATGAGCGCCTACAAACGCTGAGGCATTTTTCCCAAAGAAGTCGTATCCCTTTTTAAAAGAATCCATGTATTAATCCTCCAAAAATGGAGTTAATGCATTCATATAGAAATGGTACACGCCAGTGTGGTATTGTTGTTTCATTATTTTTTTCTTTGCCTTCATGCTTGATACAATACTGAAAATGGCAACTGGGTATACATAAGGTAATAATAAGGCGAAGCCTTTCACTATATTTGGGGTTGCGTGTAATAGGTTGAGCTCTACTTTTTCTTTAAATTCTCTTTGTTGCTGTTCACAAAAAGTAGTGAAACTGTCATACTCTTCCTTTTTGAGTAATCTATCTTCAATATAAATTACACCCTGATTCCCAAGCCATCCATAATGAATTCCATGCTCATTGAATTTCTCTGAGACATTCGGAATTACTGATTTTGCAGATTTGCTACTACCAATAAATAAAATATTCTGGTCAGAAGAGATATTCGCCTCATTCGCAAGAAAGTGCTTTTCCTCCCAAACACTGGCTATAACAGAACCATCCTTACTTCCAATAACTTCGTTTTCACTATCATCTTTGGCACTAATAAGCTGAGATAATAGATTTGCATATACCTTCGTTTTGTTATCACATACAATAAGTAGCTTCTTTTTTTCTTCTTTAAACATTTATTTAATCCTCCCATAGAACTCAGTTCATTTGTTGTATACTTCATTCTACCAAACTATCGTCAGAGTCATTTGATTTTTTAAAGCTATTTTAAATATTGTTTACCACCTGGTGTATTTCGCAATTGAAAACTGAGCAATTTGTCAAATTACCTCGAGTACCAGGTACTCATTGAATTCGGAATTGTTCCAGAACCCGGTACCGCTTTTAGCTTGCAGGTCGTCCGGTTAATTAGTTGCGGAAATGGAGAAGGGGAATGGAATATTCAGAAATCTATGATATAATTTAGAAAACTGGATTGGATATCAACGAATTTTAAGGATATAAAAGCATATAATAAGAAGAATCAGTTAGCAGTATTAACGGATGAAGCTGCACAGCATTTAGAACTATTGGAGGTGATAAAATGTTAAATACAAATAATACAAGCAGACTTCGCTATGAAGTTGATTTAATGGTTCAGCATATCACTACGGAATTGATAAATGAGTTTGGTAAAAGCAAAGAAGAAGCGATGAGAATAATTAAAGACTCTGACGTGGAGGATTCTTTAAGTAAAGATAAAATGGGTTTTCATGAATCCCCCTATAATTGGGCAATCAGCATATTAACTGATCAAAATGATTATGAAGCATTGGAAAAACATTTTTATCAATAGGAAAGGAGAGACCATGTTAAAATTGGTTATATCTCCTTTCCTTTTTTAAATCCAAGATTTAGCATATCCAGGTTCTCATTGAATTCTGAATTGTCCTGGAAACCAAGTCAACTCATTATGCCGCTGCTTAATGTCCAATGCTACCTATATTACCTGTCCCAATTCTGACGGATTGAGTGTCTAAATTCGGGCGGACTCTATTAACCTAATGATGAAAAAGAGAAGAGCTTACTGATTGTCCAGAAGGTTTTTTCTCCTCTTTTCGCATCGATTTTGAATCTGACGTATGACAAGCAGTTCGGCAGGTGGCACTAGAAGTATACATACAAATTCATTCATCCCACTCATAGTCATCATTTTCTTTATCGCCGTATCTTTCAACAATCTTTTTTAAATCTACAAATGCTTGGTTAAATTCAAGAATTTTATACGGTGTTATTGACTCTCCTTTGCTTATCATCGCATTAATGGCCCACTTTCTCTTTCTTATACCCGATACGAAAGCAATCTATATCCTCTTTTGCTTCAAGCAAAAAATTATTGGTATTTTTCAGCTTCTTATTATTAAACCAGTTCCCAAACCCCAGTGTGTCTTTAACACTTCTAGTAGTTACTCTAATGGGCTTTCCATCTCTTTGAAGGATTGTTTCTATAGCCTTCTTTGCAAGTGTCAGACATTCCATATCCCATTGTTCCCAATCAATGAAATCCGCACTCCTTTTTCTGGTTTGTTTCTTGGCGTAACCTTTTCATACCAATTACGATCATGTCTAAATATCCATTTGTGAAGACCCTTGGGACATTGGATGCTTCAATTCTTCTCTCTGTCCCCTTTTCTCCATTCAGGAAACCAACCAATCTCCATTAGGGAAGTTGAAAGTATCCATGAAATAAAAGCTATTCATCTGCAAAAAGTCGGTATCCACCCAATCTCACTCCCACACCTACCCCAAATCCTTGCAGCTCTAAGCCCCCCCTTTTTTCCACCCTGAATTGTATTGAGCATTCTATCAACATTAAATAGATTTTACCTACGAGGGAAAAAAATTAAGAGATAAGCAAGAGAAAGAAGCAACAATTATATAAATTAGAAAAATGAATAAAGAAGAAATATGTCACCCAATTCAAATCCCTTATTATGATTCAACTTAGGAACGGAACTCGCATTTTCAATTTTCACCTTTTGTCAAACCGTTTATCCACAACAGTGAAATAATTAGTTTCTTTCCAACTTCAAATCTACGTAACTTACATACATAATAGCCAAGAACCACAATTCAATTCCATTATTATATCGGGATAGAAACTGGCAATGGTAATAAAAGTTTCAGTTGATACTAAGATTTAATAATTATTTAAGAATTTTATAAGAAGTAATTTAGAATGCCCTTGTATTATGAATTTGTAAACACGATTTGAAATACAGGAGGTGAACAAATTGGAAGTAAATAATAGTAGAATTCGTGTTGGAAGAATCATTTTTTTCATCTTAACAATTCTTTTTACCCTATGTATTTTTGTACAGTTTTATCTAGCAGGAAAAGCAATTTTTGAGTATCCAGTTTATTGGTCAAAGCATATTAAGTTTGTTCATTTGTTTGGATTTAATTTACCAGTATTAATGCTTATCTTCGCTATATTAGGTTCCTTACCACGTTGGGCTTATTGGCAGTTAAGTGGAATTTTTCTTTCAATTTATTTGATGTATTTTACCGCAAATATTAGGTCTGTATTACCATGGGTGGGATCTATACATCCGGTAGTTGGCATTCTGCTTTTTGTCCTATCATTTTTATTACTTTCAAAATCATGGAAATTAATTTTTCGCAAGAATCTATGAAAGGAAGATTGATGAATGAAACTATTATTAGGCATATTAGCGGGAATATTTGGCGGCTTTATTCTCGGAATCATCTTATCTGAGTTCATTGGTATATTGGGAATGCTTATATTCCAGAAACCAATAGGCATCAAATTTTTACCATTTTATACTGCCATCCTTTGTACATTAGTCGTGCTGATTTATAATAAAAAATAAGGAGTAGAGTAAATATGTTTTTAGCATTTAAAGAGATGAAACAATCAAAATTACGATACACGTTAATTAGTGTCATCACAATTGCAGTCTTGTTTTTAGTGTTTTTCGTCACAGGATTAGCCAATGGATTGGGCTTCAGTGATAGTTCTGCCATTAAAAATATTCAAGCAGATTATATTGTGCTGAACAAAGAGGCTGATGGTGCCATTATAAAATCGAATTTAACCTTGAAAGACGTGGAAAATATTAGTGAACAGCTGGAACAAAACGCTACACCATTAGCTATTAACATGTCCACTTTAGAAAGAGAGAATGAAAAAGATGTGGATGTTGTTTATTTTTCAGTGAATGCTAATCAATATTCAGATTTAGAAATAGTAAAAGGAAAAGACTTTAGTGGGCTAAACAAAAATGAAGTAATTGCTGATGAAAGTATTCAAATATTTGGAATCAAATTAAATGATGAGATTACAGACAAGAATACAGGCAAAAAAATCGTTATTGCTGGTTTTACGAAAGATCATACTTATTCGATGATGCCTGTTGTCTATGCAGATTTTGAACTGGGTATGAATGCTTTATATCAAGATAAACTTTCTTATAATGCAGTTGTTTATACAGGTGATAAAGCCCCTATAACTGGGTACGATACAATGGAATCTAATGAAGCGGTAAAGACTATACCCGGGTACAAGGAAACACAAGGTTCATTAACGATGATTGTTGTCTTTCTATTTATCATCTCTGCTTTTGTTTCAACAGTATTTTTTTACGTTATTACATTACAAAAAACAAATCAATTTGGGATTTTAAAGGCAATAGGAGCAACTACATCTTATATTGCAAAGGGGATTATTATTCAAGTTACGTTGATTACAATGATTGGTGTCGTATTTAGTAGTTTATTCGTTTACGGTATGACTCAAGTAATCCCAGAAGGAGTGCCTTTTAGAACTTCACCTACTTTAGTATTAAGTACAGCGGCGTTATTTTTAGTTTTAAATTTATTAGGTTCGTTATTATCTGTCAATAAAGTTGCAAAAGTTGATGCACTAGAAGCAATTGGGAGGGTTGAATAATGGCAAAGGAAATATTGAGACTTGAGCATATTCAAAAAAGATTTGGTGACGGTGATTCGTCTATCACTATATTGAAAGACATTTCATTAACATTAAAAAAAGGAGAGTTTATTGCCATCGTTGGACCATCGGGTTCTGGTAAAAGTACACTTTTATCCATTATTGGTGCATTATTATCACCAAGCAGTGGAAATGTGATACTAGATCAAGAGAATATAGCAGCCTATAAACCGTCTAAGTTAACTTCTGTAAGAAAGAACAAAATAGGATTTATTTTTCAATCATCCAACTTAGTATCTTATTTAACAGTTAAGGAACAATTAATGTTAATAAGTGATATTTCTAAAACAGGCAAAAAAGAAAATGTGAAAAAGGCTACTGATTTAATAAATCATTTGGGGCTAAGTCATAGATCAAAGTCTTATCCTGCTAAGTTATCTGGTGGGGAAAAGCAAAGGGTTGCTATTGCAAGGGCATTTATGAATGATCCTGATATCGTATTGGCAGATGAGCCGACTGCTAGTTTAGATTCGGAACGTGGAAAACAGGTTGTTGAAATGATATCTCATGAAGTAAAGACAAGGAATAAAGCAGCAATTATGGTGACACACGATGAAAGAATATTGCACCTCTGTGATCGGGTCTTGCGTATAGAAGATGGACAGATATTTGAAAAGATATAATTTAGTCAAATTGTGAGGGGCTGTTGATTTTGGCAGTCCCATTTGTTTCATTAAACGAGTCATTATGTCATGATTAAAAATAGCATAGCGAATTTCGCTAATGGGGGTGAGTGGTGTTGTCTATAAAAAAACGATTGATTTTATCCAATATAGGAATGATTATTATTCCAATTACTGGATTCTTACTAGCGGAAATAGTTTTGGGTTATTTACTCTTTTACGTTTTTAGAGGTAATTTACAAGATTCGGGCATGGGGTTGTTTTTAAGTTATCGTTTTATTGCTATGGTTTTTATTATCATCATAACAAATGGCCTACTAACTTATTATGTGTCAAAAAGCATCATATCTCCAATCAAGGAGCTATCTGTTGCTGCAAAGAAAATCAGTAATGGTAATTTGGAATACAGCATCAAGTCTGATCAAAAGGATGAATTAGGCGAGCTAACCAATACATTTGAAGCGATGCGTATAAAACTAAAAGAAGCCCAGTCCGCCCAACTTCAATATGAGCAAAACCGACAAGAGCTGATTGCAAGTATTTCTCATGATTTGAAAACACCACTGACATCCATCAAAGGTTATATAAAAGGCATTCAAGATGGCGTGGCTAATACTCCGGAAAAGTTAGAGCGATATATGGACACGATATATAAGACAGCAAATCATATGGATGGACTGATTGATGATTTGTTTTTATTCTCTAAGTTGGATTTACAACAAACCCCTTTTTACATCGAAGAAGTGAATTTATATACGTTTTTTGTTGATTTTGTTGAGGAATTATCGTTTGAATTGGCAAAAGAGCAAGGTTCAATAATTCTTTTGGCCAACAAGGAAGATTCCTATTTAGTAAAAGCAGACAGAGAAAAATTGCGACGTGTTGTAACAAACATTACCCAAAACAATTTGAAATATATGAATAAAAAACATAAGGAAATCCAAGTCCGTTTATCAGCTGGAATAGATGAAGTAACTGTAGAAATTAAAGATAATGGTAGTGGCATCGAAAAAAAAGATATCCCTTATATTTTCAATAGTTTTTATCGAACAGATCTTTCAAGAAATTCTTCTACAGGTGGGAGTGGACTTGGATTATCCATCGTTAAAAAGATTATTAATGAACATGGTGGCAATGTTTGGGTTGATAGTAAATTAGATGCGGGTACAAGTATTTATTTTAATATGAAAAGGTGATGTAAATGCAAAGAATTTTAATCATAGAAGATGAGATGAATATTGCAGTATTGGAACAGGATTATTTAGAGGTTAATGGGTTTGAAAGTGATATTGCAACAACCGGTGAAGAAGGTCTAAGACTCGCCACAACTAATTTATATAATCTTATTCTTTTAGATTTAATGCTTCCTGGGATGGATGGTTTCGAAATATGCAAAAAACTCAGGGAAACATTAGTCATACCTATCCTAATGGTAACAGCCCGAAAAGAAGACATAGATAAAATTCGGGGCTTTGACCGAGGTGCCGACGATTATATTTTGAAGCCGTTTAACCCCAATGAATTAGTTGCTAGGGTAAAAGCTCATATATCAAGATATGACCGCCTAATGAACCGTAAACATAAACAAAATGACATTCAAGCTGGGGGGCTACTTATACAAAGTGACTCAAGGCGTGTGTTTGTAAATGATGAAGAGAAAACACTTACTGCCAAGGAGTTTGATCTTTTAAAATTTTTAGCCACAAATCCAAACATCGTTTTTACCAAAGAACATTTGATGGAGCGAATCTGGGGCTATGATTCAATTGGGGATGTAAATACAGTTACCGTTCATATAAGGAAGATTAGGGAAAAGATTGAAAGGGACCCATCGAATCCACAATTTGTCGAAACAATTTGGGGAGTGGGTTATAGATTTAAAAAATGAGGGATGGATTAAACTTGAATGTCCACCCCTTAAACCCTTTATTTCCTCACCACATATCACTCTTACAGAATGGTATCCTCATGAAAAAATGAACCCCTATTCTATTCACTAATTCCGTTAAAGCCCCCGTTAGCTATATTCCTCCAACGCTTCCAAAATTAATTTTCTTACTTCTTTGTTGCTTCCGCCAAACCCCGCATACAATTGAATTTTATACGGTGTTAATTTCTGGTACCAGGTTCTCGTTGAATTCTGAATTGTCCCAGAACCTGAGTCAATTCATTATGCCGCTGCTTAATGTCCAATGCTGCCGATATTAATTTCGAGTACCAGGTTCTCATTGAATTCTGAATTGTTTTAGAACCTGGTACCTTTCACTATCTGACGTATGACAAGCAGTTCGGCAGGTGGCACTAGAAGTATACTTACAATTTCGGGTACCAGGTTCTCATTGAATTCGGAATTGTTCCAGAACCTGGTACCTTTTCTGGTTCAAAAAGCTCAGTACAAAGGAAAGACAGAACTTACATATACTCTCCAAAATCGTCCCAAAAGAGAAAAGACAGCAATTAGCTTTAAAGGGCATGAGATCGAGGAGGGCTTTGAAATTTCGGTTGTTACAATTACTTTAGAAAACGTTAAAAAAGACTTAATGCAACCTCTCTTCCCAGATGACTTAAGAGAACAAATGTTGAAGATAGCAAAGTCCAAACAAAACAATAATGATTGAATAAGTTACTAATAGGGTATAAAATGCAACATAATAGTTAAACTGTAACTTAGACGTACAAATATACATATTTAGGGGTGAAAAAGAATGGTATCATCTACATTGGGGGTTAGTGCTATGGTTGGCAATAAACCTGTATACACACAAGACTATGAGTTTTTGGATAGTGATCAGAAATACGTTGTAAAGAACGTACCTTGTAAAGTTTTTAATAATAACTTTGAAGAGCCAGTTTTTAGTGCTAAAGTTTCCATGAAAGTAGCCACTCTAATTGACCTTATGAGATCTCGTGAAATTGACGTAAATGAACTCGACTATCAAGACTTTGCACATATAGAAGTTTCTTTGTAACAACTAAGAGAGTCCTCATTTGAGGGCCCTTTTTCATAGATTTCGGATACCAGGTTCTCATTGAATTCGGAATTGTTCCCGAACCCTGGTACCGTTTTTAATTTTAAATACTTTTGTTGAAGGAGTTCCACTTTAAAGAAGCACTTATTAAGACATACATCATAACAACCGCTCCTGGCGCGAAAGCTAAGAAAACTAATAAAGATTCGGAAACACCCGCTCGATTGGTAAAATGTGAATAAGTATCATTGTAGTAAACTTGGGTTAAATACATACAACTTATATAAGCGGACAGAAGTGTTTTGTATTGTGATTTACTAATTAATTTTATATGATTCTGTACTTCCAATTTATTTAAAGAGTCTAATGAAAAAAGGCCGATGAGTAAGACGATAAAGGAAATGACAGCTAATATTGTTACAATATGGCTTGAAATAAATATTAATATAGATATTAATACAATACCTATTATAATAATAAAGAATAAATTTTTCATAACATATAAATCCCCCTAAGAATTTAAATTATTTGACGGGTCTCCGTCCGGATTCGTTCTTATGTATCCTCCGCCATCTTCTTTTGATAAATTGATGTCAGTATTACCGTCTCCGTCCCTGTAATAGCCCTCAACAACAGTTCCATCACCTCGAGTGTAGCCACTTACATCGTGTGGATTAACGAAATGGCTGTTTACTATATCGTCTTCCCCTACACTGATTCCAAGATCAGCACTCTCACCAAAAATTATATCACCCATTAATGCGTCAATAGCTAAAGTAAAAGGAATTAATATAATGGCGAATCTTAGTATGAATAAAGGTATGTACCTAATAGTACGGTTCCAAATTAGTAGATTGAGCCATAAAAGGTTCCAAACCGTTGAAATCCACCCATCTAAATTCATAATTAAAGTGAAAGCTAATGTAGTAAATACTATGCTGATGATTAAACCTAATCTATTAACACTCCATATTTTTGCAAAATCTTCTATTATCTTTGTAGCTCGATAAAATTTAAATATTATACCCAATACAATTAATATTGATATGCCAGCAAACATCTTGTGTCACCTCTTTTTTCTTTGTTAGTTCCTAACATTTTTCTATACTATCAAAATCTTACCATAAAAGTCCCAACCTTAAATTATATTATTTTTCTAAATTCTTCGGGTACCAGCGTATAATGTAATATAAGTCAAGCCATCTAATTCAAGAAAAATGGCCGCACGAAACCAAAGCTTTCAAAGTTATTTTTTAAAAACTTCACCATCACAGAACGTTATAGGCGCGTGTTTCCGCGACGCGAAAGGATCTTGCGTTTTCATCCTGCAGGGATACAGCCTATTCAATATAAACTCGTGATCGTTTCACGTATGATTTTCGGGTAACAGGTTCTCATTGAATTCGGAATTGTTCCGGAAACTGGTAGCCTACACTAAACTTATTGCTGTCATGGTGATTAAGTCTACTATGTTGGCTACACGGAATCGGTACGTCAGCGTTTTAAGACGGATAATATCCTTTTCTCTCCTGAGTTTCTTCGGGAGGGACGAGCTATCTATGATAATCTTTATCCGTCAAGAGTTATTGTAGGGAGCGTAAGCGTCAAATAGCCCCCAACTTACAATAGATGGGGGCTTGTATTATCATTTTGATAACTTATTAAAAACTATGCATGTAACGGGCAACGTAATTTCAAGTACCAGGTTCTCGTTGAATTCAGAATTGTTCCGGAACCTGGTACCGTTTTTTCTTAAAAAAGTTGCGGGCTTTTCAGATGGATCCGGATGCCTATCTAGAAAAGCACAAGCAGCGTTATCATTCGAACTCAAAGAAGAATTCCAATTAATTTCGGGTACCAGGTTCTCGTTGAATTCTGAATTGTTCCAGAACCTGGTACCGTTTTTTACGTAACCCGATCGAAACGAAGAGGCCAATGGTCGTAGCAATGGATTACTACCCGTTTCATACCGTTTGTAATACTATGGACAGAAATTAATTTTTTTTTGTCTTCTATGGTAAAATAAAGCAAAGTGCCAACGTAAGGGCATTTTGCTTTATTTTGTTTAATTGATAGTGTTATATTTTTAAAGTTGTGTTTTTTAAAAAAGGGGGAGATTCGATGGAAGCACAAAATAGAGAAACCATCATTATTCAAAATCAATCAAATGGTGCAGCCACAACGGCATTGGTATTAGGAATTATCGGATTTATTGTAGGCTTAATACCCTATTTAGGCTGGTTTATGGCACCTGTTTGGTTACTCGCAGTTATTTTCGGATTAATAGGGATGAGAAAGAAATACAAAAGAGGCACGGCGATTATCGGACTTATATTTGGGTTACTAGGTGCAGCATATAAAATTGGTTTTTGGATTGTAGCTGCAGGGGGTATTCTAGCTGCCTCTTACACGCTTTCGGGCGGAACTGACGATGCAGATAGTGGAACTGTAAATTCTACTGAAGTAAAAGTCGGTGATGTCGCTCCCGATTTTACCCTTACGGATATCGACGGGAATCAACATCGTTTATCTGATTATAATGGCAAAGCTGTGTATCTGTATTTTTGGGGAACTTGGGCTGCGCCCAGCAAAAGTGAGATGCCTGATCTTAATAAACAATACCACCAATTTAAAGACCAGGGCGTTCAAGTTTTTGCTGTTAATATTGGACAATCGGAGTCTGCTGTCAATGAATTTGCCAGCAACTACAAGCTGGATTTCCCGATAATGATCGATACGGGCCGAGAAGTCATGGACTTATATAATATAGTCCCACTTCCGACGACGGTCTTGATTAACCCAGACGGAATAATTGTGGACATTGTTACAGGCCAATTAACAGAAAAGACGATTAAAGAACATATGAATGAAATAAAACCTTGATAAGAAATACCGAAGACATTTGTTCTTCATCGTATGGACTAAATACACCTCAGCAACTCTAAGTTCGGTGCCTGGCACCAACACAATTCAGATTACTTCTTTGCTATAGCTTCGTAGAGAGGAATCTCTGCGGGGCTTTTTCTGTGCGCCAGGCATGCGCTATAACTTGGTGGTGAAAGTCCACTACAGGCTTGGCAGTAGGAACTGTTAGCTGAAGGCAAGGGTGTCCACCGCCATCGCAGCACTATAGCAATCCATACAAAGCGGCTGTCCGTCGAACTGTACGCGCACCGGGCCGATTCCACAAATTGTACATTCCATCCAAATCACTCCGTTTTTATCTTCATCTTATCACATGACTTAGAGTGGATATAGGATACCAGGTTCACATTGAATTCGGAATTGTTTTAGAACCTGGTACCTGTTTTCACCTTCGGAATCTAGTTTGACGGTGGAGGAGCGGGATAGGGTAATAGGGGTTGTTAGTGGGGGTTTGTGTGGGCAGGGTGTTGTTGGAGATATGGGAATAGAATAGGATGATTTTGCCTCAGCTTTTATAGCTGGGGTTTTTCTTGGGGCCTGCTGTCATACTATTCGAATTTTCGATTCATTAAAAGATTAATACTTCGCGGAGCCAGCGCCGAAGAGTATCAATAGAAGTTTTATTCCCCTATCTTCCAAGACCCGCTATGGGCGAATGGCTAATTCTTACCTGAACGAATCCCCCTCGTTATATGCTGTTGATTAAAACGCTTATGCTTGTTAAGATTGTTATAGTATTTCCAAATATAGGGGGAATTGGAATGAAGGGAACATTCAGTTTAATAATGTCACTTGCTTTGGTAATTTCTATGTTTACGGTATCGGTTTTTGCAGAAGAATACACAACCGAAAAGAATGAACAAAGTTTGCAGAAAGGGACAGATTCAGGTTTAGAGACAACTTTTGAAGAGATTGTATATGAAGCAGCAGGAATAGTAAAAGATTTTTCTAAAAAGACTGTAACGACAGGGGTACATACAGTTATTAGGATACCTTACTACCAAGATGGTTTAACATATATCCCAACTTTCACTTTAGTTCACAGAACTAAAACAGGGAAAGATATAAGCCTTATTGAAATCGGGCCTAAACAATTCGATAGAGAGACTGGGGAATATCATGTAATCTTTAAAAACCCAGGATTCAAACTAGGAGAAGAGTATCAGATTTACCTTTCAAAAGCGGATAGCTCTGTGAATGAGCTTTCTTTGGAAGAGCGATATTTTCAAGGAGATAATTTAATTTATAACACTACAAAACTCAAAGTAGGTAACTATGCTTCCTTTAAAGTACGTAAAGTAGAATACAGCGAAGGAGAGTATAGTGAGATAGGGGTATTAGACCTACAACCATCTGAGTATTTCCCAATAAGAGGTGATTTGATAACTGATAGTTCCAAAATTGCTATCAAACTTCAGAATGAAGCAGGAGTACCTTTAAAGAACGAAAAAGTTATATTAAAGTTTACAAATGACAAAAAGATGTCAGTAACATCCGACAATACAGGTATTGCGTGGGTAGACAAAAAGGATATAACCCAAGAATTCCAAATATACTCTGAAACAAGAGAGACGGTTGACAATAATGGGGAAGCGATTTTCAGAGATCCGGGGATGACATTAGGAACAATGGAATTTACGGTTCTATTTAAAGGTAAAGAAAAGGAACAGCTTACGTACAATGATTATCAGGAGAATCAATATTGGTCACAAGACATGTTATGGTCTATAGAAAAAGGCTATATACGGGGGTATAATAACACGACACACCCGACAAACGGGATTATTATGACGATTGGTAACTGGTTAGACCCACAAGGGAACCTGACTGAAGCTCAGATGCTAACTATTTTATTGAGACATTCAAAACCGCAGGAACTAAACACAACAAAACCCACACAACCAAACTACTTTGCATCTGTCCCGTATCAAATAGCTGAAAAGTACAAAATACCAGTAAAAGGTTCGCTTACAAATAAAGCGCTTGCCGACCAAGTAGTGACAAGGGGCGACTTAGCAAGAGCGATGGCTTCACTCCACTATGGTAAGTCGGTATCTTTACAAGAAGCGGTCAAATTCATGTATGATGCCAACATCTCATCAGGTTTAGTAGTAAACGGCAAATCACCGAAAACTTATCAATCTTATGGGGTAAACGACCCATTAAAGCGAGCTCACATCGTATCTTTCGTAAAACGCTACGATGACTTTTTAAACAGTGGAGGGCAAGTACAAAATCCATCCAATCCGTAGTTCAAAAATCATTTCGGGTACCAGGTTCTCATTGAATTCGGAATTGTTCCAGGACCTGGTACCTTTCAATTTTCTCCTCTTTTCGCATCGATTTTGAATCTGACGTATGACAAGCAGTTCGGCAGGTTGCACTAGAAGTATACATACAATTTCATTCCTCCCACTCATCCGCCAAATCCTTCATTTCGATCTTCACCTGAAAGCCTTCAAATGCCTGCAAAAGACGGCCGACTTCTTTCCATGTATATGGTTTGCCGTCTATGATGACGAGCGGTGCTTCGCTGTTAGTTTCACTATAGGACAGCACGCCTTTCAAGTGATCGCCTTTGACAGTGATGTACGGCTCGCCACTTGGATACTCTCCTGTTTCGAGATAAGTCTTCGACAGCCCCCGTTTGGTCTTTTCTTTGAGTTGGTTGAACAGTGTATGTTGATCGGCAACTAACTCTCCATCCACTGCAAATTCATAGCAGTGCTCCCATCGTTCGCGGGCTGTCAGCAAAATTCCTGTACCCATGATCCGGCGTTCGACTTCAAAAATTCGATGAATACCATTTTCATCGTCCACGGAAAATGTTGTGGGTAGTTTGGGAAGGTCCACCCCGAACTCCTCCGCCATTGCAGCATTATAGCAATCCATACAAAACGGCTGTCCGTCGAACTGTACGCGCACCGGGGCGATTCCACAAATTGTACATTCCATCCAAATCACTCCGTTTTATCTTCATCTTATCACAAGGTCTTTGATTCACTAATCATAGTTTTAACAAGCAAATCTAAAGTTACTTTCAAAATAAGTATTTCGGGTTCTCATTGAACTCGGAATTTTCCTGTGCCCTGTACCGATTTTAGCATGTTGGTCGTCCGGTTAAATAGTTGCGTAAATGGAGAAGAGAAATGAAATATTCAGAAACTCATGATATAATTTAGAAAACTGGAATGGAGTCAATATGATTGTTAATTAATTATGATCCTAATTTACCCTTATATCATGGGACGATAGATTTATACTCTGATAGCGTTATTAAACATGGGGTGAAGATATTTCCAAGGAAAAAAGGCGGAGTTGATTTTGGACCAGGTTTTTACTTGACAAGTAATTTTGTACAAGCCGAGAATTGGGCAAAACGGCGTACAGAAAAACCGATTCCTATTAAATCAATTCTGGAATTGTCTAGTATAACAATCGGTGATTTTCTCGGCATGAAAAAGGATTTTCAACCCACTGTTCTCAAGTTTAGGATTAAGGATGCTGCCGAATGGGAAGAGTTAAACTATAAGGTATTCGGGGCTGAAGATTCGGTGTGGAAAGAATTTGTATGGAATATGCGCCAAGGGAATCAAGATCCCGTAAAATCTAAAGATTGGATTTATGGCCCTGTTGCTGACGGTGGTTTATTGTCAACGAATTTTAAGGATATAAAAGCATATCATAATAAGAATCAGTTAGCGGTATTAACGGATGAAGATGCACAGCAGTTAGAACTATTGGAGGTGATAAAATGTTAAATACAAATAATACAAATAAACTTCGCTATGAAGTTGATTTAATGGTTCAGCATATCACTACGGAATTGATAAATGAGTTTGGTAAAAGCAAAGAGGAAGCGATGCGAATAATTATAGACTCTCACGTGGAGGATTCTTTAATTAAAGATAAACTGGGTTTTCATGAATCCCCCTATAATTGGGCACTCAGCATATTAACTGATCAAAATGATTATGAAGCGTTGGAAAAACATTTTTATCAATAGGAAAGGAGAGGCCATGTGAAATATGGTTATATCTCCTTTCCTTTTTTGATACCGGTTTCTGAACTTCAAGTACCAGGTTCTCATTAAATTCGGAATTGTTCCGGAACCTAACACCTTTTTACTACTGAATACGAAATTGGACAAGAACCGAAAAAGAAAAGTCTTCGACAGCCCCCGTTTGGAAGCGAGTCAGATCTTTCGTGATAAAGTGAAATATGCTTCGTTCCGAGAGCGATTAATCCAACAGGAAATGGATATCGGAAACTATGATGAGGTCATCAGGTTGGCTTTCGATGGTGAAAGAATGGATAGGGATTATTTAGGTTTGTTGACGGGTTGGATAAAATAGCGCTACGATGCGTACAAGAAATTTAATTCACCGAATGTGCAATCGAAGTTAGGACGCGAATTGCTCATGGAAGGGCATTTTGAATATTATTGGGACTTGAAAGAACTTGCTATGGAAGATTACACAGTATTTTACAACCAATTGAAACGGGAATTAGAGGTTGGAAATAGAAGTATGTACCTCTAACTTATTGAGGCTGAAAAAGATGTTGATGCTTTACTTTCATACGTAAGAGCAAATCCTTCGCAGATCGAGAAGTACTTGGAGTACATAGTGGTTTCTCATAAAGATGAAGCCTCCCTCTTATTTAAAAGCCATATAAAAACAATGGCGGATGCTACTTCCAACAGAAATCGGTATAGGGATGTGTTAGGACGATTCCGTAAGATTGCTGGTCGAGAAGACGAAATGCTTTTGTTGGATGAGTTGAAAGTAACATACCATAGACGCCCCGCCTTTATGGATGAATTAAGCAAGTTTTAACTTCGTGGGATGTCTGCCCATACAACCTCCCTCATAAGTCTGATTACTTATCAAGAGATTACTGAAAGGGGCTATTTTTATGGAGAAACAGATCAAGGAATTGACATTATTGCTGCTTTATTTGACATCATGGGAAGAGGATGAATATCCAGACGGGATAAGAAGGAGCTGGAAAAGCTATCCTTTTGACGCGTTGGATGCATTGTCCGAGGAAGATTGGTTACGAAGAAGCAAGCGCTCCAAATCCGTCTATTTGACCGATACAGGAATAAAAGAGGCTGAAGCATTGATGAAGAAATATAGATTATAGAAGAATTTTGATGCCAGGTTCTCATTGAATTCGGAATTGTTCCGAAACTGGTTTCGTCTTTAAAAAATCCTATTCCAATGACTGTAAATGAGAAAAAAAGCCTTCTAACCGCTGTCGGTTAGAAGGCTTTTGCCATATCAGGAAACAAAATTGAATCGAATATAAAAAAGTATTCAACACATTGTGTATTAGTAGTTAATCTATAAGTTACAACGTGGGTTGAACTAACTTAATGAAAAATAACCCTATTAAAAAATAGGAGTATAAGAGTACAATAGGAATGGTTCCTGCAAGTCTGGTATGGTTCTAAGTCACATCCCGGCCTTAATTGTATTCGGGATTGTTCTTATTACCTTTTTAAATGTTTTTTATTATTTAAGCGACAAGTTTAAGTTTGGCCGGATGATTTGTTTTCTGGAACTAAAGGAACATAGAACCTTCTGCCATAATATCTTAAACACAATAGAAAACTGTGTATACGTTTGTGGTATAAACTCACCAGTAGCACCAATAATGAAAATCAATAGATCCATTTTTATCATATCCTCTCTAAGCTATCTTTCCAAACATAGAGCGACAGAACTTCTAAATAAATAGTACCCTAAAATCCTTTCTGCCCAACTTCTTAAATTAGCCCCCCTTCACCTTTAAGATAATCAAAAAGAGATCCAATCCTTTCTGAAATTGATGTTTTATAACCATCATCGTATCTGTCCTTAAAGTAAACCTCATATTTGTCCCGTATCTCGACAGTCAATATTTTCATATTCTCAATCTCGCCGCTTGATAAAAAATAATATAAGATAAGTAAATACATTTGTTCATACATATCGCTTTCCTATCATTCTATTCAAGCTAATGGTTGTCTTATGTTTCTAAAGGAATTTAGGATACCAGGTTCTCGCTGAATTCCGAATTGCTCCATAATACGGTGCCGTTTTTACCGTTTTTAATATGAAAAAGATTCCGGGGCGAATTACGCTTATGGAATCTTTTTTTGATGCTAAGTTCAGAATGAATATGGAAAAATACAAAAAACCTTCTACCCAAAAAAGAAATTTTGCATAACCCTCATTTAATTCAATAAACCGCATGTTTATTGGATTTGTCGTTAATTTTGAATCTGTCGATATAAATAATTATTCCCCCAAAACCCCTCAAATCCTCATTATTCTCCTTTTTAGAAAGTTTACGTAAAAGTCAGTTTACTGTATGGTGTGGGAAAAGATATGGGGTGAGGTTGTGGGCTATGTATTGAGCGTTGGGCTGGAGGGGATGAAAGGGCATAGAGTGATGGTGGAGGCGAATGTACGGGATGAGAAAGAGGCTTGTGTTATTATCGGATTGCCGGATGCTCCGATGAAAGAATCGAAGGACCGGATATTGATGGTTGTTGGTGGCTAATAAGAAGAGGGATTGGCATCCGAACGGCTTTTATCACATCATTGTCCGGGGCAACAATCGACAGAACATATTCAATACTGAACGAGATATGTATGAATATTTTAGGAACCTGAACTTTGTAAATAGCAAATACCCATTCGAATTGTATGCGTATTGTATCATGTCCAACCACGTCCACTTGCTGATGCGTTCACCTATCGTTCCACTTGGGAAAATCATGATGCGTCTTAATCGTCGGTACAGTGACTATTACCGTAAAAAATACAACTATGTTGGTCAAATCTATCAAAACAGGTATTACTCAAAAGAGATTGTCGATCCAATTGGTTTATTGAATGTTGGATCGTATATACATAGGAACCCGATTGAAACGAAAGAGCCGATGGTTGATTCGATGGAACAATATCGCTACTCATCTTATCAATATTATTTTTATGAACAGAAAAGCCCCCATGCGTTTTTGGATCTGAAGTTATTGCCGTCCTTATTGCCTGTTGGTTGGGAAAAGACGGGGAGGGAGTATGCGAGGTATTGTAGGGAAAGGGGGGAGGAGTTGTCAGAGTCTCGCTGAATTTTTGTCATATACTAGAAGGTGGTGTATGTTGTTGCCTAGAATAAGTAAATTTGGTGGCATTATAATAGTGCTATATTACAACGATCATGACCCGCCACATTTTCATATTGTTGGGGAGTATAAAACGAGAATTGAAATTGCAACTGGGCAATACCTAAAGGGGGATAGCCCACTACCTTCAAGTAAGGAAAAAGATGTGATAAAGTGGCTGGAAAAATAGCGAGATGATATTATGAAAGGGTGGAACGATTGCCGTGATGGGAAAGCACCCAACAAAATTCCACCACTCTACTGAGGAGGTGTTAAAATGGTTTTAGTCAAATCGGTAAAACCACTTCCTGACGGCTGGCTATATATCACCTTTGACAACGAAGAACAGAAAATTGTTGATATTAAGCCTCATATGAAAGGTATACTGGAAAAACTTAAGGACTCTGAGTTCTTTAAACAGGTGTTTGTTGACCCGGAGCTTGAAACAGTTAGCTGGCCAGAAGAACTTGACCTCGACCCGGACAATTTTTACAAGCAAGGTATTAACATAGGTGTAATTGAAAATTTATCTAAGATCTTGTCTAAAGAAAAATTGGCCGGAAAGATAAAGTTTGATGAAAATAATCATCGAGAAAAAGCATAATTATTTTATGGCTTGGGAGTCCTTTGTGTGCTGAAAGGGCTTTTTTGTTGGGTACCGGGCTCTTAGTAAACTTAGAATGAATTTCAAGTGCTAGGTTCTCATTGAATTCTGAATTGTTCCAGAACCTGGTACCGTTCACTGGCGTTGCATAGCTGTAAAAAATAGTAAAATAGCATAATAACTTGAAATTGAAAACTTGCAGAAAA